>CAZTKU010000093.1:0-11463 GCA_964614245.1 uncultured Ignavibacteriaceae bacterium
TCAGTTCAAGGCTGATTGCGAAAAGGCCCTCAGGCAGAACATAGAGGGCGTCGGCACTGTGGACATCACGATGACATCAAATGTCACTCCGCATGCCAACACGCAGAAGGACGTCATTCTCCCGGGCGTCAAGAACACGATTGCCGTGGCGAGCGGCAAAGGAGGCGTGGGCAAGTCAACCGTCGCCGTTAATGTTGCGGTCGCGCTTGCTCAGGATGGCGCCAAGGTAGGGTTGGTCGATGCTGATGTCTACGGACCGAGTATCCCCCTGATGTTCGGTATCAATGAAAGGCCTCGGGTGTCGCAGAATAAACTGGTACCGCTCGAGAAGTACGGCGTCAAGATCATGTCGATCGGATTTCTCGTGGATCCGATGCAAGCTGTGATCTGGCGTGGACCGATGGCCAGCGGAGCCGTGAAGCAGTTCATGGGCGACGTAAAGTGGGGTGATCTCGACTATTTGATTTTCGACCTCCCTCCGGGAACCGGTGATATTCAGTTGACGCTTGTGCAGACTATTCCCCTCACGGGAGCGGTCATCGTCACCACGCCGCAAGATGTCGCCCTTGCAGATGCCCGCAAGGGTCTCGTGATGTTCAACAAGGTCAATGTCCCGGTACTGGGGATCGTTGAGAACATGAGTTACTACATCTGCAGCCACTGCGGTCATCGTGAGAATATCTTTGATAGTGGAGGGGGAAGTCGCACAGCCACGGAGTTGGCAGTACCGTTCTTGGGAGAGATTCCTCTCGATACAAAGGTTCGAGTCGGGGGGGACGAGGGGCGACCGATTGTGGTGATGGAAGAAGTATCGCCGCAGGCGCAGGTTATCCGACAGATCGCGCGGAACCTCGCGGCCCAGGTAAGCATTAGGAATCTGGTGGCGCCGCAGACTCCGAAGGTGGAGATCATTCTCGGAAACCAGAATTAGCGGCACGGAGCGTGATTACCCAGGAAGTCATACAGGAAAGCCTGACGAAGATCCGCCCCTATCTGCTCGAGGATGGCGGGGACGTGGAGCTGGTGCGGGTCACAGGTGATGGGATTGTCGAAGTTCGGCTGACCGGCTCATGCCAGTCGTGCCCGATGTCTATCATGACTCTGCGTGCAGGAATTGAACGAGCGCTGATGCTCGCGCACCATGAAGTGAAGAGGGTCGAACAAGTTCGCTAATCAGAAGAAGGAATCGAGCGGGGAACCACGGCGCCGGGTTGTGTTGCTGGCGCCTTTTTATTTCTCTTTGAAATCGACCTCGAAGAGC
The DNA here is from genome assembly GCA_964614245.1 of uncultured Ignavibacteriaceae bacterium. Classification (GTDB taxonomy): domain Bacteria; phylum Bacteroidota; class Ignavibacteria; order UBA10030; family UBA10030; genus VGWB01. Next base: position 1,262 of record CAZTKU010000093.1, read on the forward strand.
TTGCCGTCCTTCAACTTGACGATCCTGGCGGGGTACTTCTTGACAAGCTCGTAGTTGTGCGTGGCCATCAAGACGGCTGTGCCGCGCATATTGATCTTCTTCAGCAGCTCGATGATCTCTGCTGACGCACTGGGATCGAGATTTCCGGTGGGTTCGTCTGCCAGAAGGAGGGAGGGCGCATTGACGATCGCACGGGCGATGACCACGCGTTGCTGCTCGCCTCCTGAAAGCTCCTGCGGCATTTGATTTCGCTTGTGGCTCAAGCCGACATCTGCCAGAGCGTGCAGGACGCGTTTCTTGATCTCACTTCTCCGAGTGTTCGTCACATAAAGCGCGAAGGCTACATTCTCGTACACGTCTCGGTCGTCAAGGAGTTTGTAGTCCTGAAAGACGATGCCAAGCCTTCTTCGCAGGAGGGGTATCTCCCGCTCGCTCGTAACTATCGAATCATAGTCTGCAACCTTGACGGTTCCCGCTTCCGGCCTCAGATCCATGTAGAGCAGCCGAAGGAGGGAACTCTTTCCGGCTCCCGTCGACCCCACGAGATAAACAAACTCTCCCGGCTTCATGGCGAAGGTCAGGCCTCTCAAGACGGGTTCTCCGTCGAACGAGACCGTTATGTCTTTGAGCTCAACCATTTGTTCTTCGAAAAGTACGCGGCGAGTTTGATGGCTTCTAGCATGCTCGAGATGTTCGCTTTCCCCTTGCCCGCGATATCGTAAGCCGTGCCGTGGCCCGGAGAGGTGCGAATGATCGAGAGGCCCGCCGAGAAGTTAACGACTTTTCCGAACGAACTCATCTTGATTGGGATCAGACCCTGATCATGATACATTGCCACAATGGCGTCGAATGATTTGTCGGCGCGGATCCCGAAGAATGCGTCAGCTGAGAAGGGGCCTTCAGCTTTGATTGACTGGTTTTGGAGCTCTCGCATTGCAGGAATGATCATGTCCTGTTCTTCGCTCCCGAGTAAGCCCTGCTCGCCTGCGTGTGGGTTGAGGGCAAGCACAGCGATGCGGGGGGCTTTAATCCTGAAATCGCGCCTCAGCGACCCGTCGATGATCGAGACCTTGTCGACAATCTTCTCCTTGCTGATGTGCTCTGCGACATTTCGAAGGGCCGTGTGGATGGTCACGAGCCCGACGCGCATGCTGCCTGCGACAAGCATCATGGCCACTTTCTGGGAGCGACTCAACAGAGCTACCATTTCGGTCTGGCCAGGGAATCCGTAGCCCGCGATATTCAGCGCTTCCTTAGACGCCGGAGCCGTTACCATCGCATCCGCTTTTCCGGTTGTGCAGAGTTCAACAGCTTTTTCGATCGACACTCCAGCCGACTTCCCCGCTGGCTTCGTCGCCTTGCCGTATTGAATATCTGCCCAGAGCCCTACGCCGACGTCCAGAACGGGGATTGCGGAAGGATCCTTCCATGGGAATACGACCTTCTGCAACTTCTGTCTGATCTTCAGCGGTCCGCGCAAGTGATCGAAGATGTTGAGCGGCCCGACCAGCATGGGGATACACACTCCTCGGATAGAGGCGTGGACCGCCGCTCTCAAAGCGATCTCAGGTCCGATACCATTGAAGTCGCCGATCGTGATGGCAATCGTCGGTTTCACAGATTCTCTGTCTGGCTAAGGACAAACGTTCCGTTCCGGCTTGGATCGATGAAAACGAATCTTCGCCTCAAGCGTTCGTACGTCCAGATCTCTGTCGGTGCCCCACCCGGTTGGAGCACTTTGTCGGCCTTGGGCGGCGGGCCATACAGAATGTAGATGCGGCCGCGATCGGTTTTGTAGCCATCCCCCTCGCGTATGGTCGAGAACTTCCTGAGCGCTTCATCCACTCTGTAGTAATACTCGGCCATGACTTCGTTATACGCGATCGTTGTGTCGCGGGCGCGGGACTTCCAGAAGCTATGAAATTCCTCAGCGCGTCGAGCTGGCGGGCCCGATTGCAGCGCCGCAATCTCGTCTTCGGTTGCGATGTGCCGCAGCGCATCAATGGCAAGCTCGGGATTAATAAGCGAGAATGGCTTGCTCGGCCAAACGACACGGAAGCTGAGCGTTTGCTTCTTTGTCTTCTGCCCGGACAGGTATTCGATATCCAACTTAAACGATCCTGGCTCGAGCTTTTCAAACGGAAGAGGTATGTAGCACGCAATCCAACGCAATGCTGAGGGCAGAGTGCCATATCGCATCGAGCCGTTCTGCGTTGTGAGCTTCAACAATCCGTTCCGCATGACGTACTCAGTTCCGTCGAACTCTTGGACGCGAGGTCCTAAGCCATCAAGCTGCCCCTGCAATCTCCAGCGAATCGCCAGAATGTTGAGGGTATCCGGCTGATAGACCTGCGAGAGGATCCCCCCGCGGCCACCGTAAAGGACATTGCCACCACGATTGAAGGGGAGCAGATTATCGATGGAAACAGCTTTGGCCGGGCTATGAATGAGAATTTGGTTTGAGATGTCCAAGGGAGCGAGTTTTGGAATTGTTGCAGTGACGCGCCTGGTTCGCTCGAGGAATGATCGTCCTGATTCGCGATCGTCGAGACTGAACACAACAGTGTACGTTCCAGTCGGGACCGGGAAGGACATAGCGCCTTGCAGATCGAGGGCATGATCAGTCTCTCTCATGGCAGTTCCTCGTGTGAGAGATATCTGGCGGATATCGCGAACCACCGAGACCTTTTGCTCGTTCAGGATTTCCACCACAAGCTCTCCGCGCGCGACATACCCTGATCCTTGCCCCGAGGCCTCATTCCGGACGAAAATGAAGAAATTCTCACCGATCCGGTAATGGACGTTGATGATGGCTCTCGACGTATCCTCTCCGAAGAAAGCGGCGACTTCGTAGCTGATCGGCTGAAGAAGGGACCGCTCAGCACGCTCCTGTTCTATTTGAGCCATAGCCGGGAGGATGGCGCTTAATACCGTGAAGACGAGAACCGTCAGAGATCGTAAGATCATGGAGTATGGATGCATTCTGTCTCCAGATGAATTTGTTGGGATTCGACATCCCGACACCGAAAAGGTAACAAGAAATAGAGTGAACGGCAATCTGAAGCAACTCTATCGTCTAGACCGACCACGCGCGGTGCTACCTCCATCAACTGAGTAATTGCGTCAGCAAACGAACGCCGACGCCGGATCCGCCTTTCGGCGTATAGTCTGAATTTTCTTCGAGGATCGCCGTCCCAGCGATGTCAAGATGAACCCACTTGTAGTCGCCGATGAATTTCTTGAGGAACCATGCGGCGGTGATTGCGCCTGCCCAACGCCCTCCGACGTTCTTGACATCGGCAACGTCACTCTTGATGAGCTTTTCATAATCGTCGAACAGAGGAAGAGGCCAGACGCGCTCGTACGTCGTTTCACCTGCCGCCTCCAGTTTCTTCATCAATCCATCGTCGTTTCCCATCATCCCCGTCGCGTAGTGTCCAAGGGCAACAACACAAGCTCCGGTGAGTGTGGCCAGGTCGATGACAGCCGCGGGCTTGAACTTCTCTGCATACGCCAATGCGTCAGCCAGGATGAGGCGGCCTTCCGCGTCAGTGTTGTCAACTTCGGATGTCTTACCGTTGAAATGGCGGAGAACGTCGCCCGGCCGGATAGAACTGCCGCTGGGCATGTTTTCGACGGCGGGGATAAGTCCAACGAGATGAACGGGAAGCTTGAGCCGTGCCACAGCATCAAATGTGCCAATCACGGCAGCCGCACCCGACATATCCATTTTCATCTCAGCCATATTGGCCGAGGGCTTAATCGAAATTCCTCCGGTGTCAAATGTCACCCCCTTGCCGACGAGCACGATTGTCTTCGTTGAAGGTCCTCCGTATTCGAGGATGATGAAGCGGGGAGGATGGACGCTTCCCTGGCTCACTCCCATCACGCCGCCCATCCCGAGGTCCTTAATCTCGCGCTCATCCAGTACGGTGGCTGCATACCCGCAGCGCTCGGCTGATTGTCGAGCCGCTTCCGCAAGTGTCTCAGGATAGATTTCGTTACCCGGAGCATTTGCTAAATCGCGAGCAAAACATGTTGCTTCACACACGGTCTGAGCATAACGAACAGCTGCTTCGCCAACCTTCACCTGGCTCGCTTTCTCTGTGTAGAGCGTAATCTCACTCAGCGGTGGTTGATCATCATCCTTTTTCGAGACGTACTTGTCGAACTTATAGAGCGAAAGGAATGCGCCTTCCGCCAAGCCCACAATGACGTTTTTTGCTTCTCGATCAATGCTCGGTAGCGCGAGGGCAAGCGATTTCGCCTTGAGGGACCTTGCCCGCTTGGCTGCAGTCGCGGAAGCCCGTCGATATTTCTCGATGGTCAGCTTCCTACGCTCGCCGAGACCTACCAGCAGCAGCCGACGCGGGGCAACCCCTTTTTTCGGATAGACAAGGGCGGATTCTCCCTCCTTTCCCCCGAAGTCACCGGCATCGGCTGCGGAGATGTGCACGCCGAGCTTCCGACCGAGTTTGTCGATCTCCTGTCGAAAGTATCGTGAATCCTGATGAACGAAGAGAGCGAGAACGTCAGCCTTGATTCGGTTGAGTAGCGATTTTCGAAAGGATAGCTTCATGGCGACTCCATCAATGGACATAATGTTGTGCTCGATCCAGAACAGATGAAACAACCTCGGAGAGGGAGGCATTGTGAACCCGCGCCCCGGCAGCGTTCTTGTGCCCGTTCCCGCCGAACTCGCGGGCGAGCAAGTTCACTGCTATCTCGCCTTTCGAGCGAAAACTTACCTTAATGCTTCCCGGCAGTTCCGTAAACAGAAGTCCGAGCTGGACTCCTCGAATTCCCAGCGTGTATGTCACAACGTTCTCCGTCTCCTCTTCTTTGGTGCGCGTGCGGTCAAACATATCCCTCGTCACCACGATGTACGCCACCTTTCCGTTATGCGCGAGCTGCAATGTGCTGAGGGCCTGACCGAGAAGCTGCACGCGGCTGGCGCTTCCTTTTTCGTACAGCTGCTGATATACGTAAACAGGATCAGCACCACGATCGAGAAGGTGTGCGATGATGCGATGGACATCGGAATCGGTCTTCGGGAACCGAAAGGAGCCGGTGTCCGTCATGATTGCCGCATAGAGAGGTTCGGCAATTTCCCTCGTCAAAGCCCTCTCGTCAAGGTACGCGATGAGGTGGTAGAGGATTTCCCCGGTGGCGGTCGACGGCTCATCGATAAGATAGAGTTCGGCGAAATCCGCCTTGTCAAGATGGTGGTCGATGCACACTTTTGTGGCTTGACTCTGTAAGACGAAAGGCTTGAGACTCTCGAGGCGGTCCGGATGATTGGTATCGAGGATGAAAATGACGTCGGCAGAAAGGAGAAGATCCCGATGATGCGCGGGGTCGAACTGGAGTATCGTGTTGTCTGGATCAAGGAACCGGCAATTCGAGGGGGTCTCGCTGTGATTGAGGATGACGGCCTCTTTCCTCTTTGCTATCAGAAACCGCGCCAGCGCCAGCTCGCTCCCGATGCCATCAGGGTCTGGGTTGATATGGGTGGTCAGAACAAAGTGCTTATCGCGCTCGATAATCCGTCGACATTCCTCGAACTCTTTATTCACGAGAGTGCCTCCCGGTGGCCATGAACAAAAAAGGTGTGACCGATGGAACCAGCCACACCTTTTCCACAGATCTCACGACATCACTGTACTACCCATGTGTCTCCCGAGTTCAGTAGCTTTGCCATATCGCCTTCGCCCCGTTTCTCCTTTGCGAATGCAATCTGATGTTCCATCTCCTGTTCGTAGACAGGCCGATCAATCGCGAGGAAGATACCCACGGGACGCGGTAGGTGCGGCTTGTACGTCATATCGGCCAGAATGAAGGATAGGGTTGTGTCTTTCTCGTTGTGGACGAGAAGATCGTTGACCGAGTACGTCCCATCCTTCAACGAGACAATCTCAGGGCTGAATCCGTTGAGGCGAATGCCCTTGTCTTTTTCCTTGCCAAAGATGAGGGGCTGGCCGTGTTCAAGGAAGACTACACTGTCGTCCTTCGTTTCCTTCTCGGTGAACCGGAAAAACGCTCCGTCATTGAATACGTTGCAGTTCTGGTAAATCTCGACGAAGGATGTCCCTTTGTGTCCCGCAGCCCGCTTGATGACACTCTGCATATGCTTTGGATCTCGATCAAGCGAACGGGCGACGAATGTTGCACTTGAGCCGAGGGCGAGCGAGACCGGATTGAAAGGATAGTCTAATGATCCATATGGGGTCGACTTCGTTATCTTGCCCATTTCGGAAGTTGGGGAATACTGTCCCTTCGTCAGACCGTAGATCTGATTGTTGAACAAGAGGACGTTGATGTCGATGTTGCGTCGCAGCAGATGGATGAGGTGGTTGCCACCGATGCTCATGCCGTCGCCGTCGCCCGTTACAACCCACACCGACAGGTCGGGTCGTGCCATTTTCAAGCCCGACGCAATCGCGGTTGCGCGACCGTGAATTCCATGGAACCCGTAGGTGTTCATATAGTAGGGGAAACGGCTTGAGCAACCGATCCCCGAAATGAACGCCATCTTGTGCCTCGGAATGCCCAAATCCGGCATCACACGCTGCGTTTGAGCCAGGATTGAGTAGTCGCCGCATCCCGGGCACCACCGTACGTCCTGATCGCTCTGGAAATCTCTTGCAGAGTACTTCGCTTCCTCAGGTACCGCCGTGCTTTTCAGAGTCTCTTCAACGAGTGTCTTCATTTCTTCCCTTTCAGAATTTCCTCAATTTCTCTCTCAATCTCGACTGACTTGAAGGGGAGACCCCGTACTTTGTTGAAGCCGACCGCAGGCACGAGGTACTTCGATCGCAAGATCTTGACGAGCTGCCCCAGATTGATTTCAGGGACGAGGATTCGTTTGAATTTGTACAGGATCTCGCCAACGTTCTTCGGCATCGGATTCAGATAGCGGAGATGCAGGTGCGACACGGAATGCCCCTGCTCTCGCTGGCGAACGACCGCGGTCTTGATTGCCCCGTACGTACCTCCCCACCCAACAACGAGCAAATCGCCCTCCGGATTGCCTTCCACAGTGGCAAGAGGAATATCGTTCGCGATGCGCTCGATCTTCTCCGCCCGCAGGTGTACCATCTTGTCATGGTTCTCCGCCTCGTAGTTGACGTTTCCCGTTATGTGTTCCTTCTCCAATCCTCCGATGCGGTGTTCAAGCCCCGGTGTTCCCGGGATTGCCCATGGACGCGCAAGGGTTTCTTCATCGCGGGAGTATGGGAAAAACCCATCGGGATTTGTCCGAAATGTCGGGGAGATATCGGGTAACTTGCTGTAATCGGGAATGAGCCATGGCTCGGAGCCGTTTCCAAGGTAGCCGTCGGAGAGCACCATCACTGGTGTCATATACTTGAGAGCAATGCGCACTGCTTCAAACGTCACATCGAAGCAGTCTGATGGCGTCGCAGCGGCGATGACAGGCACAGGTGCTTCGCCGTTGCGCCCGTAGATGGCCTGCAGAAGATCCGCCTGCTCGGTTTTCGTTGGGAGGCCTGTGCTGGGGCCGCCACGCTGGATATTGCAGATAATCAGCGGAAGCTCCACCATTACTGCCAGGCCGATCGCTTCACTCTTGAGCGCGACGCCGGGACCGCTGGTCGTCGTCACTCCCAACGCGCCCCCGAATGAAGCACCGAGGGCAGAGCAAATTCCGGCGATCTCATCTTCTGCCTGAAACGTCTTCACACCGTAGCTCTTGTATATTGAGAGTTCGTGCAAGATATCGCTCGCGGGTGTTATCGGGTAGCTTCCAAGGAAGAGATCCAGGTTTGCTTTCTTTGCCGCGGCCATCAAGCCCCAGGCGAGGGCCTGATTTCCTGTAATGTTGCGGTAGCGACCGGGGGCAAGCTTGGCCGGTCCAACCTCGTACCGGACAGAAAAAATCTCTGTCGTTTCGCCGAAGTTCCAACCGGCCTTGAGAACGCGGAGATTGGCCTCCATGATGTCTGGCTTGTTGCCAAACTTCCCCCTGATCCACCCGATGGTCTGCTCGAGTGGTCTGTTATAAATCCAGTACATCATGCCGAGGGCAAAGAAGTTCTTTGAGCGATCCACGAGCTTGCTCGAGATGTTCAGGTCCTGGAGTGCGAGGGCCGTCAGCTTGCTGATATCGACTTCGTGGACGCGGTATTTGTCCAGCGAACCATCCCGTAGAGGGTTCTTTTCGTACCCGGCGAGCTTGAGATTCTTGTCGCTGAAACCATCCGTATTCAGGATGATGGTCCCGCCGTCAACAAGGCTGCCGATATTGACTTTCAGGGCTGCAGCGTTCATTGCAACGAGAACATCGCACTGATCGCCCGGTGTGTTGATTTCAGTGCTGCCAAAATGGATCTGGAATCCGCTCACACCGAAGAGGGTTCCCGCGGGGGCGCGAATCTCCGCCGGGTAGTCCGGTAGGGTGCTCAGGTCATTCCCCAAGATCGCCGTCGTGTTTGTGAACTGTGTTCCGGTCAACTGCATGCCATCGCCGGAATCACCCGCGAAGCGAATCGTAACCTCGTCGAGACTCTCAAGTCGTTTCTCAGCCATAACGCAATCGTTCCCCGGTGTAATGTTCTCCTCAGTGCGCCAAGTCCTTGAGTGACTTGGCAAATGAACTTCTGATTTCAACCAAGGTTCAAAGCAACTCAGTCTACTTCTTTAACGCTGCGAAATCTTTGTTTGTTCCTCTCTCGTTTTCTTCTTAGCAAAGAAGGAAACAAACAGCCCATCGCAGAGATTAGTGCAATGGGCTTGACATCGAATGACATTATGCGACTCTGACTACTCTCTCACCACCCAAACCTTCACCTTTCCGTTCACACCGCCGGGGAGCTTGATGCCGACGTTGTAGATGCCGAGAGCTTTGATTGCATCTTCGAGCTCGATCTGTCTCTTGTCGATTGTGAAGCCCTTCTCTTTCATCGAGTCCGCGACCATTTGGGAGGTAACCGAGCCGAACAGCTTATCCTCCTCGCCGACCTTCATCTGTATGGTGATGGATACCTTTTCGATCTCAGCAGCCAGCTTCTCTGACGTCCTCTTCTCTTTTTCGAGCTGACGCCCATGTTGCTTTTTCTCCTCCTCGAGCTGACGAACGCTACTCTCCGTTGCTTGATACGCGATCTTCCTTGGGATAAGATAATTCCGCGCGTAGCCGTCTTTGACCTCGACGACTTCGCCGACGTGGCCAAGCTGCTCAAAGTCCTGCCGTAAAATCACTTTCATGCTCTCACTCCTTCAATCAAAGTATTCGTAGCGTGGCGATCTACTTTACGGCGTCCGAGACGTAGGGGAGCAATGCGAGGTGCCGTGCCCTCTTAATCGCCGTCACAAGCAGACGCTGATGTTTTGCGCACGTTCCGGTGATGCGTTTCGGAATGATCCTACCCTGTTCGGAGACGAAGCGTTGCAGTCTCTTTTCAATCTTGTAGTCGATATAGGTATCCTTGCTTTCACAGAATCGACACGTGCGTTTCTTTCGTAGCTGACCGGATGAGGCGCGTTGTGATGAGCCGCCTCGTTGTGGGGTTCTTGGCGTGAATGCCATGTGTTGTTTTCCTTCGTTGTTGATGCGTGACGTTGTACGTGCGGCTTGGCGGGGAGCACTGCTACGCCACGCCGCTAGTATCGATCTTTGCGATGGTTCCATCGGCGCTCGCCGGCTTGACGGGCTCTGCCGGTTTTGCTTCGGTACTCGGCTGTTCGCTCGCAAGCAGAGATGGCGCCGGTCGCCCTTGCAGCGCCTTCTTGTCGAGCATAATGGTGAGATAGCGGAGGATGTTCTCGTCGAGAAAGTAGTGGCGTTCCAGTTTTGCTACCACATCGCCGGGAGCAGAAAATTCAGCGATGACATAGAAGCCATTGTTCTTCTTTTTGATGGGGTAGGTAAATCGTTTGCGTCCCCATTTCACCATCTCGCGAATTTCGCCATTGTTCTTGACGATGACGTCTTTGACCTTCTCAATCACGCCATCGATCTGGTGATCATCGAGTGAAGCGTTGACGATGAACGTGGACTCGTATATCTTCTTGGTGTGATGCATAGATGATGCCCTTTGGACTGTTGTGGATACGTGGCCCCACGGTCTGACTTGCACCGCTGGAGCAGGGTGAGCTGGATTGCCGACGGTAGATTTTTCGATCGAATATTGTGATTCCTCAGGTTTGAACAATTTCAAACATCAAGGCTCTTGTTGTAAATG
>CAZTKU010000094.1:0-2741 GCA_964614245.1 uncultured Ignavibacteriaceae bacterium
GGGAAGATGTCCGTCTTCTCTCCGCGATCGGTCTCGGGAAGAAGGCGGACATCTACTTTTTCATCAAATCCAACAGTACCGACGTGGTTGCTTTGATGCCCGTGCGAATCGTTGGACCGGGAAGAGGCGCAAAGAGGCTCGAGTGAAGCGGCGGCAGCTGGGTTCCTTCCTTTCTGCTCTTCTCAACCTTTGCCGGATCGACTGTTCCTAGCCAGAAAAGAGACAGCGGTATCTTGTTCCCCAGGCTGTAGTACCCAAAATCTTCCCCGGCCATCGTCGGCTCGACGAGGACGACGTTTTCCTGCCCCAATGCAGTTTCCATCACCTTGGCGATCCTCCGTGTGAAATCCGGGTCGTTGTACGTCGCCGCGATTGACTCGCTTTCATCAATCTTGGCAAGCGGGGCACGGTCTTCTGGAATGCCGGCTGCTGCTGCGGTTCCTCTGACAATTCTCTCGATAGAGGCGAGGATTTTCTCCCGAACCTCTTCTTTGTACGAGCGCACCGTGATTTGAAGACGGACTTCATCGGGAATGATGTTGTGCTTCGTGCCGCCATGAATCGATCCAACGGTTACGACGGCAGGATCAAAGGGTGAGTTCTCCCTGCTGACGATCGTTTGGAGCGCCAGGACAATTTGCGATGCAAGGACGACGGGATCTTTCGTGGTATGCGGATAGGCTCCATGGCCGCCAACCCCGCGCACGGTGATGTCCACCGAGGTGACATTTGCGAGAGCGTATCCCTCACATACTCCGACCTTCCCCGCTTCGAGCGAGGCGTGACTGTGCAGGGCAAGCACGTAATCTGGTTTGGGAAAGCGAGCATAGAGACCGTCATTTAAAAGCGCTTTGGCACCAGAGCCGCGTTCTTCGCTTGGTTGAGCAATCAGCATAAGCGTCCCCCTCCAGCGATCGGTCATCTGGCTCAGCATCCTGGCGGTCCCGAGGAGCGAAGTCATATGAACATCGTGTCCACATGCGTGCATCACGCGCACTTCCTCTCCCGCGTCATTTTTTTCCTTTACCGTGCTTGCATAGGCGAGCCCGGTTCGTTCCTCCAGAGGAAGAGCGTCCATGTCGGTGCGCACGAGAACCGTCGGACCGTTCCCATTTCTCATCACCGCTACAACCCCGTAGCTCGTGCGAAGTGGCTCCCCGTACTTGCCGACGCGTTCTGCAACCTCAAAGCCTGACTTCCGAAGCTCCTTTGCCAGCAATCCTGCGGTGTTCTCCTCTTGAAAGGATATCTCCGGATGGGCATGCAGGTATCGGTATGTTTCAAGGAGGGAAGGGATCTCATGCTCGATTGCACGATCCAATGTTGACTGCCCGTAGGCCATCGTTGCGAGAAGATACGCGCCCGTCAGGGCGCCGGTGAGTCCGCCTGATTTCATAATTGTCCAAAGAGAGGAGATGGGATGGAAAGAAAGTGATCTCAGAGTTTGCGCAATCGAATCCTGAACGTGGTTCCGACACCCGGCCTACTCTCTTTCAGCGTCAACTTGCCGCGATGATGGGATTCGATGATACGCTGCGAGAGGCTGAGTCCCAATCCCCAGCCGCGTTTCTTTGTCGAGAAGCCTGGACGGAAGATTTCCTTCTTGAAGCCGGGATCGATCCCTTTGCCCGTGTCACTGACGTCGACGTACACGTGATTTGCGCGCTCGAAAAGCGAGATCGTGATCTTCCCCTCGCCGGTCTCGATGGCATCAAGGGCGTTCTTGACGAGGTTCTCGATCACCCATTCGAAGAGCTCCCGGTTGATGCGGGCCATGACACTTCCCTGCTGTTCGAGTGCGAGCTGCACCTTCTTTCCCGTCTGTGGAATGCGCCGCCGGTAATAATGAATGACTTTTTCGATGACATCGATAAGGTTCTCATCCTTCAGATCGGGCTTTGACCCGATCTTGGAGAACCGATCGGCGATCTTCTGAAGGCGCAGGAGATCGTTGTCCATATCCCGCAGCGTCTCCACGATCTTGGGATCGCTCGTGCCCGCTTGATGCTTGAGCAATTCTGTCCAACCCATCATGCTGGAAATGGGAGTCCCCAGTTGATGCGCCGTCTCTCGGGCCATGCCGACCCAGATGCTGCTCTGCTCGCTTCGTTTGATGTGGCTGAAGCTCATATACCCGATGAAGATGAAAAGCGCGACGACCGCGAGCTCGACATACGGAAGCAGGCGAAGCCTCGTGATCAACCTCGACTCGCCGTAATGAATGTAATTCAGGACGAGGCTGTCTCCATATTCGACTTTGATTCTCGGATTACTCTCGTCCATCTGGGCGATCAGCTGTTTCAGGTGCGAGCGCTGACTTTCCGCCGAGAGTGTCGTGTCAAGTGCGATATTACGCACATTGATGGTATACGGCAGGAGCGGCTCGTTCGCGGCGTCCGAGAGAACCATCGGAAAATCGATGTTGTGGATTATCTCTTCCAGCACAAAGCTGTAGTCGCCGCTTTGCGTCTTGCCGCTGCCGACGTACTCGAATGACTTGGCAAACAAGCTCGCAACATGCTTCTGATTTGCCTCGAGGTCCCGTACAATGGAGTGGGTATACCAGAGGGTGCCGGCAACAATGACAAACGCCAGTACAAGGAGAACGACTTTCAGCTCGCTTGATTGCGGAAGCAGGTTTCGATTGTCCGTTGTCATCGCGGATCGAAGGCTGGAGGTGACCGAATGTGCTATCGAGCTATGAGAGTCTGATCGCGCCGCGCACCGACTGAGACCATCCA
>CAZTKU010000094.1:2841-11289 GCA_964614245.1 uncultured Ignavibacteriaceae bacterium
TGTGCTATCGAGCTATGAGAGTCTGATCGCGCCGCGCACCGACTGAGACCATCCAAATCCTGGTGCAGAGAAGGGAAGCAACAGTCTCGATGTATTTCCGAGCTTGCACGGGGAGCTTCGCGTAGGAGCGGACACCGGAGGTCTTGGCTTTCCACCCCTTCAACGCTCGGTACTCTGGTTCAACGCGCTCGAGGGTCTGAACGTCTGTTGGGAAGTTCGCGACGCGTTTTCCGCCGACGCGATACCCAATGCAAATCTTGATCTCATCGAAATCATCGAGCACATCGAGTTTCGTCATCGCAATGTTCTGGATGCCATTGACCCGGATCGAATACCGGAGGCTGACGAGGTCCAGCCAGCCGCATCGACGCGGCCGGCCTGTGGTAGCCCCGTATTCGCCCCCGGTTTTGCGGAGCTGTTCGCCGATCCCGTTGATCAGCTCTGACGGGAACGGTCCGTTGCCCACACGAGTGGAGTACGCTTTGACGACGCCGATGACCGAGGTGATTGATGTTGGAGGAATGCCCAGGCCGGTGCACGCGCCACCGCTGGTGGGACTCGATGAGGTCACAAACGGATACGTGCCGTGGTCAACGTCGAGAAGAGCCCCCTGAGCACCTTCTGCAAGGATTTTCTTCTTTTTGCTGAGAGCGTTGTTCAAGTAGGCCGACGTGTCGGTGACATACTCATCGATTTTCTTGTCGAACTCCTGATATTCGTTGATGATTGCATCGACGTCCAGTTCCTTGGAATTGTAGACCCTACTGAGGAGTTGGTTGTTTTCTTCAATATTGCGTTTCAGCTTTTTGCACAGCACATCGCGGTCGAGGAGGTCGACGACACGGATGCCGGTGCGCATGTATTTGTCGATGTAAGCGGGACCGATGCCCCGGCCCGTTGTCCCGATCTTCTGATCCCCCTGTTCACGAATCGTGTCGAGCAGCTTGTGATATGGCATGATCAGGTGGGCATTGTGACTGATGAGCAGCCGACCTTTCATCTTGACGCCAAGCTGCCGGAGCTGTTCGATTTCCGTCATCAACGCAACGGGATCAAGCACGACGCCATTGCCGATGACACACGTGACATGTCGATGGAAAATTCCGGATGGGATGAGATGCAAGACGTATTCTCTGCTGGTAACGCCATTCGGCCCGCGTGTTGGGACGACGACGGTGTGCCCGGCGTTCGCACCTCCCTGGTAGCGTGCGACGATGTCAACATCCTCACTGAGACGATCGACGATCTTCCCTTTTCCTTCATCACCCCACTGAGCGCCGACGATGATCTGAACAGGCATGAACTGTCCTTGCGGTAAATGATCGATCAGTTGAAGACTCTCTTCGTTGAGGAGGGGAACCACATCGGCTTGAAGAGACATCGACGATCGACCGGCAGCTGAAAGCTGCACGCCGACCGCTGTTTTTCCCGAAAAAGTGTAGGGAAAAAAAGAACGAAATACAAGGCGGGGGGCAAATGGGTCGCTTTGCCTTTCACTCGTTTAACGGTTATATTCGAGGCGGCTTGACAACTGAAAACGTCCGGACCAATAACACAGAAGGTAACCGTGGACAAGTTCGTCATCAACGGTGGGAACGGACTCAGCGGGACAGTCCAGGCCAGCGGCGCGAAAAACGCTTCACTAGCACTGATGCCGGCCACGCTGCTCGCACCCGGCGTCTCTCTGCTGCACAACACGCCGATTCTGCGTGATGTAATGACAATGTCCGGGCTCCTCGAGACCATGGGGCTCAGGATCACACGCGAAAACCACACGCTCAGAATTGACTCGTCCGGTGTCAGGAGCTACGAAGCTCCGTACGAACACGTCAAGAAGATGCGCGCGTCGATCTATGTGCTTGGGCCACTCGTCGGTCGCTTCGGTTACGCCCACGTTTCTTTGCCGGGCGGCTGTGCTTGGGGGCCGCGTCCCGTGAACCTTCACATCGAGGGCATTCGGAAGCTCGGTGCTGAGATCGAGCTGGAGGGGGGATACATCACTGCCAAAGCAAAAAGGCTCAAAGGGGCCCGAATTGTCTTTGATGTTTCGAGTGTAGGAGCAACTGGCAACGTGATGATGGCTGCGGTGCTGGCGCAGGGGACCACGATCATCGACAACGCAGCAATGGAACCAGAGATCGCTGCCCTTGCGGAATATCTTGTGAAGATGGGAGCGAGGATCCACGGCATCGGGACGAACCACCTCGAGATCGAGGGTGTTGATGAGCTGCATCCGGCAGATTGTATCACGATCCCCGACCGGATCGAGACAGGTACGCTGCTTGTCGCCGGAGCTCTCGCAGGAAAGAAAGGGCGAACCGTGCGGGTTGAGATGTGTAATCCATCCCATCTGAGTGCAGTCACAACAAAGCTGGAGGACGCTGGCGCAAGGCTGGTCATCGGCAAGGATTTCGTTGAGATTGAGCCGCCGGAGGAGATTCGCCCCGTGAGCGTGACGACATCGATTTACTCTGGCTTTCCAACCGATATGCAAGCCCAGTGGATCGCTCTCATGTCGCTGGCAAGGGGAACGAGCATCATCATAGATTCGATCTATTTCGATCGGTTCATGCACGTCCCTGAGCTCACCCGGCTCGGGGCTGACATCACGGTGAAAGAAAATGCTGCGACGGTCGTCGGCGTGGAAAAGCTCACGGGGGCAAAAGTGATGTCGACGGATTTGCGGGCGAGCGCGTCTCTCATTCTTGCCGGGCTGGTTGCTCAGGGGGCGACAGAGGTTCTTCGCGTTTACCACCTTGACCGCGGCTACGAGCACATTGAGAAGAAACTCGCCCAGCTCGGTGCAGACATTCAGCGCGTGAGCGGCGAAGAGTTTTGATGTATGCGCTGCCGGGCCAGCGTCTTGAAATGCCCTGAAGGGCATTTCGTTTTTGGGTGTATCTCTTGACTAGCCCGACCCTTAAAGATCGGGCTACTGATTAGGAACCAATTATGCGAAAGGCATTGATGCCTTTCCATCCTCAATGAAACTGAAACAATTCCTCTCGTATCGCTCCCACCGCATTGCTTTCCTCCTGGTTGCCGTTGTTTCGCTTGCGTGTACGCAGATACCGCTTTTCAATTATCTGGGATTTGAATTCTCCGCCCTTATTGCTGTGTTCGCGAGCTTGGTCGCAGGCTTGCTCACGATCTCGCTGTGGCGAAAAAGCCAGGGGGAGTACGAGGGGAGGATTTTCTCGTTCACGCTTCAGTGCAATATTGTTCTGGGACTGTTCCTCGCTCTCCCGTTCGTCATCATCACCGCGAACGCACTGTTCGTCAAGAATTGCTCCTTTCTTCACGGAATTATCCTGTTCCTGTTGATTCCTGTCCCGGCAGTGATCTTTGCATTTTCGATGGCGTTGGTGATATCGGAGCTGGTTGAAAAGTGGCGGAAGGTCTGGTTTGTGGTGTTGTGGCTCCTAGTTCTCCTCCACATCCTTTACGTCACCTTCACGAGACCCCAGATATTTGCCTTCAATCCGATTGTCGGCTTCTTCCCCGGCTTCTCCTATGATGAGTCGCTCGAGGCCATCAATCGCCTGCTCATCTATCGCACCGGCACGCTCGCTTTTGCTGCAGTTCTTGTTCTGCTCGCCACCGTGAAAAACCGAGGCAGGGTGCACGGCCAGGAGGGAGAGCGGCGGCCAATCAGAGCGCAACTGTGTGCAATGGTTGTGCTCCTCGCGTCTGTAGTCGGACTCTTTCTCTACAGTGATCAGCTGGGCCTCTCTTCGTCTGAGAGCTTCATTCGCGCAGAGCTCGGCGGTCGGGCTGAGACGGACCATTTCGTGATTTCGTATCCTGATTCGGTATTGAAAGGTCGACGGTTGAGTCAAATCATTCAACTGCATGAATTCACCTTCGACCGGCTCGCCCGGACGCTGCGCATCAGTCCTCGCAGGAAGATTCACACCTTTCTGTATGCATCCGCCGATCAGAAGGGAAGGCTCGTCGGAGCCGCGGGCACAAACATTGCAAAGCCCTGGCTGTGGCAGCTTCATCTGAATCTCTCCGATGTCGATGCCTCGTTCCAGCACGAGCTCACGCACGTGATGGCAGCGGAGTTCGGATTCCCACTTCTCCGGATTGGCGTCAATTCTGGATTGATCGAGGGATTGGCGACGGCCCTCGAGCGGACCCGGTACGGCGAGTCCCTGCACCGACTCGCCGCCATGGTGTTTGCGGTCGGGCTCGAGCCTGATATGGAAGGCCTCTTCTCGTTTTCCGGCTTTGTGCGCGCACATCCGGACGTGAGCTATACCCTTGCCGGATCCTTTTGCCGATACTTGATTGACCGATACGGTCTCCGGCGGTTCAAGCTATTGTATCGGAGCGGGGATTTTGCCGCGCTCTACAACAAGGACGCCTCAACTCTGTTTCTCGAGTGGCGACGTCATGTGGATCGCTACGAGTTAAGTGCCGGCGAAGTTGAGAAGGCTGAGTATCTCTTCAAGCGTCCCTCGATCTTCACCAAGGAGTGTGCGCGCGAGGTTGCGAACGTAAACGCCGAAACGCGTGCATTGTTCATCCGGAAAAAGTACGAGGAGGCGCTCGAATCGACCACTCGCTCGCTTGCCCACACGACAAATATTGAAGCAGTCCTGCAGCGAACGAATGCGCTCGTTCGACTCCAGCGTTATTGGGAAGCGATCGATTTTGCGGGAGAGAAGCTGCGTGATTCGACGATTCGTCACTCCTTGCTCACGCTCAAGCTGGTGCTTGGCGATGCGCTGTGGTCCGTGGACTCCGTTCGCGCGGCGAGAGCAACGTACGAAAACCTGCTCCGCGTCCACCTGTCTCTGCCATGGGACGAGGCGACCACGATTCGGCTGGAGGCCTTGAGCGACGCGAATCTCGCTCGTGATCTCGAACCCCTGTTCACGACCGATCTGGCGGACTCAGCACGCGAGAAACTCCTCAGGAAGGTCATCAGCGGCCGGCTGAAGGATCCGCTTCCCCGATATTTGCTCGCTCGCGCATTGGCTTCCGAGGAGCGATATGCGGAAGCGGTGAGAGAGTTCGAGAGTGTCGCTCGAATGCGTTCCGATCTCTTGGAACTGCTCAGACAACAGCGTCTCGCCCAGGCGTATTTTGCTCTCGGCAAATACCAGAGAGCGCAGATCCATTATTGGCAATCGCTCAACTTCGTTTCACAGGATTTGCAGGCTCTCCAGATAGAAGAGAAGCTCAGGTTCTGCGAATGGATGGAGGACTATTTGAAGTCGTTGGATTGATTTTCCTCCAATTTTTGGTTTTATTGGCGTGCACTAGTCAGGTTCGTCACACCGATTCCCCTTTTCTGTTGACTATTCCTGGAGATAACCATGTCTACGACAATTACGGACGTATGGGCGCGGGAAATCCTCGATTCGCGCGGCAATCCCACTGTTGAAGTTGAGGTAACACTTGAAGACGGCACTGTGGGACGCGCAGCTATCCCGAGCGGGGCTTCCACGGGAGAAAATGAGGCAGTCGAGCTTCGGGATGGAGACAAAGCTCGCTACAACGGCAAAGGCGTACTGAAGGCGGTTGAGAATGTCAACAATATCCTCTCTGAGGAAGTTGTTGGCTTCGAAGCAACGGATCAAGTTGGGATTGATAAGATGATGATCGAGCTTGATGGAACGCCGACGAAGGGCAAGCTCGGTGCGAATGCCATCCTCGGAGTCTCGCTCGCTTCAGCGAAGGCTGCGGCACAATCACTTCGCCTTCCGTTGTATCGCTACATCGGCGGAACGAACGCCAAAATCCTTCCGGTGCCCATGATGAATATCCTGAACGGCGGCAAGCATGCGGACAACAACGTCGACTTTCAGGAGTTCATGATCATGCCGATTGATGCTCCTTCGTTTGCCGAGGCGCTGCGCATGGGGGCTGAGATCTTCCACTCTCTGAGGTCCGTCCTCCACAAGAAGGGCTACAACACTGCAGTTGGAGACGAGGGAGGATTTGCTCCGAACTTGAAGTCCAACGAGGAAGCACTGGAGGTTATTCTGGAGGCCATCGGGAAGGCGAGCTACAAGGCCGGAGAGCAGGTCTATGTTGCTCTTGATCCGGCTGCGAGTGAGTTTTTCGACGGCGACAAGAAGCGGTATGTTTTCTCAAAGTCGGACAAATCCGAAAAAACACCTGAGGAAATGGTACGATACTGGGAAAACTGGGTGAAGAGCTACCCCATTGCCTCCATTGAAGACGGCATGTCCGAGGGCGACTGGAACGGATGGAAATTGATGACGGACGTGCTTGGCAAGAAAATACAGCTTGTAGGCGATGACGTTTTTGTTACCAATGTCGAGTATCTCTCGAAGGGTATCGAGATGGGAGTCGCGAACTCCATTCTCGTCAAGGTTAATCAAATCGGTACGTTGACGGAGACGCTCGACGCGATCGAGATGGCCAAGCGGGCTCACTACACAACAGTTCTGAGCCACCGGTCCGGCGAAACGGAAGATACGATGATCGCCGACATCGTGGTTGCGACGAACTCCGGCATGATCAAGACGGGCTCTGCCAGTCGCACCGATCGCATCGCGAAATACAATCAGCTCCTGCGCATCGAGGAAGAGCTCGACACCAACGGCTACTACGCCGGATTCGGTGCGCTGAATGTAAGCCTGGTTTAAGCCAGGAGCAGCGGAGCGGAAGGGCGGTGGGGAAAGGGGGAAGAATCTCCTCCACTCCGCTGCTTCCTATCTCCCCTGCGGGAAGCAAGTCAGGCATTTCACATATTCACCATTTGGCCATATGACTGCAATCAAATTTGGCACCGACGGTTGGCGTGGACTTATTGCCGCCGACTTCACCTTTGACAACGTCGCGAAAGTTGCTCTCGCGACGGCGAACTACTTCAAGCGCCATAAGAAAATCAAAAACGGCATCGTGGTGGGGTATGATCCTCGATTTCTCTCAAAGGAATTCGCAGAGACCACAGCGACAGTACTGGCAAATCGAGGTATCAAAGTGATCATATCCGACAAGCTATCCTCCACACCGATGGTTTCATTGCTCACGAGGAAGCTCAAGGCGGCGGGGGGCGTGATTATCACTGCGAGTCACAATCCGGCGGAATACAACGGGTTCAAGATCAAAGGCGATTTCGGGGGACCGGCGCATCCGGAGATGATTGAGAAAGTCGAGAGAGAACTGAAGAAAGCACTGAAGTCGAAAGTAGAAAGTAAGAAGAGTTTCGAGGAGCTGGTGGAGAAGGGCGTAATCAAGAAAATGGATTTTACCGGTGCGTACGTTGAGGATCTGCGATCGAAGCTGAATCTCTCCTTGATCGAATCGTCCTCAATCAAGATCGCCTACGATGCGATGCATGGGTCCGGACAAAGTGTCTTTGCTCAGCTTGTTCCCGTCCGCGCCGAGATCCGGAATTCATTCAACCCATCCTTTGGCGGAGCCCATCCCGAACCAATCCCGCAGAACCTCAAAGAGCTTCCCTCTGTGGTGGTGTTCAAGGGTTGTGACATCGGCATTGCAACGGACGGAGATGCCGACCGAGTCGGCGCGGTGGACGAGCATGGCGGCTTCGTGGATTCGCACCGTATGTTCGCTTTGTTGCTGAAGTATTTCGTTGAGGAGAAGAAGCTGACCGGCGAGGTGGCGAAGTCAATCTCCGTCAGCCAGATGATCAACAAGATGTGCGCGAAGTACGGCTTGAAGCTGCATGAGACCCCCGTCGGTTTCAAATATCTGTGTCGCCTGATGACGGAGCGGGACATTCTCATCGCGGGCGAGGAGAGCGGCGGTCTCGGTGTGAAGGGTCACCTCCCCGAGCGTGATGGGATTTACGTGGGGCTTCTGCTGTGTGAGATCATGGCAGCGCGCAAGCGAAAGCTCAGCGAGCTCGTTGAAGAGCTGATGATCGAATTCGGCTGGCACCACTTCAACCGCGTTGATGCGCATATGACGGAGAAAGAGAAGCGGCGCATCCTCGCAACCTACAAGAAAGGGGTGAAATCTCTTGGCGGGCAGCCGGTGAGAAAAGTCGAGACCACCGACGGCTACAAGCTGTTCGTGGACAATGGGTGGGTGCTGGTGAGAGCGTCGGGCACCGAGCCGCTGATCCGATTCTATGCCGAAGCGGATTCCGTGATACGACTCGATGCGTTACTGAGGGCAGCTGTAGCTGTGTAAGCGTGTTGGAGTTGGAGGGAGCAGAAAAGAGAGGGTGAGAGGGCATGAGGGGAAGATTGCCAGAAACCTCCCTGTCAAACACAGAGGAGGTTTTTTATTAGGAAAAATCAGAGAGAGTGAAAGGGTACGTGTGAGATCAAAGCACCTAAACACATCGTGGGCTCTTTTGTTATTTCTTCCATTCATCCTGGTGGCCGGCAGCAATCCCAAGAAAGCGGTTGCCGTTCGGACGCCGGTCCCGCCGCGCATCAATGGTGTGCTCGATGAATCGGAGTGGAAGTTGGCGAAGCCGGAGACGGAGTTTAC
>CAZTKU010000095.1:0-11053 GCA_964614245.1 uncultured Ignavibacteriaceae bacterium
AAGGGAATGAACGGAGCGCTGCAAACAGCGCTGCGCGGAGGAGCCGTTTCCGGTTTCTTTGTCGTTGCGATGAGCCTGTTGGGCGTTGGCGGACTCTTCACCATTGTTAACAGTTTTGATGTCGTGAAAGACGTCTCGAAGATTCCTCTCCTCATCGTTGGCTACGGTTTCGGCGCAAGTTTTGTCGCGTTGTTTGCGCAACTGGGCGGAGGTATCTACACGAAAGCCGCGGACGTCGGAGCGGATCTTGTCGGCAAGGTCGAGGCTGGCATTCCGGAGGACGATCCACGCAATCCTGCCGTCATCGCGGATCTCGTCGGGGATAATGTCGGTGATTGCGCGGGACGTGGCGCCGATCTGTTTGAATCGACCGCGGCGGAGAACATCGGTGCAATGATCCTCGCGGCTGGTTTGTACATCTCGAATGCAGCCGTGTTCGAATCACAGGGACTCACAATCTTTGGCGTACTCCTTTTTCCCTTGGTGGCCCGTGCATTTGGAATTCTTGCTTCGATGGTCGGCATTATGGTCGTGAAGACGAACGAGAAGGAAGACCCGATGCGCGCGCTGAATCGAGGATACTATGTTGCGGCAGTCCTCGCCATGATCGGGTTCTTCATCGCGTCGCGATGGCTGCTGGGAGCCGAGCACTACCTCAACTTTTTCATCTGTGGTGTCGTCGGTGTGCTCACCTCGGTCGCGTTTGTGTATATCACACAATACTATACGGATTACAAATATCGGCCCGCGCGCTCAATCGCCGAAGCTTCACAAACTGGTCCCGCCACGACGATTATTACGGGCCTTGCAGTCGGAATGGAGTCGACAGGATTGCCGGTCCTTGTGATCGGTGCAGCGATCGTTGGAACATACCTTCTGGGTGATTCTTCTGGATTGACGCACGGTGGTTTGTTCGGCACAGCCGTCGGTACCATGGGGATGCTGGCCACAGCAGCGTATATTCTCGCCATGGATACGTTTGGCCCCATTACTGACAACGCTGGTGGGATCATTGAGATGAGCCAGCAACCGGAAGAAATCCGGAAGAAAACAGACCGGCTTGATGCTGTCGGGAATACGACCAAGGCCCTTACCAAGGGTTACGCGGTCGGATCTGCCGGGCTTGCTGCGTTCTTGTTGTTCAGCGCCTATTTTGATGAAGTGCGTAACTACGGTTTCGACCTACGTTTCATTGACCTCTCGAAACCTGCGGTGTTTGCCGGCTCGATGTTCGGTGCCATGCTCGTGATGATATTCTCCTCGTTGGCTATCAAGGCAGTCGGCCGGGCGGCTTACGCGGTGATCAACAACGTGCGTGAACAGTTCAAGAACAATCCTGGCATCATGAAAGGGACATCCAAGCCCGACTATGGACAGTGTGTTGATATCGTTACACGAGCCGCGCTGAAAGAAATGATCGTGCCGGGGTTGCTCGTTGTCTTCATGACGATTGCGGTTGGAGTGGGATTTCGTTGGCTCTATGTGCTTTCCGGCAGTCCGCCAAACGGCGCCTCAGGAGCGGAGGTCATTGGTGGGTACCTGATGGTTGCGACGATTATGGGAATCCTGATGGCGCTGTTCATGAACAACGGCGGAGGGGCGTGGGACAACGGGAAGAAATACATCGAAACCGGCAAGCTCGGGGGCAAAGGATCGGAAGCTCACAAGGCAGCGGTTGTCGGAGATACGGTAGGAGATCCGTTTAAAGACACTGCGGGACCCTCGCTTCACGTGTTGATCAAGCTTCTCAGCACGCTTACGTTGGTGCTTGCTCCGTTGTTCATCTGAGTCGCCTGTATGTTTCGCTAAGGTTCCTGCAGACGTGATGTTTCTGAACGATGTGAAAGATGAGAACACGTCATGGGCTGGTCCCAGGGCGTGTCGCGTCAAACGCGACAGCACAAATGTGTTGTTTTCGGGTTCAAAAAGAATTAGAATTGGCAGTATTATAGCTTCGGCTTTTTGGCATTTCTCTACCATCTGCAAAGGAGGCACATCGCATGAGTAATCAGGATTCTGCGTTGTCTCGACTCTTGGTCACGAAGCCGCTTGACCTCTTGCTTCGTGAGTCACAGGAGAGTGGTGAGCACTCACTGAAGCGAGTCCTTGGCCCCGTCAACCTCATCACGCTAGGCATCGGAGCCATCATCGGCGCTGGTATTTTTGTCCTTACGGGCTCCGCGGCCGCGAATTATGCAGGACCCGCAATCGTTCTTTCATTTGTGTTAGCAGGCATAGCCTGCGTCTTTGCGGGTCTCTGCTACGCAGAATTCGCTTCGCTCATACCGATTGCTGGATCGGCGTACACATATGGGTATGCAACTCTGGGAGAGTTTTTTGCCTGGATTATCGGCTGGGACCTCATACTGGAGTATGCCTTCGGTGCAGCTACCGTTGCGTCGGGTTGGAGTGGCTACCTGCTCAGTCTCTTGAATGACATCGGCATCCACATTCCGCCGCAGCTTACTGGTGCGCCGGGAACCGCCTTGGTATTGTATCAGGACAACTGGCAACACTTTGACCGTATCAAAGCAACACTGGAAACATCAATGACCGCTGACCAGATTGCCCAACTCCCACACATGGTAGCATCATTCAACCTCGTGGCATTCCTCGCGATCCTTGGCATCACGACCATACTGGTGATCGGCATCAAAGAATCAGCAAACTTCAATTCCGCAATTGTCGTGGTGAAGCTCTCCATCGTAATGATTTTCATCGGTATCGTTGGTTACTTCGTGTTCACTCATCCTGATGAGACGATTACGAAGAACTGGAAGGAGTTTATTCCCCCCAACCTTGGCGAGTTCGGAAAATTCGGTTGGTCTGGCATCGCTCGGGCTGCAAGCGTCATTTTCTTTGCCTATATCGGTTTCGATGCCGTGTCGACGGCGGCACAGGAAGCAAGGAACCCGCAGAAGGACATGCCGATCGGTATTATGGGATCGCTGTTCATATGCACCATTCTCTACATTGTTGTTGCGGGTCTTCTGACTGCTGTTGTTCCATACACCAGCCTCAATGTTTCGGATCCGGTGGCTGTTGGTATCGATGCGACGGGAATCAAGTGGGGTGGATACCTCGTGAAACTTGGAGCGATCTTTGGCCTTGGAACCGTGATGTTGGTGATGATGCTTGGCCAGTCGCGCGTGTTTTACTCGATGGCTCATGACGGCCTGCTGCCAAAATGGGCCGGCGAAGTGCATCCGCGCTTCCGGACACCGTGGATCTCGACAATCATCGTCGGAGGGTTTGTGGCCTTCTTCGGAGCCCTTCTGCCGATCAACATACTCGGAGAGCTGGTCAGCATCGGCACGCTCTTGGCGTTCGTCATTGTCTGTGCGGGTGTGTGGGTTCTTCGGAGACAAAGGCCTGATCTCCATCGACCCTTCAAGACTCCATGGGTTCCTTTCGTGCCAATCATGGGTATCGTGGTCTCGGCGGCACTCATGCTGTTTCTCCCCTTGGATACCTGGCTGCGGCTCATTATATGGCTCATCATCGGACTAACGACCTATTTCTCTTATGGTCGATACCATAGTAAACTTGCGAAAGGGCTTCAGAGCCGGAGCAAACTTGTTCTTATTGGTGCAGCGATGAACATCGTGTCTTCTCTCGCTGCTATCTGGGCGTATTCTTACATCGAGACTCATAAGATCGCGGCAGAACAGACTGCGACATTCGACATTGCCAGGTCGACGAGTCTTATCGCTGTTGGTGTACTTGTGATCGGCGTTGTGTTGATGACCGTTGGATCGGTTCGCAAAAAATGATTCGGGTAGACGCTAACACCGCGACGACAACGTCGCGCGAATTCAAGCACGGGCTTGGATTGCTCGACTCGACCATGATCGTCATCGGATCGATGATCGGATCGGGCATTTTCATTGTCAGTGCCGACATTGCGCGGAATGTCGGATCGCCAGGTATGCTCCTCGTTGTCTGGCTTGTCACCGGCATCATCACCGTCATCGGTGCGTTGAGCTACGGTGAGCTTGCCGGCATGATGCCGCAGGCTGGCGGCCAATATGTCTATTTGCGAGAGGCATATAACCCGCTCATCGGTTTCTTGTACGGATGGACGCTCTTTCTCGTGATCCAAGCCGGCACGATAGCTGCCGTTGCCGTTGCATTTGCGAAGTTCACGGCTGTGCTCATGCCGGGATTGAGCGAAAAGAACGTCCTGCTTGAAATTGCGGGACTGAAGATCTCGGCGGCGCAAATCTTGGCAATCCTCAGCATCGCGATCCTGACGTACGTCAACACGCGTGGCCTTCGGGAAGGGAAAATAGTTCAGAACTCCTTCACGATCACAAAGACGCTGGCGCTCTTTGGACTCATCCTCCTCGGCATTATCGTTGGAAGGAACGCCGGCGCCATTGAAGCGAATCTCTCCACCTTTTGGGATGCGACTTGGACACAAGTGGCGGACGGAAAAATCGTCTCGGTGGAGTCACTGTCCGGCTTGATGGTCTTTGCTGCCATTGGGACAGCGATGGTCGGTTCGCTGTTTTCGAGCGACGCGTGGAACAACATCACGTTTACGGCTGGAGAGGTCATCAACCCGAGACGGAACATCCCGCTGAGCCTTGCCCTTGGCACAGGGGTCGTCACGCTTCTCTATGTGCTGGCGAACGTTGCGTATGTGCTTGTTCTTCCGGTAGCGGGGACGCCCGGTGCGTCTGATGTGATCGGTCGTGGAATCCAGTTCGCCGCGGCTGACCGAGTGGCTACAGCAGCTGCAACAATGATCTTCGGAGATACCGCGGCGATCATCATGGCTGTGCTCATTATGGTTTCGACGTTCGGCTGCAACAACGGCTTGATCCTTGCTGGCGCAAGGGTCTACTATGCGATGGCCCGCGACGGGGTGTTTTTCAGGGGCGCCGGTGTGCTCAACGAAAAGGCCGTTCCTGCCACGGCGCTGATCGTCCAGGGAGTCTGGGCAAGCCTCCTGTGTCTCTCGGGCACCTACAGCGATCTGCTGGATTACGTGGTTTTCGCTGTGCTGATTTTCTACATTTTGACGGTGATCGGTATTTTCATCCTGCGAAAGAGACAACCGAACGCTGAGCGGCCGTACAAGGCCTTTGGATTCCCTATCATACCGGCACTGTATGTGCTCTGTGCGTCAGCAATATCGCTTGACCTTCTGATCCTCAAGCCTACGTACACGTGGCCGGGAATGATCATCGTGCTCTTGGGGATTCCGGTGTATTTCATTTGGAGGAGAAGGGCAAAGAGTTAACTTACGGGTACCTGCCCCTCGACATTGTGTGCGTGCAGGATGAGACGGGGACAGAGGACAAGGTTATTTCGGTCGCGAGACACGTTCCAATCCGCTCGCCGATCAACAAAGTGATGAAGTCTCTTAAACGCTTCCTTGTTGAAACCGAGCGCTTTTCCACCGGCCACAAGTTGACGCTCGCAAAGGGCAGAGGGACAGGGAGCTGCAGGCCTGAACGCGCGAATAATTGGTGATCAATGAGTCTACCATGATCAGCGAAACCCTGCTGCTGGTATTGTTTACAATCTTCATCCTTGCGCTGCTGCTCCTCGATCTCGGGATCTTTCAGCGGAAGGAGCGCGAGATCAAGATCAAAGAGGCGCTCGCCTGGAGCGCAGCCTGGATCTCTCTGGCCCTCATCTTCAATCTGGGGATCGTGTTTTGGCGGGGGAAAGAACCTGCGCTGCAGTTCTTGACCGGCTATCTTATCGAGCTCTCCCTCAGCGTTGACAATCTCTTCGTTTTTCTCCTGATCTTCCTTTTCTTCAGGGTCCCGGCGTCGTACCAGCACAAAGTCTTATTCTGGGGGATCCTGGGTGCGCAGGTGATGAGGGGGCTTCTGATCGGCATTGGCGTGGTGCTGATCTCAAGATTTCACTGGATTCTGTTTCTCTTCGGGGCATTTCTGGTCATCACTGGTGTCAAAATGGCCTTCCAGAAGGAAACGGCGGAGGTGCGTCCGGAGCGTAATGTTGTCGTTCGGTTTTTTAAGAAGTTCATGCCCGTGACGCCCGGCTACCATGGGTCGAGGTTTTTCCTGAAATTGGATGGTCGACGGTACGCTACGCTGCTGTTCATCGTTCTCATCGTTGTCGAGACCACCGACTTGCTCTTCGCCCTCGATTCGATCCCCGCGATCTTTGCCATAACCACAGATCCGTTTATTGTTTACACCTCCAACATCTTCGCTATCCTTGGTCTTCGCTCCCTCTACTTCGCGCTCGCCGGCCTCATGAACCTGTTCCATTACCTCAAGATTGGGCTCTCCGTGATCCTGACATTCGTCGGGATAAAAATGTTACTGGCGGAAGTCTACCCGATTCCCATCACCCTTGCACTCGGGATCGTGGCGGGCGTTCTCGCGTTCTCGATTCTTGCGTCGGTCATCTGGCCGAAGCCGGAGTCTGTTCAGAAACGGCTGCCCAAACCCTGAACCAACTCGCTAGCCCACCGCAAAGCCGCAGAGCGGACGTTCTGTTTCAGTTGCATCCAGAAACAGCAGTCGGGCACCATTGGATGACCGAGGAGAGCGTTTGTTTGTAAGACTGGAATCGTTGAATCTTGGGGCCGTT
Source organism: uncultured Ignavibacteriaceae bacterium (assembly GCA_964614245.1). Taxonomy (GTDB): domain Bacteria; phylum Bacteroidota; class Ignavibacteria; order UBA10030; family UBA10030; genus VGWB01. The sequence goes on from CAZTKU010000095.1 coordinate 6,580, forward strand.
CTTCTTATTTTCGCACTGGAACATTCTCCCGTATTCAGAAGGCTATGGCCGAGAAGAAGATCGGAACACTCATCTACAGGCGGAATCTCTCACCGATCCTGGCGATCTTTCGCCTTGTGCCCGATGCGGGGACGGTATTTCCGCCCTATGAAGCCGGGCAATATATCGCCTTGCGCCGGGAGAACTGCAGACTCACGAAAAGGCTCGTTGGCCCGGATGGAAGGTTCGTCTATGCTCCGGATCTCGATGAATCGGGTCAGCAAAAACGCGGGCCGGTAAGCCACTCCTATTCCATTGCCTCAGCACCCTACGAGACCCTGCTTCAGCGATATCTGGAGTTTTACGTGATTCTCCATGTCGACGACAGGGGGCAACCAGGAAGACTGACGGAATCACTTTTTCAGATGGAAGCTGAGGCTGATAACACCGTAACGTTTTTCTACAAGATTACTGGAGACTTCACGCTGGAGAAGCGTGCAGCGGGGTACAACCATGTTGTGATGGTAGGAACGGGGAGCGGGCTCGCACCCTTTGCGTCAATGATGAAACAGTTACACTACGAAGCAGCGCAAGGGAGGGCAAGCGAGGGACGGTATACGTTGTTCCATGGGAATAGGGGATATCAAGAGCTTGGGTATCATGAAGAGCTGACTGCAATAGAGGCGTCGCGGAGACTCGACTTCGTCTATGTTCCAACGGTCAGTCGGCCCTCCAAACAGGACCATGAGAATGCAAGTGTAGGAAAGGGACGGGCGAACAATCTCCTGCGGCATGTCTTTGACATGCAGCTCAAAGAGGAGGACGATCTTAAGCAGCTCTCAGCCCAAGGACTCGATACAGCGCGAACCAAAGCCTTGCTGGAAAGGACCGTTCACCCCGTTCTGCCACAGCATGTTGCCCGAGAACAACTTCGGCAGAGAATGAATCCTCAGAGCACCGTGATCCTTACCTGTGGCAACCCTCAGCTGATGGCCGACATCGAGCACATCGCAGGGTCACAGGGAATTCACTTCGAGATGGAGGAGTGGTGATCGTGGAATCGTGAAGCTTTGCTGATGCCAGTCGGCAAACGTTACATGGGCGATGTGTTAAGGGTCAAGTCAAGGAAGCGGGCGATTGCGATCGCGCCTCCTTTCGGCAGGTGAGTGATGCTTGGACTTGGTTACTGGGCAGCTATCTCTTCAGCTTTCTTCACCGGTTGAGCCATGTCTTGAAGGTTGGAGCGCTTCGAGGTGAGGTAATTGTGAATTGCGGCTGCGGCTATCTTTCCATCGCGCATTGCGAGGATGACGGTTGCGCCCCCGCGTGCCAGGTCACCGCCTGCAAAAATGCCAGGGCGGCTCGTCTGCTGCTTCTCATCGGTGACAACCACCCCGCGCTTTCCGGTTTTCAAGCCTGAGGTTGTCGCCTGGATAATCGGGTTGGGCTGCTGACCGACGGCCTCGATGACAATCTGAACGGGGATAACGAATTCTGAGCCTTTGATCGGAACGGGCCTCCGGCGACCGGATTCATCGGGCTCGCCGAGCTCCATTTGCTGACACTCGATGCCGACAACCGAGTGCTTATCATCAGCAAGAATACGAGTAGGGTTCGTCAGCAGCATCAACTCAATTCCTTCCTCTTCGGCATGATGGATCTCCTCTTGCCGTGCCGGCATTTCCTGGCGTGAGCGACGATAAATCAGCAGCGAACGCTCTGCACCCAACCGCTTCGAGGTACGCACGGCGTCCATCGCCGTGTTTCCTCCGCCGATCACCGCCACGTGCGAACCCATCCTGATGGGCGTGTCGAAATCAGGGAACTTGTTCGCTTTCATCAAGTTGACGCGGGTGAGAAACTCGTTTGCCGAGTACACACCGGTCAAGCTCTCTCCGGGGATCCCCATGAAATTTGGGGTGCCAGCACCGGTGCCCAGGAACACAGCACTGAAACCCCATTCATCGAAAAACTCATCGATAGTTGCCGTCCGCCCGACAAGGAAGTTTGTCTGAATGTCGACACCGAGAGCTCGAATGCGGTTTGTTTCAAGGTCGAGGATTTTTCTCGGAAGACGAAACTCTGGGATGCCGTAGCGCAGCACTCCGCCCACTGCGTGCAACGCCTCAAAGATCGTCACTCGGTAGCCGAGTTTAGCGAGTTCCGCCGCGCACGTCAGTCCCGCTGGACCAGAGCCAACAATGGCAACCTTTTCTTCTCGGTGCTCGGCGATGGCCGGTGGAACGAAGAGGTTGTGTTCGATTTCGTAGTCAGCCACGAACCGTTCGAGCTTGCCAATTGCGACGGGGAGGTGCTTCTTCCCCAGCGTACAGACCACCTCGCACTGTTCCTCCTGAGGGCACACCCGGCCGCAGATGGCTGGGAGGTAATTCGCCTCGCGGATTTTGTTGACAGCGCCCGCATAGTCCTTCTGCAACATGAGCTGAATGAAAGAACGAATGTCGATACCAACCGGGCATCCCTCGATGCAGACCGGGTTTTTGCATTCGAGACATCGTGTGGCCTCGGTCAGCGCCCGTTCTTCATCGACACCGAAGGAGACCTCGCTGAAGTTGCGGATGCGATCGGCAGCCTCCTGTTCAATGGAATGCTGGCGCGGTATCTTCATCCGCTCGGATGGCTTCAAGGGATTCAACGCGGTCATGATGTGGCCCCCTGCGCTGTCGATGCAAGCTCCTTTTGGAATCGCTCGTCGGCCAACCGCTCGAAGTCCACATAACTCCGATTGCGCAGGATCAACTCGTCAAAATCGACCTGATGGGCGTCGAATTCAGGGCCATCGACGCAAGCGAATTTCATCTTGCCGTCGATCGTCACCCGGCATCCGCCGCACATCCCGGTTCCGTCGACCATGATCGCGTTCAGGCTGACGAGAGTCTTGACGCCAAATTCCTTTGTCAGATGAGAGACAGCTTTCATCATCGGCAACGGACCGATGGCATACACCGCTTCGACGCCGAAATGAGATTGCGCCAGCAGCAACCTGAGCGGATCGGTAACAATCCCTTTCTGGCCGTACGATCCATCATCAGTGGTGATGAAGACTTCGTCTGAGTACTCTCGCATCTCCTGCTCGAGAATGACAAGTTCCTTCGTCCGGCCACCGATAATGCTGTAGATAGCATTGCCTGCATTCTTCAAAGCTTTCGTTATCGGATACAGCTCTGCCGTTCCCACGCCACCACCAACGCAGGCAACGGCGCCGTGGTTTTCAATTGGCGTTGGGTTTCCCAGTGGTCCCAGGACATCGACGAGGTAATCACCCGCCTTCTTCGAACAGAGCAGTTTCGTCGTCTTCCCGATCGCCTGGACGATGAGTGTGATGGTGCCGTCGGCTTGATTGCTGTCGACGATTGTCAATGGGATTCGTTCACCGCTGTCAATGACACGTATGATTACAAAGTTCCCCGCCTTGCGCTTACGTGCTACAAGCGGGGCGTGAATGACGAATTTCGAAATCGTAGATGCGATATCTTCCTTCGAGATGATTTGATACATGCGTTCTCCTATTCTGAGATACTCTCAGTCAGGGCTTACAGAAACTCGCCGTCGTCTCGGATACAGTTCATCGGGCAGACTTCCATGGCCCTGCGAATATCGTCTTCCTCGCGTGGATCAGCCGGTTGCTGATACACGTAGTAGTACGAGGAGTCGTTGCTGTACATGAAATTCTGCAGTGCATAGGAAAAGCAAATGCCGCATCCATTGCACGCACTTGTCACATAGTACCTGCCGGGAGCATTCTCCTGAAGCTTGACCATCGTTGAGGTCATGACCGGTCTCCTTATGCTCTAGACGCGAAAACCTCTTGTGTAGCAATAACTTAACATAGATTGTGCCAGAGACAAGAAGGGAATCAGCCGGCGATTCTTGACCTATCAGCCGATGGGGTCAGAGAAGTCAAGAGCCATTCTCGTTTTTGGAAGTCCTTTTCCAGGAAATGGAAATACCCAGAATGCTGAAAAACTCAACACATTCTGGGTAGCGTCAGACGTGCAAATCGAATCGACTCGCGCGCATCACAAAGGTGTGCAACCACTTCGCCCCGCCATCCGTGTTCTGCCTGCGCTAAATCGTGTTCAATGCTTGCTGAAGATCGTGAATGATATCCTCCGGCTTTTCAAGGCCGATGGAGAGCCGAATTCCTCCCGGGTCGATTCCACGTTTCAACTGCTCTTCCGGTGGAATGGCGGAATGTGTCATTGAGCTCGGATGCTCGATCAGCGTCCGGATATTGCCTAGGCTCACGGCCAGCGTCATTGTGTAAGACTTCTTTGCGATATAGTTGACGAAGCGATCTGCCTTGCGGTGACGTTCAGCAGCCGTTTTGCCTTTAGGGATGAAATAGATCAGCACTCCGGGAGCAAAGTGACCTTCATAATCCTTCATCTGCGTGTGTGCGAGCACTGGCTGGCGGAATGAATCCAATCCGGTGTAACGTACAAGACCAATGCGCTGGTCCCGCGCCAGGAAC
>CAZTKU010000096.1:0-10982 GCA_964614245.1 uncultured Ignavibacteriaceae bacterium
CTTCGATTTCCTGGATGCGCCCGTCGAGCGTGTGACACAGGAAGATGTCCCCCTGCCCTATGCACACAATCTCGAAGCCCGCTCATTGCCGAACATTGAGAAAATCCGCAAGGCGGTGAAGAAAGTGTTGTATATTGATTAGCGTTGGAGAACCTCCTCAGACGATTTTCCCTTCCCGTTTCAAGGGGGGGCTGATCCCCCCCGTCTGCTCGGCGGGGACGGAATCATTGAACAGACTCGCGGCAGGAACAGGGTAGATTGCATGGCAACCAAGATCTTGATGCCGAAGCTCAGTGACACCATGGAAGAAGGTGTTATTCTCAAATGGCTTCGCAAAGAAGGTGAAAAAGTCAGACAAGGCGAGATACTCGTCGAGATCGAGTCTGACAAGGCCGATATGGAGCTCGAGGCGTACGACACCGGCGTGCTCCGGAAAATCGTCGTCGCGGAAGGAGGAAAGGCCCCGATCGGCGGCTTGATTGCCATCATCGGCGATCCGAACGAGGACATCACTCCCCTGCTCTCAGAGACGACACCGACAGCTCAGGCAAAGCCGAAGGCGGGGACCTCAGCGGCACCGGCTTCCGCAGGTACACCGGCTCCCGCTTCCTCAACGCCCCCAACGGACGGTCGCACGAAGGCTTCGCCCCTGGCCAAACGTCTCGCTCAACAGAACAATATCGATCTCGGACGAATACCCGGCAGCGGACCGCAAGGACGTGTGATCAAACGTGACATCGAAGGAGTTCTTTCGGGCAAAATCGCAGCTGTTGCACCTGCGGCCCGGGCCATCGTCCCCGGGACATCTGAAGACGTCGAGCTCTCTCCGATCAGGAAGACGATCGCGAAGCGGATGACGGAAAGCAAGCTTTCCGCCCCACACTTCTATGTCACCGTTGAGATCGACATGGAGCCGGCCAAGGCGTTCCGCGATCAGTTCATGAACGTCACCGGATTGAAGCTCAGCTTCACAGACATCATCGTCAAATCTGTATCCTCGGCGCTGATGAAGCATCCACAGGTCAATGCAACCTACCTTGGCGACAAGATGCGGCAGTATCACTACACGCATATCGGCGTAGCGGTGGCGCTCGAGGAGGGACTCGTCACACCGATCATTCGGAACTGCGAACAAAAGAGCATTGTGCAGATCAATGCTGAGCTGGTCGACCTCGTTGAGCGAGCCCGCTCCCGGAGGCTTAAGCCTGAAGAGTATACTGGCGCGACGTTCACAATCAGCAACCTTGGTATGTTTGATGTAGAGGATTTCATCGCCATCGTCAATCCGCCGGAAGGAGCGATCCTCGCGGTTGGAACAATAGCCGAAAAGCCTGTCGTCAAAAACGGTCAGATTTCCGTCGGGCATACGATGAAAGCCACTCTCTCGTCCGATCACCGCATTATCGACGGAGTCGTCGCTGCCCGGTTCCTGCAGGATTTCAAGAAGATTCTCGAGAACCCCGCTGCCCTTGTTGTGTAAGGACGGTGTTCAACAGGAAGAGATTGACCTAAGAAGAACCCGACCAACGTCGGGTTCTGTTGTTTGAATGGAGAATGCACCCTCTCCTCTTAGGAAAGGGACGGGGTGAGGTTCAAAGTGAATGATCCACTTCGATATCGACATTCTTCGATTCGGAAAGCACGATCCCTTCGGAAGGAAATGACCGATGCAGAACGCAAGCTTTGGTCGCGTCTCCGCGGCAACCAAATAGGATACTATTTCAGACGACAGACTCCTATCGAGGATTACATCGTGGATTTTGTCTGCTGGAAGGCTCAACTGATAGTCGAGGTCGACGGCGGACAACACTACACTGACGAGGGAATTGAGTACGACAAGCACCGCGAGGAATGTTTGCGATCCCGGGGATTTCGCGTCTTGCGATTCACGAATTTCGATGTTTTGAAGTACACAGACGGAGTAGTGGAGACGATTTTTGAAGCGCTGACGAATCCCCTGAAGTCCCCCTAGAAGGGGGACACCGTTTTTTCTCAATTTGAAACCAGGATACCCTCTCCTTTTAGGAGAGGGAAAGGGTGAGGTTTCAATGCTCAAATCCGTACGCCGACGAATCGCTGAAGAAATGACGGGAGCCGCTCTCCCATTCGTTGCGTTCTGCATCGCGCTCAACCTGACCGTCGGCCAGATCACCGCACTGCTGAAAATCCCGCTCTACCTGGATTCGATCGGAACGGTGCTGGTCGCCGTGTTAGTAGGACCTTGGTCGGCAGTCATCTGTGGAAGCTTCGCGAATCTGCTTGCGTCGGCATTCGGCAGCCCCACGATGATCTTCTTCATTCCGGTCGTGGTTGTGATCGGGGCATTTACGGGGTACCTTGCCCGTCGAGCTTGGTTCAGGAAGTGGTATCTCGTGGTCGCCGGCGGCATCTTGCAGGGCGTTCTGGCGGCCATCGTCTCCGCGCCGATTTCTGCCTACCTGTTCAGCGGAGTCATGATGGCCGGAACCGACTTCCTTGTTCTCTATTTCCGGTCGATGGGCAACACGCTTCTCGACAGCGTTTTCTACCAAGGCCTGGCTTCCGATCCGGCCGACAAGCTGGTCACTTATCTTCTGGTGTTCTTTCTGACCCGCAGTCTGCCGCGCCGGCTCATCAGCAGGCTGCGGGGAGCAGCGAATATTCAGCAGAGCCAATCTCCAGCCTAACATGCGTCTCGACCCGTCAGCAAAGCTCGCGTTCATCCTTCTCATGTGGACGTGCGCATTTCTCCTCGACTGGTCGGTCAACCTCGTTCTCTTGCTCCTGTTGATCCTCGCGCGATACCTCGTTCCAGCGTATCGTCCTCAATCTTCGCGCTCACGGAAGTCCTTTGGCAAGTTTCTTGCTTACGGTATCACCATCGTTGTTCTCCTTGCTGGCGTGAACGCGTTTTTCCTTCGAGGCGGAAGTGTTGTGTTCAGTGTGGGAGCTCTGGACTTCCATCAGGAGGGGCTGATGTTTGGAGTCAGAACAGCAGCGCGATTGCTTCTCCTCTCTGTCTCGATTCTCTTGTTTTTCGCCTCGACGCCATTGCCGGAGTTCATCCAATTTCTCCAGCTGAAGGGACTTCCGCCTCAGTTGGTACTTGTCCTTCTCCTGACTCTCCATTTTCTCGACCAGCTTCCAGCTCGGATCCGTCAGGTGTTTGTGGCGCAGGAGGCCCGGGGCGCGCCGGTCCGAGCCGGGGTCGTGTCTCGAGCGCAAGCCCTGTTTTCCGTCATTTCGCCTCTTGTTCTCTCTTCAATCATCGAGAGCATCGACCGAGGAACCGCGCTTGAAGTCAGGGGATTCTTGCACAAGCCCGTGCTCGCAAGCGTTCCGCGGCCAACTGAACGCAGCGCCAGTACGTTGACGCTTGTTTTCCTTGCTCTCGCGATTTGCGTTCTCGCATTCACCGTACTCCGATGGCTGCTAGCATTGTAGTCGATAGACTTTCGCTTCAATATAGCCCGGAGGCTTCACGAGCCCTCGCGGGAATCTCTTTAAACATTCCCTCGGGGACGTGTTGTGCCATCCTTGGGCCGACTGGAGCAGGCAAAACTACTGTTCTGCACGCCATCGCAGGGGTCCTGGGGAAACATCACCCTGAGTCGATCTCAGACGGAACGATCACCGTTGCCGGACACACCTACACTCCGCTGCCAAAGACGATCCTCTTTCCTTCGGTTGCCCTGGGTCTGCAGGATTCGTATGTTCAAATCTCCGGCGTTCGAGAGACGGTGTACGATGAGGTGTTGTTCACGCTCGAAAATCTTGGAGAGTCTCTGGAGGAAGGCAAGAGAAGGATTCCGCCCCTTCTGAAGGAGCTTGGAATTGACCATCTAGCAAATCGAAGGCCAACAACTCTTTCCGGCGGGGAGACGCAAAGGGTAGCCTTGGCAACGATTCTCGTCGCGAGGCCCAAGATCCTGCTTCTGGACGAGCCGGCCACGGCGCTTGATTTGACAGCGAAGGAGAGACTCCAACGCATTCTGAAATCTCTGAGACAGCGGACAACGGCTGTTCTCACCGACACGCACGTCGACCTCGCCCTGAGCGTAGCAGATCAGATTGTGGTGCTTCACCAGGGGATGATACTCTTCAACGGCGCACCTAAAGAATTCTTGGGACAGATGGACAGATTCACGACCGTGCTACCATTGAAAGGCTGGAGCCGCGCGCTGCAATTCATGGTGCCGGGCGCCGGACAGATGTCACCTTCACAGCTCGGACTAGCGAAGCGGCTGGGTCTCCTATGAGCATCGCTTTCCATAACGTTTCCTTTGCTTATCAGCCTGATGCACAGGTGCTTGAGGACATCTCCTTCCGCATGGAGGCGGGAGAATTCCTGTTGATCATCGGTCAGAACGGAGCCGGAAAGAGCACGTTGCTTAAGCTTCTCAATGGCATTCTCAAGCCGACTGCAGGACGAGTCAACGTCGCGGGCCTTGACACCCTGACGACTCCAACCGCTGCCCTCGCCGCGCAGGTGTGTGTCACCTTCCAGAACCCGTCCGACCAGCTCTTCGCTTCAAGCGTCGCACGCGAAATTGAGTTCGGGCCTCGCAACCTGAAACGCGCCGATATAAGCAAGCTCATCGAAGAAGCCCTTTCGCTGTGCAAGCTCGGAACGGTGGCCGCGTCCCACCCATATGACTTGCCGCTTGCCCAACGAAAGCTCCTGACCATCGCCAGCGCCGTGGCTTCGGGCTCACCGGTTCTCGCCTTCGATGAACCCAGCGCAGGGCTCTCGCAGATCGAGCAAAGCACTCTCGACACGCTCATCACGGCTCTGCGGCAGAAGAAGCGCGGATTCATCGTTGTCTCTCACGATCTGGAGTTGTTCCTCCCCTACGCGACGAAGGTGATGCTCATCCATCGAGGGCGAATGACATTCTGGGGTGAACCGAGTGAAATCTTTTCGCGGGAGGGAATACTCCGTCAGGCAGGACTGAAGTTGCCTACGCCCATGCGTTTGGCGAAAATTCTCGAACTGGAGAAAGTGTGAAGATTGGAGGAGTTCTTACTTCGAGGGGATGACCAGCCGATCGCCTGGATGAAGTCCGTCGGCCAGATCGTTACGCTGCTCGAGCGCTTTGACGCTCACACCGTACTTCCTGGATATCTTCCACAATGTATCGCCGCTGCGCACTTCGTGGTACAAATCGTAGCTCGATGTCGAGCCGGAGGTGGGCGGAATCTTCAACACCTGATTCACCTTGATCTTCGAAGATCGAAGGTTGTTCAGCTTCATCAAATCCTTTGCGCTCGTGCCGTAATTACGAGCGATGTCGGAGAGCGTTTCACCTTTTTTGACACGATGGGTTTTACCGGCGTCGAACGCTTTCGATTCGGATTTCGCTGCTGGTTGTTCTGACTTGGCAACGACCTTCGGCTTAGAGGCCGGCGGCTCCGTGGGAATGATCTTCGTCTTCTCTTCGGGCTCACTGAAGATCTCAAGCGTCTGACCCACGACGATCTTGCTCCCTCGAAGCCCGTTCCAGCTCTTCAGGTCGTTGACTCGGACACCATATTCTTTCGCGATCTTCTCGAGCGCATCTCCTTCCTCGACCGTGTATTGCACCCAACCGCGATCGTTTTCATCGGTCTTTGACGGAGAACGGGAAGCGAGTACGGTGCCGCTGGCAACCTCCCTCCTCCTCAACTCTTCCTTTTCCTCAAACGACATGTCATTGACCCTGCGGAACTGGTCAGCTTTGCCTTGATCCACCCAAACGGTAAGTTCCTGACCCGTGTGGATGAAGCTTCCATAGGCAATATTGTTCCAGTTGCGAATATCGCTGGCACGCACCCGGTACCACTCGGCAATGTGCCCGATCGTGTCTCCGCGCTTTGCCGTGTAGACGAGGCGTGACTTACCCTTCGGGTTTTGAAGTGCAGGCTTCGATGAACGCCCCCCATTGCTGGTAGCGGCGCGAGCTTGAGCCAGGGCCGCTTCCTTCCCCTTTCCAAAGGTCACCTTCTTGCCGTTCCTCCCATAGTCGAACGGCACTTTGGCGTTCGCCATCTCTTCCGGCGAGACAGGGATGGCAAGAGTCGTGCCGGGAGACAGCCGTCGTTCCGATTTGATGTTGTTGACTTCTTTCAGGACGGCTGTTGTAAGGCCATAACGTCGGGCGATAGTGCTGAGCGTTTCACTTCGACGCACCTTGTGAACAACCCACTGCTTCTTCTGGTCGTCTGGAACGCTGGCATAGTTCTGTGCAAACAACTCTGTGCTCCCCTTAGGGATTCTCAGGCGATATCCCATGACGCCTGGCGGCGTATGAGGACGCAAGAGCTCAGGATTGAGCTCCCGAAGGGTTTCCACATCCGTCCCCGCGCATCGTGCCAGGATCCTCAAGTCGACACAGTCATCAATTTCGACCACATCAAATTCAAGCGGGTCTGCCAGCTGCAGATCCGTAAACCCATATTTCTCAGGCTCCATGGCCATGCGCGCGATCGCGATGTATTGGGGAACGTAGTTGCGCGTTTGCCGTGGAAGGTGTTTTCGGATAGCCCAGAAATCAGTTTTTCCGGAGCGACGGATTGCACGGTAGATTCTGCCGGCTCCGGCGTTGTACGAAGCGAGGACCAGATTCCAGTCACCGAGTTCTGAAAACAAATCCATCAGATGGCGGGCTGCGGCGCGGGTGGATTTTTCGAAATCCCGACGCTCATCGTACCAGAAACTCATTCGAAGACCGTAGAGCGATCCCGTCCCCCTCACGAATTGCCACAAGCCAACGGCCTTCGCCCACGACCGCGCATCAGGTCGCAATCCGCTCTCCGGCATCGAAAGAAACACGAGCTCCTCAGGAACCCCTTCTTCCGCGAAGACTTTTCGCATTATCGGGAAATACTTGCCGGAGAGGTACATCCATCGCACAAAGTGTTCCCGCCCCCTGTTCATGAAGAAACTGATGGCTCGTTCGACGTATTCATTGAATGGGAGAGGCACCGTTGTTCCTTCGACGTCATACTCCGGTATCGCGACCTCTGCCGGACCGGGCTTTTCGATCTCGATGTTCAGCTTCTCACGCAGGGCAAAAATGGACGCATCCGGACCGAGTTGGTCTATGGTGGCGATATACTTGTCATAGTCGTCGATGACACTCCGGCTAAGATCTGTGAAATCCTTATTCGATTCGATGTCCGGGAAATAGCTGAGCTCATTGAGAATGTTGATCGCGTGCTCAAACTCCCGTTCTGAGAGCGTGGAATCACCTGATTCTTGCGCGCTCAGAGCGCTCAGATAGTGCTGGCGAGCCTGTTCGAGCTTCTGGGCGATCAGCACCGACTCGTCCCCGAGCGTATCAGCAAGAGCAAGAGTGTCGGCACCCCTCAGAACCTGGCGGGAGGTATTCCCGGTTGAATCTTGAGTCAGGATACCGGTAAGACTGTCGGATGGGGATGTGCGGGAAGGAGAGCCAGATGAGGATGACCGCTTCGCTTCCTCTTCAATGCGGGCAAACATCGACTCGGTTCGGGTCGATCGTTCAGAGGAGCAACTCAGACCAAGCGCGCACAGAACACACAATAGAACTCGCCTCATTAGCCCCCAGCTGGCAGTGGGAAAAAGAAATTCTCAACAAAGATAACTCAGAATCGACAAAGAATCAAGAATGGAATTCTCGCCCTTTGCGCGTTCATACTACCAAGAAGTGGGGTCAAAAGCGCCGACCGATCTCACAGACGAAGCGAGCTGTGCTCGGGGTCACCCATGGAAGCTGGAATGCTAGAGTGGGATATTTCCGTGCTTCTTCTTCGGATTGGAATCGACCTTGTTCTCGAGGAAACGGAGGGCACTGATGAGCTTCGGCCGAGTCTCGCTCGGCCTCATAACCTCATCGATGTAGCCTCGTTCTGCAGCGATGTAAGGATTCGCGAATTTTTCGCGGTACTCGTTGACCTTCTGGTCGATCGCCTGCTCCGTGTTCGACCCTTGCTCGATTTCCTTCCGGAAGATGATCTCAACCGCCCCCTTTGGTCCCATCACAGCGATCTCTGCCGAGGGCCAGGCGAAATTCATGTCACCTCGAATGTGCTTTGAGTTCATGACGTCATACGCCCCGCCATACGCTTTGCGAGTAATCACCGTTATTCGCGGCACGGTCGCTTCACAGAACGCATAGAGGAGCTTGGCCCCGTGCTTGATGATACCACGCCATTCCTGGTCGGTTCCCGGAAGGAATCCCGGGACATCCTCAAACACGAGGAGCGGAATATTGAATGCGTCGCAAAAGCGAACGAACCGCGCGCCTTTGATCGAAGCATCAATATCCAGTACACCCGCAAGGACCGATGGCTGATTGGCGACAATCCCGACGGAGTATCCGTCAAGCCGCGCAAATCCGACGATGAGATTCTGCGCGTAGAGTTCATGGACCTCGAAAAACTCCCCCCGGTCCACAACTCTCCGGATGATCTCTTTCATATCGTACGGCTTGTTCGGGTTTTCGGGTACGATGGAGTTGAGGCTCTCATCCATTCGGCCTGGGTCATCGTTTGACTCGAGTCTGGGCGGGTCGTCCATATTGTTGGACGGCAGATAAGCAAACAGCTTTCTAACAGCCTGCAAGCATTCGACTTCGTTGTCGAAGGCAAAGTGCGCAACGCCGCTTTTCGTCGCGTGCGTCATCGCGCCGCCGAGCTGTTCGAATGTGACGTCTTCGTGGGTTACGGTCTTGACCACGTTTGGACCGGTAACAAACATATAGCTGGTGCTTTTCACCATAAAGACAAAATCGGTGATCGCTGGCGAGTAGACTGCTCCGCCTGCACAGGGACCAAGAACGGCCGATATCTGCGGCACGACCCCCGATGCGAGAGTGTTCCGAAGAAAGATGTCCGCGTAACCCCCTAAGCTCACGACTCCCTCCTGGATACGAGCCCCACCGGAATCGTTGAGCCCGATGACCGGGACGCCGAGCTTGAGGGCAAGGTCCATCATCTTGCAGATCTTCTCAGCATGCGCTTCGGAGAGCGAGCCTCCAAAGACCGTGAAATCCTGGCTAAACACCACCACATCCCTCCCGCCAATTCTCCCCCGCCCCGTTACGACTCCATCGCCCAGATATTTCTGTTTATCCAGTCCAAAATCGCTCGACCGATGCTGGACAAACATCCCGATTTCCTCAAAACTGCCTGGGTCGAGGAGGAGATCGAGCCGTTCACGCGCGGTGAGCTTGCCTTTCTTGTGCTGGTCATCGATGCGCGTCTGGCCTCCGCCGAGGAGCGCCTTCTCCTGCAGGTCCTGCAGTCGTTGAATCCTGTCTTTGCTCATTGAAATCACTTCAAGCTAGGTTTCTGACTCGTTTTGTTGAAGACGAGTCAATATAGGAAAGGGCATAGCCTTAGTCAAGAATACAGTGCATGGTGTCTCCAAAAAAAAGCGACGCGCCCAGAGTCCTGAGCACGCCGCTTGATGTGAAAACCTGATACCTACTTGGCAAGAACCTCTTCCACGGTCACGGGGGCGTCGCGCTTTCCTTCTTCCAACGAACTTCTGGGAGCGCTCTTCTTGGTCGACAGATACGTGTAGAGAGCCGGTATGACAAACAGCGTAAGGGTGAGCGAGAACAGTAATCCACCGATGACAACGATGCCCAGCGAGACCCGGCTCTGCGCGCTTGCTCCCAAGGCCAACGCAATAGGCAGAGCGCCGAGCATTGTTGAAAAGCTGGTCATGAGAATCGGGCGCAGTCGCAAACCGGCGGCTTCAATTACCGCCTCCTTGATAGAGAGCCCGGCATGTTGGCGCTGATTGCCGAATTCGACGATCAAGATGCCATTCTTGGTGACGATGCCGATCAGCGCGATGACTCCAATTTCGCTGAAGATGTTCAATGTCTGTCCAAACATCCACAACGAAAGCACGGCTCCAGCAAAGGCAAGTGGAACCGTAAACATGATGATGAAAGGATCTCTGAAGCTCTCGAACTGCGCTGCAAGCACAAGGTAGATGAGCACGAGTGCCAGGACAAGCGCGAACACCAGGCTCGAAGAGCTTTCGGCATAGTCTCTCGAAGCGCCCGTCAGCGCGGTGCGGAACGACTCATCCAATACCTTCTTTGCGATCTGATCCATCGCCTTGATGCCGTCTCCCAGCGTTACTCCGGGAGCCAGGCCCGCCGACACTGTCGCGGATGTGTACCGATCATATCGATAGCGTTGCGGTGTCGCGCTTTGCTCGTTCAGGCGAATGATGTTATCCAACTGAATGAGTTCGCCGCTGTTATTGCGCACATAAATCGACCGCAGGTCGAGCGGCTCGCTGCGATTGTCTCGGGTCGCGAGGCTGATGATCTGGTATTGTTTCCCGTTCAAGATGAAATATCCTGCCCGCTGCCCGCTGAAGTAGAATTGGAGTGTTTGAGCAACATCCATCATCGAGACGCCAAGCGATCGTGCCTTTTCCCGGTCGATGGTGAGCTGGAGCTCAGGCTTGTTGAATTTCAGATTTACGTCGAACATTTGAAATGCCGGGTTCTGCCGCACTTCCTCAATGAATTTGGGCAAAACATCCCTCAACCGTTCAATGTCCGGCGCCTGGATCACATACTGCACGGGAAGTCCGCCGCGACGACCAACAGCAATCGTCTGCTCCTGCGTCACAAAGGTCCGTGCGTCGGAGAACTGCTGCACGAATCGGGCCACATCATCCGCAATCTCCTGCTGCGATCGTTCGCGATCACCAGGATCCGTGAGACTCAAACGAATGAAACCACCGTTGGCTCCGCTGGAACCGAATCCCCCGCCAATGACCGCCTGGACGTTGTTCCCTTCGGGAACGTGGTTTTCGACCGCGTACAGCAGCTGGTTCATGAATCCATCCATATACTCAAACGTGGCACCTTCGGGTGCGGTGCTGGAAATCTGCAAGCGTGATCGGTCCTCCAACGGCGCAAGCTCCGACGGGAGGAACGCACCTATGCCGAAGATGATCCCTATCGAGACAACCATCATGGCGATCGCCAGCCATCGCCTGTTCACAAAAG
>CAZTKU010000097.1:0-10873 GCA_964614245.1 uncultured Ignavibacteriaceae bacterium
CCGGTCACGTCCACCACGTCGCCCTGCTGGAAGAGATCAACCTTCACTTCCTGTCCAAGCTTCAGCTGCGAACCGTTGAAGCTGCGGAACTCGGAGAGAAGGCGAACGGGCTTCACACCGCCCCGTTTCAAGTGACCCCTCGTCGGCTTATTGATAAGACGCTCTTTGATCTCGTCGTAGCCGAGCTGAATTGCGTCGTATCCGTCTTTATCTCTGGTTTTGATTTGCGTGACGTAGCACGGTCCGGCCTCGATGATGGTGCACGGGATCATCTGCCCGTGATCATCGAAAACGCTCGTCATGCCTATTTTCTTTCCTAGAATGCCGCTCACTGTTATACTCCTGAGTCATCTCCTTGCCGACTCACTCGTTTGTGTTCGAACAAGGCACACAACACCGTGAGAAAGTTGAAATCTCCTTTATGCAACCTGCAGGCACTAGACCTTAATCTCGACGTCGACACCGGCCGGCAATTCGAGCTTCATCAACGAATCAACGGTCTTGCTTGTTGAGTTGAGAATATCGATCAGCCTCTTGTGCGAGCGCGTTTCGAACTGCTCGCGCGACTTCTTATCGACGTGAGGAGATCGGTTGACGACGTAGAGCGACCGTTTCGTCGGCAAAGGAATCGGACCAGACACAACGGCACCGGTCGACTTCACCGTCTTGATGATCTTCTCAGCCGACTTGTCGATCAGGTTGTGATCGTATGACTTGAGCTTGATGCGTATCTTCTGACCAGCCAATGGAGACTCCTCCCTTCGAACGCAAAGTGAAAAGAACAGGCTCCGACTTACGGGTTGGAGCCCTCAAGATTACTCGACAATCTTTGTCACAACGCCGGCACCCACGGTACGACCGCCCTCACGGACGGCGAACCTGAGCCCTTCTTCCATCGCGATTTCGGATATGAGCTCGACTGTCATGTTATCGACGTTGTCACCCGGCATCACCATCTCGACGCCGGTGGGAAGCTGCACAACGCCGGTCACGTCCGTCGTTCGGAAATAGAACTGCGGCCGATAGCCGTTCAGGAATGGCGTATGTCGTCCACCCTCGTCCTTTTTCAACACGTAGACCTGAGCGTTGAACTTCTTGTGCGGCGTAATCGAACCGGGCTTCGCAACGACCATTCCGCGCTCAAGCTCGTCCTTCTCGACCCCACGCAGCAGCAATCCTGCGTTGTCACCGGCCTGGACCTCATCGAGCTCCTTGCGGAACATCTCTGCACCGGTGATGACCGTCTTCTTATGGGAGCCGAGGCCGATCACTTCAACCTCATCACCGACCTTCGCGCGACCGCGGTCAACGCGACCGGTTCCGACGGTGCCGCGACCGGTGATCGAGAACACGTCCTCAACCGGCATCAAGAAGGGCTTATCGACGTTGCGCAGCGGCATTGGAATGTACGAGTCAACCGCGTTCATGAGTTCCGTGATGCACTTGAAAGCGGGATCATCAACTTTCGCCTCAGGATGCAGCGCCTTCTCCATTGCCTTGAGGGCAGAGCCGCGGATGACCGGGATCTCGTCACCGGGGAACTCGTACTTCTTGAGAAGATCGCGGACCTCGAGCTCAACCAGGTCCAACAGCTCTGGATCATCCACCGCATCGACCTTATTCAGGAACACCACGATCCTCGGCACGTTCACCTGACGGGCCAGCAGAATGTGCTCGCGAGTCTGGGGCATTGGACCATCGGTCGCAGCCACCACCAGAATCGCGCCGTCCATCTGCGCCGCACCGGTGATCATGTTCTTGATGTAGTCTGCGTGACCGGGGCAGTCCACGTGCGCATAGTGACGCTTGGCCGTCGAGTACTCAACGTGCGCCGTATTGATGGTGATGCCTCGGGCCTTTTCCTCGGGCGCGTTATCAATCGAATCAAACGTTCGGATTTCAGAAAGACCCATCTTGGCCAGCACCATCGTGATGGCTGCGGTCAGGGTCGTCTTCCCGTGGTCAACGTGACCGATTGTGCCGACATTGATGTGCGGCTTGCTACGATCGAATTTTCCCTTTGCCATGAGGATGATCTCCTTTCGTTATGTCTGAAGTCTGGATGTATTCCACACCTTTAAGCGGGAACGCTTTCTCTCCCGCGCACCTTCTCAATGATTTGGTCTGAAATCGATTTCGGGACTTGCTCGTAATGCGAGAACTGCATCGTGTAAAGCGCTCGACCCTGCGTCATCGAACGGACAGCAGTGGCATAACCAAACATCTCTGAGAGTGGGACCATCGCCTTGAGAACCTGAGCGTCTTTTCGCGGATTCAATCCTTCGATCTTTCCTCGCCGCGCATTCAGATCGCCCATCACATCACCCAGGTACTCTTCAGGCGTTACAACCTCTACCGCCATCATAGGTTCAAGAAGAACGGGTCCAGCTCTATGCGCACCTTCCTTGAAGGCCATCGAGCCGGCGATCTTGAACGCGATCTCCGATGAGTCCACGGCATGGAACGAGCCGTCGAACAGCTTGACCTTTACATCTTCCACCGGGTAACCCGCCAGGACGCCGTTCCTCATGGCTTCCATAATGCCCTCTTCCGTCGGCTTGACATATTCTCTCGGAACAACGCCACCGACGATGGCATTTTCAAACTCAAAGCCCTTTCCCTTTTCGTTCGGCTCGATCTCAATGACGACGTGGCCGTACTGACCGCGACCGCCGCTCTGCCGGACGAATTTGCCCTCCCCGGTGACCTTCTTGGTGATCGTCTCCTTGTATGCCACCTGAGGCTTTCCGACGTTCGCTTCAACCTTGAATTCCCGCTTCATACGTTCAACGATGATCTCGAGGTGAAGCTCGCCCATCCCGCTGATGATCGTCTGCCCCGTTTCTTCATTTGATGTAATGCGGAAGGTCGGGTCCTCCTCGGCCAGCTTCTGCATCGCTTCACCGAGTTTATCCTGATCAGCTTTTGTCTTCGGCTCGATAGCGACGTCAATGACGGGTTCAGGGAATTCCATCCGTTCGAGTAAGATGGGATCATCCTCGTTGGTGAGCGTGTCGCCCGTTCTGGTGTGCTTCAATCCGATGGCGGCTACGATATCCCCGGCAAACGTTTCGGTGACCTCTTCACGATGATTTGCGTGCATCCGCAGCAGCCGGGCGATGCGCTCCTTCCTGTCCGAAGTCACATTGTAGACGTACGATCCGGATTTGAGCATGCCTGAATAGATCCGGAAGTAGGTCAACCGCCCCACGAATGGATCGGTCATGATCTTGAATGCAAGCGCCGTGAATTCTTCACTATCGCTTACCTTGCGAATAACATCATCCCTCCTGTGTGGATGATGTCCGTGGACCATCCCTTCATTGATATCGATCGGTGAAGGGAGGAAGTCGACGATAGCGTCAAGGAGATCCTGTACCCCTTTGTTCTTGAACGCCGAGCCGCACAGAACGGGAATGATCCGTGCCTTCAGCGTGGCTCTGCGAAGAACCTGCCGGATCTCGTCCGGTGAGATCTCTTTTCCATTCAGGTATTTCTCGAGCAGCGTGTCATCCTCGTCTGCAACCGCCTCCAGCATCTTGATTCGATACTCATTCGCCTTGGGGCGGAGTTTCTCGGGGATTGCGATGTCATCCCACGTTGCGCCCTGCGTGCCTTCGTGATACATTCTGGCCTTCATCGTGATCAAATCGATCGCGCCGGAAAACATGTCGCCTTCGCCGACTGGCAGCTGAACCGGTACTGCGTTCGCGCTCAGGCGCTGCTTCATCATTTCGACGACACCGATGAAATCGGCGCCCGCACGATCCATTTTGTTCACAAAAGCGATCCGCGGCACGCCGTACTTGTCAGCCTGCCGCCATACGGTCTCCGATTGCGGCTCAACACCGCCGACGGAACAGAAGAGTGCGACAGCACCGTCGAGCACTCGGAGGGAGCGTTCGACCTCAATCGTGAAATCAACGTGACCGGGCGTGTCAATAATATTGACGCGATGATCACGCCAGTAGCACGTCGTGGCAGCACTGGTGATCGTAATGCCCCGCTCCTTCTCCTGCTCCATCCAGTCCATCGTCGCAGCGCCGTCATGGACCTCCCCCATCCGATGGAGAACACCGGTGTAGAAGAGGATGCGCTCCGTCGTCGTCGTCTTACCGGCATCGATGTGAGCCATGATGCCGATATTTCTCGTTTTCTCTAATGAATATTCGCGAGGCATAGTAATTTTTTCTCCACGAGAGATGGATCTCCCGCGAGGACTTTCCAATTTGGGAACCTACCTGTCAACAACCTGAAAAAACGGCTTACCACTTAAAGTGGGCAAAAGCCTTATTCGCTTCTGCCATTCGATGGACATCATCTTTCTTCTTGATCGCTCCACCTTCTCCGGCAGCAGCGGCGATCAATTCGGAAGCGAGCTTGAGAGCCATCGACGTATCCGAGCGTTCTTTGGCGTAGCTTATCAGCCAGCGGATTGCAAGAGCGGTTCGCCGCTCGGGACGAACTTCTGTGGGAACTTGATAGGTGGCACCACCGACTCTGCGGGCGCGGACTTCGATGATCGGCGAAGCGTTGCTCATCGCCTTCTTAAAGACATCGAGCGGATTGTTCTTCGTTCGCTCCTCAATGACGCCAAACGCCCCATACAGGATCTGTCGCGCAAGGTGCTTCTTTCCTCTTTTCAGTAATGAGTTGATGAACCTTGATACGAGAAGATCCTGGTATCTTGGATCTGGACTAATGACTCGCTTTGTGGAACGTTTCTTTCTCATCAGCTTCCTGCGGCTTTACTGTTGCTTCGGCTTTTTTGCACCGTATTTTGATCTTCCCTGTTTTCGATCCTGAACTCCTTGCGTATCAAGTGTACCACGAATGATGTGATAACGGACGCCCGGCAAATCCTTCACTCTGCCGCCGCGGATGAGGACAATCGAGTGCTCCTGAAGATTGTGACCTTCTCCCGGGATGTAGGCTGTGACCTCCATCTGGTTCGTGAGCCGCACGCGTGCAACCTTTCTCAGCGCCGAGTTGGGCTTCTTCGGCGTTGTCGTATAGACGCGGGTGCACACGCCCCGTTTCTGCGGGCTCGATTGTAAAGCCGGGGACTTGCTCTTCCACAGCACTTTTTCTCTGCTGCTGCGCACTAATTGATTAATCGTCGGCAATGAGACTTGCTCCTATGACACCGGTTCAAAAAATCGACTAAAAAAGCTTTCTAATGTAACGTTTTTTGAGTTAATTGTCAATCCGTTTCTGTCCTGGTGAGCTCGTGGTGCCGGGGACACAACTCTGGTCGCGTCATCCCTCCCGACACTCTCGCGGTTAATTTTGAACCGCTGCCGTCTCGACGCCTGGTGATCAAGATGCTACCGCCTTCGTCTTCCTCTTTCGCTCTTTCACCTCACCAGCTTCCGCTTTTTCCTCCCCCTCCCCCGTAGCAACCGCCTCTGCGACTGGTGCGCCCTCGGACTCCACCAGAACGTCACGAAACATCTTTTGACCCGTCCCTGCCGGAATCAAGTGGCCCATGATGACATTTTCTTTCAGGCCCAGCAAGTAATCGACCTTCCCCTCAATTGCTGCATCCGTCAGGACTTTTGTCGTTTCCTGGAATGAGGCTGCCGAGAAGAAGCTATCCGTCGTCAAAGACGCCTGCGTGATACCAAGGAGTATAGGCTCAGAGGTCGCCGCTTCTGCATCTCGAACTTCCACGACTTTCTTGCTCTTCTTGCGAAGGTCGGCGTTGATCTCCCGAACAGCCTTCTTTGTGGTCGTCGCGCCGTTTTTCAACTTCGAGTCACTTTTGTTCACCACCACGACTTTGCCCTCCAGGCCCTCGTTCTCGTCCCGCAGTCGAGTCTTGTCCACATTGTCACCTTCGAGGTACTTCGTGTCACCCGGATCGATGATGCGCTCCTTCTGCATCATCATTCGGACAATCACCTCGATGTGTTTGTCGTTGATTTTCACCCCCTGCATCCGGTAGACTTCCTGTATCTCATTCACGAGATATTCCTGTACGGCAATGGTGCCTTTGATTCTCAGGATATCGTGCGGGTCAATCGCGCCGGCGGAGAGACGCTCGCCTGCACGGACGACGTCATTATCCTGCACCAGGATATGCTTGCCGAGCGGGATGAGATAAGTTCGCTTGTCCTTACCATCGTGGCTTTGCACGAAAACCTCGCGGGCGCCGCGCTTTGGTTGACCGATCGTTACCACACCGTCGATTTCTCCCACGATTGCCGGGTCATTCGGATGGCGTCCTTCGAAGAGTTCCGTCACCCGAGGCAGACCGCCCGTGATGTCGCGCGTCTTACCGATATCGCGCGGGATCTTGACCAGAATTGTCCCTGCACGGATCTGTTCGGCATTCTCCACGATCAAGTGCGCACGAGTCGGGATAGAATACGCTGCAACCCGCTGCCCCTTCGCGTTGGTGACGGCAACTGCAGGAATCAGGCTCTTCTCCCGACTATCGATGACGACTTTTTGGATGTGTCCCGTTTGCTCATCCGGCTCTTCCCGATACGTGACGTTTTCTTTCAGGTCAACGTATGTCACTGTGCCCGGATGCTCGGAGATAATCACGGCGTTGTAAGGATCCCATTCGTAGATCATCTCGCCCTTGGCCACCTTTGCTCCATCGTGGACCATCAGCATGGCGCCGTAGGGAACGTCGTACTTCGTGAGGACGCGGTTGTCCTCATCGATGACGTTGATGACACCGCTGCGGCCGGATGCGATGAAGTGCTTCCCTGTTTCGGTCACGATCGCAATGGTCTTCACACCATCGTACTTGACCCAGCCTTCGAACTTTGAAACGATCTGCGACTGCGCGGCAATCAAGCTCGCCGTTCCACCGGTATGAAAGGTGCGAAGCGTCAGCTGCGTTCCTGGTTCACCGATGGACTGAGCGGCAATGACCCCCGTTGCGGTTCCGGGCTCAACCAGCTTTCCCGTCGTGAGATCGCGACCATAGCACTTCGCACACACGCCGCGACGAGAATTGCACGTCAGCGCCGATCGGATTTCGACGAGCTCGATGGAAGTCTCAGAAATCCTCTGAGCCTTATCCTCGTCGATAATCTCGCCTGCTTCGACAATCACTTCGTTTGTCAATGGGTCCATCACGTCGTGAACCGATACCCTGCCGAGGATTCGCTCTGACAGCGGCTCCTTCACGTCCTCGCCCTCCTTCAGGGCCCCTGTGAGCACGCCGCGAATGGTACCGCAGTCCTCCTCGGCAATCACGGCGTCTTGAGCGACGTCGATCAGGCGGCGAGTCAGATATCCGGCGTCAGCGGTTTTCAGCGCGGTGTCGGCAAGACCCTTGCGTGCGCCGTGTGTCGAGATGAAGTATTCAAGAATGGAGAGACCCTCACGGAAGTTCGCCGTGATGGGGTTTTCGATCAGTTCGCCGGTTGCACCGGACATGCTCTTCTGCGGTTTCGCCATCAGCCCACGCATACCGGCGAGCTGACGCACCTGCTCTTTTGAGCCTCGAGCGCCCGAGTCCACCATCATGTACAAGGAGTTGAACCCCTCTCTCGAATGCTGCAAGGAATCGAACAACTTCTCAGCAATCCGGCTCGTTGCCCGCGTCCAGATGTCAATGACCTTGTTGTACCGCTCACCGTTGGTGATGAACCCACGGTAGTATTGGCTCTCGACATTCTCCACATCTTTTTGAGCCTTGGCAACCATCTCGTACTTCTCCTTCGGAATGATCACGTCACCGATCGAGACCGAGAGACCGCCGTACGTAGCGTAGCTAAAGCCGAGCGTCTTCAACTTGTCAAGGAATTGAGCCGTCAACAGGTTTCCGCATCGGCGGAAAACGGTCGCGATGATCTGCACGAGACGCTTCTTGTTGAGGAGCTCGTTGATAAACGGGGTTTCCTTCGGCAGAATCTGGTTGAAGATCACGCGACCGGTTGTGGTTTCGACAAGCTTGCCGTCGATTCGGACTTTGACGCGAGTATGCAAACCGATCCTCCCCTGATCGTACGCAACAATGACCTCTTCGGGAGCGTAGAAGGTCATCCCCTCGCCCAGATCGCCAACTTTAGACTTGGTCAGATAGTAGCAGCCGAGCACCTGATCCTGTGTCGGTGTGACGATGGGCGCGCCGTTGGCCGGAGAGAGAATGTTGTGGCTCGAGAGCATCAAGATCCGGGCTTCAAGCTGCGCCTCATAGGAAAGGGGAACGTGCACAGCCATCTGGTCGCCATCGAAGTCGGCGTTGAACGCAGTGCAAACCATGGGATGGATGCGGATCGCTTTACCCTCAACCAACACAGGCTGAAAGGCCTGAATGCCCAGGCGGTGCAACGTTGGAGCGCGGTTGAGCAACACGGGATGACCGTCGATGATATGGTCGAGGATATCCCAAACCTCGGGTCCCTTCTTATCCACCATCTTCTTGGCGCTCTTGACCGTCTTCACCAGGCCGCGCTCGATGAGCTTGCGGATGATGTGCGGTTTGAACAACTCCACCGCCATATCCTTCGGCAATCCGCACTCGTGCAATCTCAGCTCCGGTCCCACCACGATGACCGAGCGACCGGAATAGTCGACGCGTTTTCCGAGCAGGTTTTGCCGGAAGCGCCCCTGCTTGCCTTTCAGCATGTCGGAAAGAGACTTCAGGGCGCGGTTGTTATCGCTGCGCACCGCATTGACCCGTCGTGAGTTGTCGAGCAGAGAGTCAACAGCCTCCTGCAGCATTCGCTTCTCGTTGCGGAGAATGACCTCAGGAGCCTTGATCTCGATGAGCCGCTTCAGGCGGTTGTTTCGAATGATGACCCGACGATAGAGATCATTCAGGTCAGACGTGGCAAACCGTCCACCCTCGAGGGGGACAAGTGGACGGAGCTCAGGCGGAATGACAGGAATAACATCCATCACCATCCACTCCGGTCTGTTCGCCGCACTCTCCTGGCTCTTTCGGAAGGCCTCGAGCACGCGCAAACGCTTGAGCGCTTCTGTCTTCTTTTGAACGGATGTTTCGGCTTTGACTTCCGTCCTCAACAGCAACGCCAACTCTTCGATATTCACCCGCCTCAACAGATCCTTGATCGCCTCACCGCCCATCTTTGCGATGAACTTTTTCGGCTCGATGTCCTCAAGGTCGCTGTTATTCTCGGGCAGCGACGTCATGATTTCCAAGTATTGATCTTCGGTCAGCAGGTCCTGCTTTTGGAGCCCGGTGGTGCCGGGGTTGATCACCACGTAGGATTCGTAGTAGATGATCTTCTCGAGCTCTTTGCTGGAGAGTCCGAGAACGTACCCTATCTTGCTCGGCAGCGAGCGGAAATACCAGATATGCACAACCGGCACAGCCAGTGCGATATGCCCCATCCGCTCACGGCGAACGCTTTTCTGAGTCACTTCGACTCCGCAGCGATCGCAAGTGATACCTTTGTAGCGAATACGTTTGTACTTACCGCAATGGCATTCCCAGTCCCGAACGGGCCCGAAGATTTTCTCGCAGAAGAGCCCGTCTTTCTCGGGACGGAACGAGCGATAGTTGATCGTCTCGGGCTTCGTCACCTCGCCGTGCGACCGGGAGAGGATCATATCCGGAGACGCAAGGCTAATCGTGATCTTCGACAGTATCCGTGGTGTTGATGATTCTCTCGACATAAAAGGCATGGATAACCTCCAGAATTCAATTTCTCTTTTCGGCTGCTTAACAGGCGCAGAACGGTTCAGGATCCAAGAGCGAAGCTGACTGATCGATCACTCGATCTTGACTTCGAGCCCGAGACCCTGCAACTCCCGAACAAGCACGTTAAACGACTCCGGCACATTCGGCTCGGGCAGATTCTCGCCTTTGACGATCGCTTCGTATACTTTGGCCCGTCCCACGACGTCATCAGATTTCACAGTCAGAATCTCCTGCAGGACGTGCGATGCGCCGTATCCTTCGAGCGCCCACACCTCCATCTCTCCAAACCGCTGGCCGCCAAACTGCGCCTTGCCGCCCAAGGGTTGCTGCGTAATCAGAGAGTAAGGTCCGATCGAGCGTGCGTGGATCTTGTCATCAACCAGGTGAGAGAGCTTCATCATATAGATGTAGCCGACGGTCACTTCCTGATCGAACGGCACTCCGGTGCGACCATCGATCAAAACCGATTTTGACGTATCGCTGAGGCCCGCCTTCCTGAGATACTCCTGCACTTCCTCCCATGTCGCGCCATCGAAAATCGGTGACGAGTATTCCTCGCCGAGTTCGTGTCCGGCCCAGCCCAGCGCGACCTCGAACAGCTGACCCAGGTTCATGCGGGAAGGCACGCCCAGCGGGTTGAGGACCAGATCGACTGGCCTGCCATTGGGCAGGAACGGCATATCCTCAACGGGAACGATCGTGGAGACAACGCCCTTATTGCCGTGTCGCCCGGCCATCTTGTCGCCGACAGAGAGCTTCCGCTTCTTGGCGACGTAGACCTTCGCGAGCTGGACGATTCCCGGAGCTAGCTCGTCACCCAACTGAATCTTGTTCTTTTCGTGACGATAGAGCTCCTCGATTTCGCTCAGCTTCTGCCGGTAGTTCTCATACACTTTGACGATAAGGTTGTTCTTTCGCTTGTCATCAACCCACTCTTGATTGAAATCAAGAGCATCGAGCGATTCAAGCGACTGGAAGGTGTCCTCTTTCAGCGCCGTTCCACTGCGGATGGTCACGTTGCCGTCTGCGTCACGAATGCCCGCTGATTTCTCGCCTGCAAGCAGCTGATCCAGTTTCTTGCCGAACTTCTCCTGGAGCTCCTTCAGGTCTTTCCGCCGCGCACGATCGAGCGATTCGAGCCTTTTCTTGTCCTCCTTCTTGCTCTCCGTATCCTTTTTCTTGCGACTGAAGAGTTTGGTGGAGATGACAATGCCCTTCATTCCCGGAGGAGCTTTCAAGGAC
>CAZTKU010000098.1:0-10825 GCA_964614245.1 uncultured Ignavibacteriaceae bacterium
CATCCAACCTGTGCCAGAGCGTCAGATGGCGTTGAGACAGAAGTTGCAGATTGTGCGAAAACTTCAGCGTGATGTTCCGTTCAATCTCATCCACACGTTGGCTCGCCTCCCGCACGAGGTCCTTTGGCCTGTTGAATGAATAGCTGGAAACGAGGCTTTTAACGCGCTCACCTTGCGACGAGACCGACTCCTGCAGAGCCCTCCGCATAGTATAACAAGAGTTCCGTATAAGTTCAAGAATTTCGGATCTGTCGCGCACGATAAGCTCTGCAGCAGCGGACGGAGTTGGAGCACGCAGATCAGCAACGAAATCCGCAATGCTGAAATCAATCTCGTGACCGACCGCGCTGACGATCGGGATCGTCGATGCGTAGATCGCTCGTGCGACGATTTCTTCGTTGAAGGGCCAAAGGTCTTCAAGGGAGCCTCCGCCTCGCCCAACGATGATCACATCGATCCCCCCGTATCGATTCATCTCACGAATCGCTTCTGCGATTTCCTCAGCCGCTCCTGCTCCTTGAACTCGCACAGGGAGAAGAAGAACGTCAAGCGCGGGAAACCTCCGCGTAAGCACACTCCAGATATCCTGCAGTGCCGCTCCTGTCTCCGATGTGATAATGCCGACCCGCTCCGGGAATTCAGGAATCGCTTTCTTATGTTCTGCGTCGAAGAGGCCTTCTGCCGCAAGCTTCTTCTTCAAGCGCTCGAACGCGAGCTGGAGCTCGCCAATCCCGACTGGTGTGAGTTGGTCGACGTCAACCTGATAGCTGCCGCGAGGCGGATAGACCGTGATCGCGCCCCGCGCAATCACCTTCATCCCGTCCTCCGGCTGAAACAGAAGTCCTTCCGCTCGACTTCGCCACATCGCGGCAGAAATCTGTGCTCCTTCATCCTTCAGTGTGAAGTAGAGATGTCCGGACGTGTGGCGCTTGAAGTTCGAGATTTCCCCTTGTACCCAAACCCTCGGAAACCTCTGCTCAAGGGAAGACTTGATCTGGCGGGTGATCTCCGAGACAGTCAGGACCTTTTGTTCTTCCGGCATGTGTGATTCGCTTTCGCGTCGAATAGTTTTAATATAGGAAACAATGGCTTCCCAAGCATGTCAATTATTCTGCCTGTTTCCCATTGGGTGCCACGATCCGACCGTGTCAATGCTCGCTGGTCAGCCGACCCATCGGCTTCCCGTGCGATTAACCGAGACCTCGAAACTCGTCGACTCAGGCTTGATCATCCAGCGACGTACTTCTTGTCTTTAGAATCGCGGATTGGTATATTGCCGCATTGGAAAATAGCCTGCTGAGATCTTCACAAGAGACTGAGGAGTGAAATATGACAGTTGATGTTCTCGCGTTCGGCGCTCATCCGGACGATCTGGAGCTCTCGTGCGGCGGCACCCTGGCGAAGCTCGTGAAACAAGGCCACAAAGTCGCCCTTGCAGATATCACTCAGGGTGAGCTCGGGACCCGCGGCACAAAAGAGATCCGGGCAAGAGAAGCGGAAGAGGCCGCGAGAACCCTTGGTGTTGCCACGAGGAGAAATCTGCTTATTCCTGATGGAAATGTCGAGGTCAGTGACGACAACAAGAACAAGGTCATCACCCTCATTCGCGAACTCCAGCCGAGAATTCTTCTCTTCCCCCACTCTGTCGAGAGGCATCCCGATCACGTCCACAGCCACGAGTTGTGCAAAGAAGCATGGTTCTATGCCGGCTTGGAAAAGATCAAGACCAAGCTGAAGGGCATCGACCAGCACCCGTTTCGTCCTCATCATCTCTTCGAATTCATGCAGTGGCAGGAATTTTACCCTTCCTTCGTTGTCGACATCAGCGACACGTTTGACATCAAGATGAAGGCTATCCGATCGTATGCCTCACAGTTCTACAACCCGAACAGCATGGAGCGTGAGACTAAGTTGAGCAGCCCCGAGTTCCTTGAACGGATTGAGACGCAATCGCGGTACTATGGGATGCGCATCGGCGTGAAGTACGGGGAGCCATTCTTCACGCACTATACGGTCGGGGTCAACGATATGTTTGATATCGTGGTGAGTAAGGGCTAGAGGAGAACTTCACGTTCCTCAGTATTTCAGCAATCAGTGCTGGTGAGGACTGAGTTTCGTCTTCACATCACTCGATTTGACGCTACTGTCTTTCCCTTCCCCTCGCTGCCAGCCGGCATAGCACTCGTTGCACACTGGTTGAGCAGCCTTGAGCTCATCATAGCAGGGGCAGCTCTGATGATCTAACGCGCATTGGTTGCAGGGGGTATCAATACAGCATTTGTACTTCCCCTCTCTCTTCAACTCCCTTTTTGCTTCATCCAAAAGCGCCTTCGCCATTTTGATTTTTTCAACAGGTGAGATGTTCTGCGACGATGGGGATTGTTTCACCAATTTCATTCCGCACTTCGGACACTTGCCCGGCTTCTCTGAAACGACGTCTGGATGCATCGTGCATGAGTAGAGGTCCTTTTCCTGTTCGTGCGCCTGGGTTGCCTGCTGTTGCTGATGATGCTCGTGCTGAGCGATCAAGGCATTTTGCGATGCCAGGAGTCCACCGATGACTATCGTCAACAAGAGAGGGGATTGTTTCATGACATTTTCTCCTTCTATTAATTATTGAAGAGATGTTCAGTTCAGACTTGGTCTTCTAACTGTTTTCCTTCCGCTAACAAGTCCCTGTTCAAGCTCCAGCGCTTCCATAGGAAGTAGATCACGGGATAGACTGCGAGCTCAAGCAGCACGGATGTGACAACACCACCCACCATCGGTGCTGCGATGCGCTTCATTACGTCGGCTCCCGTGCCGTGACTCCACATGATCGGAAGCAGGCCTGCGATAATGACAGAGGCCGTCATGATCTTAGGCCTCACCCGCTTTACTGCACCATAGTGGATCGCCTCCTTCAGATCTTTCACACCGTGCATCATTCCTTTCTGCTTCCATTCGTCGTATGCGTGGTCAAGATACAGAAGCATGACAACACCCGTCTCAGCGTCGAGGCCGGCGAGGGCAATGATACCCACCCAGACCGCAATGCTGAGGTTGTATCCAAGCAGGTAAAGGAACCAAAACGCTCCCACGAGGGAGAATGGAACCGCAAGGAACACGATCGCAACCTTCGTGACGGAGCGCGTATTGAGATAGATAATGACGAAAATGATGAAGAGTGTCATCGGAATGACATACATCAGCCGCTTCTCGGCGCGCTGCATATATTCGTATTGCCCGCTCCAGATGATATTGTATCCGGCAGGCACTTTGATCTTCTCAGCAACGGTTTTCTTTGCATTCTGCACATACGTCCCGACATCGATGTCCTTGATGTCCACATAAACCCATGCATTCGGACGAGTGTCCTCGCTGCGGATGACCATCGGCCCTTTGCGCGGGGTAATGGTCGCAATCTGCCGAATCGGAATCTGCTCACCGGTAGGTGTTGGCACGAGAACCCGCCTCAGGGCTTCGAGATTGTCCCGCAGCTCGCGGCCGTAACGAAGATTGACGGTGTACCGCTCGAGGCCTTCAACGGTAGTGGTTATGCTCATGCCGCCCATCGCCGTCTCGATGATATTCTGTACATCGCCAATTGTCAACCCGTAACGGGCAGCCTCTTTCCGATCGATGTCGAAATCGAGATAGTTACCACCCACCGCACGCTCAGCAAATGCACTCAGAGTTCCGGGAACCGTCCTCACAATCGCCTCAACCTCCTTCCCGATTTGTTCCAGAACCTTTAAGTCGGGACCCGAAATCTTGATACCCACCGGCGTCTTAATGCCTGTGCTCAACATATCAACGCGCGTTTTAATCGGCATTGTCCATGCGTTTGTCAGACCTGGGAGCTGAATTGCGCGATCCATTTCGTCAACCAGTTTCTGCACGGTCATTCCTGGCCGCCACTCACTCTCTGGTTTGAGCATGATCGTTGTTTCGATCATATCCAGCCCAGCAGGATCCGTTGCTGTCTCTGCCCGGCCGATCTTGCCGAAAACGTGATGGACCTCAGGAAATTGGCGGATGATTTTATCGGTCTGCTGCAACAGTTCTCTTGCTTTTGTGATTGACATCCCGGGAAGCGTCGTCGGCATGTAGAGCAAGTCACCTTCATACAATGGCGGCATGAATTCGGAGCCGAGTTGTGTGAACGGGATCACCGTAAGTCCCATCAGGACAAGTGCCGCAACAATGACCCACTTATTGTATTTCAAAACCAAATCGACCAGCGGCGTGTAAATCCGAATCAGAAACCGATTGATGGGATTTCTCTCCTCGGGCAGTATTTTGCCCCGAATCCAATAACCCATCAGGATCGGGACGACGGTGATGGAGAGCAGCGCGGCGGCCCCCATCGAATACGTTTTCGTGAAAGCCAGCGGCTTGAAGAGTCGGCCTTCCTGTGCCTCCAGCGTGAAGACGGGAATAAAGGAAACGGTGATGACAAGTAGTGAGTAAAACAGTGCCGGGCCAACTTCTTTTGCCGCATCAAGGATTACCTGCCAATGCTCTCGACGTTCTCCCGGGGGCCTCAGCGCCTCGTGCTCCATGTGTTTATGAGCGTTTTCGATCATGATGATCGCAGCATCCACCATTGCTCCGATGGCGATCGCAATGCCGCCGAGCGACATGATATTCGCGTTGATGCCCTGTTGCTTCATCACAATGAAAGAGATCACGATGGCCGTCGGCAGCGTGAGAATCGCCACAAGGGAGCTGCGCGCGTGCAGCAAGAAAATGATGCACACGATGGCCACGATGATGATTTCCTCAATGAGCTTCTCCTTCAGCGTGCCGATTGCTCTCTCGATGAGGCTTGATCGATCATACGCCATCTCGATCCTCACGTCCTCGGGCAGTCCCTGTTTCAGCGCCTCGAGTTTCTTCTTCACATTCTCGATCACTTCCAGCGCATTCTGACCATACCGCATGACAATAATGCCGCCGACGACTTCGCCTTCACCGTTGCTCTCCGCGAGACCTCGACGCATGAGAGGCCCAAGCGTCACGTCAGCGACTTCCTTGACATACACAGGCGTGCCGCTTTTCTTATCGACCATCAACGGAATGTATTTCACGTCGTCGATCGACTTGATGTAGCCCAGACCCCTCACCATGAACTCCATCTCGCCCATCTCGATGACCTCACCGCCAACGTCGCTGTTGGAATTCTTAATCGCCATCTCCACCATATTCAGGGGGATCTTGTAGGCGAGCAGTTTCGCCGGATCGACGGTGACTTGATACTGTTTGACGAAGCCACCGATGCTCGCGACTTCGGCAACACCTTCGACGGCTGTCAGTTCATACTTGAGATACCAGTCCTGATATGACCGGAGCTCCTGTAAAGAATGCCTGTCCGACGTCAGGGTGTACATATATACCCAGCCAACACCGGTGGCGTCGGGGCCAAGGGTCGGGACGACCTTGGACGGCAATCGCTTCTGCGCATAATTGAGATACTCCAGCACCCGGCTGCGCGCCCAATAGAGGTCAGTTCCATCCTCGAAGATGACGTACACCAGAGAGTACCCAAAGAACGAATATCCACGAACGACCTTCGATCCAGGCACAGACACCATCGCGGTTGTCAGCGGGTATGTCACTTGATCTTCAACGAGCCGCGGTGATTGTCCCGGATATTCCGAGTAGATGATCACCTGCACGTCACTCAAATCGGGAATCGCGTCGATGGGAATGGTCAGCATCGAGTACGTTCCCCACCCGACGAGAAAGAGCACGGCGAGGATCACCATGAATTTGTTGCGGACAGACCATTCTATGATTTTTTGTAGCATGAGCTTCTCCGTTTAATGGCGATGTTCCTGATTGTCATCCGTCTTGAGAACGAGTTTCATGCCGCACTTGGGGCAATCTCCCGGCTTGTCGCTGACGACTTCCGGATGCATTTCGCACGTGTAGAGCTGCTTTTGCCTGGACTTGCTCGACGTTGCTTTGGGCGCTGACGTCTTCGCAGGCGACTTCACCTCGTCCCCCTCATGTTCTTTCGCCTTCTTTTCTTTTGTCATGGGCTTCGTATCGTGACCTTCGTGCTCAGATGGAGTGGGTTGTTGTTCCATCGGCTTGGACATGTCCATACCGGCATGGCCTGACATTTGACTGATGGCAGCTTTAAGATTGCTCTCTGAGTCAATCAAGAACTGGGATGAGGTTACGATCTTCTCTCCCTCCTCGATGCCTTCAAGAACCTGCACATACCCATCCGCCGTCACACCGAGTTTCACTTCACGAGGATCAAAATATCCACCGCCGAGTGAAATCACGGCGATATTGCGTTCGCCAGACCGGATAATGGCCTGATCGGGCACTGCGATAGCGTCGAGAGCAACGGGGGACGCGATCATCACCGTCACGTACATCTCCGGCTTGAAATCGAGATTCGGTGTATTGTGAACTTCGATCCGCACCTTCGCGGTCTTTGTTTCCATACTCAGTGTCGGAGAGATATAGGAAATGGTCCCTTTGAACGCTTTGCCTGGCAGGTACGAAAGCTCCACATCCGCTTGTTGACCAACCTTAACCCACGCGAGCTCGTATTGGTAGATGTCCGCCAGAACCCAGGCCGTCGACAGATCGGCAATCTTGTAGAGTTCCATACCGGCCATCGTACTCTGACCTTTGAAGACCATTTTGTCCATCACGATACCATCGACGGGTGAGTAGAATGTCATCGTCTTCTTTGGCGCACCTCTTGTTTCAAGTTCTCGAATCTCAGCTTCCGTTATGTCCCAGTAAAGCAAGCGACGCTTCGCGCTTTGGACTAATCCTTCTGCTCCTGTTCGCGCTTCCTCAATGCTGCTTTTGTTCAATCGCTCCTTGTACCGGATTGCCTGGAGATATTCGTCCTGCGTTGAGACAAGCTCAGGACTATAGAGCTCCAGAAGGGGATCGCCCCGTCGAACGGCCTTCCCTGAGTAATCCACATAGAGTCTCTCCACCCATCCCATAATCTTCGTATTGATGGAATAGACCTTTCTTTCATCAAACTCTATCTTGCCCACTGTGCGAATGATCTTGTTCAACTTCCTTCGTTCAACCGTCTCGACCTTCACGCCGATGTTCTGCACTGTCACGGGATCGATCTTGATCCCTTTTGAATCGCTCTCCCCCTCATAGACCGGGACCAGATCCATGCCACAATCGGGTGCCTTTCCGGGTTTGTCGGAAGTAAACCAAGGATGCATCGGGTCTCTGTAGTAGGCGATTTTTCGTTCTCCGGCCATGCCTGACGACTCGTCATATACCGGGACGAAATCCATTCCGTCTGAGGACTTCTTCGGGACAGGGGATGTTATTTGTGGATTCATCGGGTCACGGTAGAATAGGATCTTTCGTCCTCTTGTAGAGCTCGATTCACTCACCGGATGAAAAATGAGCCAGCCAGCGCCCAAGCCAATGACGATACTGAGGATTGCGGTCATAACGATTTTCTTCATGTCTCTTTGCTCCTGAGAAAATGATTAGCTGGCATTACGCAACAATTGATTTTTGGCCACAAAGTCACCAAGACAGCAAGGTCGAATTTGAGTTTTTCTTACTCCCGTGTTTTTCTTCGTGCCGTTGTGCCTTTGTGGCAAGACTTTCCAGGGAATACGTAACATCAGTGATTAGCGAACTCCTTCAGTGATCTCGGCGATGTTCATTCCAACCGCCTGTTCCAGTGCCGCCTGATTTGTCATATAATTCATAACCGACATGTGATAGTCTAACTTTGACATCAGCACCATCCGGTATGCGTCGATCAACATTAGAAATTCAGTCTTTCCAGTCTCGTATGCGGCGAGGGTGGCCTGTAAGGTCTGTTCGGCTTGCGGTATGACGGTGTTCTTATACAGCAGCACCAAGTTTTGACTGGTCTGCACTCTGACGAGTGCATCTTGAACCTCGAAGAGGGTCATGTTTCTCATGTTGGCATACTCTTCTTCTGCTTTCCTCACGTTGAGCTCATTTTCTTGAACCTTTGAGGTGTATCTACCGCTTGACCACGGAGCAAGCGGAATACTGATGCCAACCATCGCCGACCAGAAGTCGTTCTTCGTCATCGCCATGTCCTTGTACATCACCCGCGCCATCAGATCGGGATAATACTCGCGCTTGGAGAGGGACACTTCGGCTTTGTTCATTTCGATATTGAAATTCATCGCTTTTAACTCTGGACGGGCCTCAAGAGCCAAAGGCCGCAGTTGCTCGAATGTCCACCGTGGAACATCTTGTTCGATATCGGGAACGTAACCGAGGGGAGAGTTGACAGGCCGGCTCAATATTGTGTTGATCATTGATTCAGCCACCTGTTTCTCCTTTTGAAAATTGATGCCGGTATTCACGAGTATGGAAAGTTCGGTCTGAGCACGAAGGATATCCGGCTGTTTTCCCATCCCAACTTCGTAGTGCCTCGAAGCGATCTCGACGAACCTCCTCATCAAGTCTTGATTCTCAGCATTGATCTGGATTTTGCGCTGAACGAGATAGAGTTCATAGCACGCCGACTTGAGTTCTCGAAGGATCTTGCGCTCCAGCGCCTTGTAGCCCTGATCCATCATGTTGGCATTGTTTTCTGCGGTTCTCCCCATCGCCGAAAGCTTGCCGGGAAACGGAAACATCTGCTGGAAGTAATAATCGACTTCCATTTGATCTTTCAGGGGATTCGGAAACGATCGGACCGGCGTCTGATAGAATTCAACGCCCGCCTGGGGCGCCTCCCAGGATGTTACTTGGTCAACTTTTGTCCTGGCCGCTGCAGTTCGGTTCCGTGCAGCACGGAGCTGAGGATTGTTTTGAAGCGCCTCAGCGATGAGGTCTTCGAGTTTCAATGGCTTGCTTTCTTGCCCCCACGCGAGTGAAAGGGGGGCGATCGTGAGAGCAAGCGCGAGGCAAAGGAACATTTGCCGCATGTGATGACACTCCTTGTTGTTGTGAAAACGCGATAGCGTTACGATGCTCGATCAAGAATTTCCGGCATCTCGAGAAATTGGAAGAACCGGGACCTTTCAACTCACAGCAGGAAACACTAATCCCTTGCCGTGGGGTGTACGGAAAAAGGAGTGTGACTAGATTAGGAAAGACGAGTTGAGGACGTACTTCTCCACCGAAGGTGGGGAATGAGACGCAGCGAGTGTGAAAAGATAACGTGAAGGAGCTTGGACAGTATTCGAAAAGCCGAAGGACGATGGAAGAACAAAGACCACCGAAGCTTTGTTCTGCTGCAACTTGTTTTCTTTTTCCACCAGAGCCAGCTTGAGGGCTACACCGCCGACAAACGTATTTGTGTGGCAGGTGAAATCAGCCTGAAGCAGTGGAGCCGATACCGGGACGGCGGATTGCTCGCAGCCAGCGCAGTTGTCGCTCGGCGCAGGCGCGCAGCAATCCATCTTCGGGAGGGTGCACGTATGCAGGACCGCAGTGGCACCCGAGCTCGCAAAGCAAATAAGGAGCGCAAAAGCGACCCGGATCCTTTTGATATGTTTGATGAAAAATCTCACGCCTTGTTATCCTTCAACAGCTATGCCGATAGAACGGTTCCTGGATCGTTTCCGATGTGCAGGAGCAAATCTAGCCAAAATTGTTTTCTTTCGCAACTGTGGGAACATAGCATCCCGTATTCCCACGGATGGTACGAAAGTGGGCCTGGCGGGATGTCTGATACCTCGATCCCGACAACCAATCGGGTCACTCTTTCTGCCAACGATCATTTTGCATCCTCGCTTCCTCCGCTCGGCGAACAATAGTCAGGAGAAACCCAACGACGAGTGTGACGGTCCCCATCCAAACAAGATTGATCATCGGCTTCACGCTCGCTTCAACGACGAGAGTCTCTTCCCGCTTCGGCGCGCTCACGTTTGCCGGCAGCTTGACGGTGAATGCGACTTTTGACTTCTCCTGCTCGGTCTGGCTTGGCATGATCCGTGAGAGCGTGAACTCGAACACACGTTTCTCGGACGCAGTCAGCGACTCGGGGATGAACTTCGGTCCGGTCGGGCTGCTTGTCATCTTCAGGGTGAGCGGCATTATCCTGCCATTCTCTGTCACCTCAAGATGGGCCGTGATAATGAAGTCCTTCCCTTCCATCATGGCTTCTCGTGCAGCATCGCTGAAGTCGAAATTGACGAAGCGGACTTTCAGCCCGGCGACCTCTGTCGTTTCCCCCATTTCGAGCGTGACAGCCTTCTCCTCGCTCTCAGCCGGAGTCTCAATCGAGACCGGCGACACGTAGAAATCCTTATTAAGGAAATTGATCAGATCGGGGTGGCGCAGCGTCGCGTCGCTGCTGAAGTGCATCGTCGGCCTTACCGTCCTTCTCATGTCACCACGCTGCACCTCGACGTTGAAGGCATATCTCTCATTGTCGAGAGGAGTGTAGCCGACGTACGTGAGTTTGTAGCCGAGAGTCTCGACGGTCCTTCCACGCTCAAGCGAAACGGTCGCTTTGTCATCATACCGTTCGGATGTCACGAATCCCAAACACATAATGGCTAACCCAATATGAGCGATGGATCCGCCGACAAACTTCGGGTTGCCCATGAAGATTCCGTACCCAACCTGGAGGTTCGCGAAGAGCGAAAAGGCTGCGCAAAACGTGAAAAGGAGAATGAGTATCTCCTCAGATCCCATAGCAACAAAAACGATCCCGGTTACAAGGAGCGACAGCGCAACGGGAATGAGGAGGCTCCTGATCAGCGAGCCGGCCTTTGAATGCTTCCACCACAGGAGCTGGCCGAGTCCGGAGAGAAGGGTGATTGCGATGCCGAGCGGGAGGTTCGTCTTGACATAGTACGAGACTTCGACGGCCGACGCTTTTCCCTTGAAGATGGAC
>CAZTKU010000099.1:0-10789 GCA_964614245.1 uncultured Ignavibacteriaceae bacterium
CAAAGGATGTGTCCTCTTCTCCGCGTGGCGCAAACAGCGTGGAGAAGATAGCGTCGTCACGGGTATGTACAAAGGCGGACAAATCAGATGGGATGACTATCCGGGTGCCAAAGCGGGTTTTGCTGGACGCTTGCTGGTGACAAAAGACATTAACAACGATGGTGAAGTTGAGATTCTTGTCGCTGTGATGGATCGTGAGCTAATGGCAAGAGAGGGCTCCGGCATTTCGTACCTGTGGATATTGAGTTGGAATGGAACGAGGGGGAGGATGATCAACAACATCGATCCGGCAACGGGTCAATCGACTGTTGTTTCGATAGAAGAGGCGTATGAACTAATTGATCCTGATCGAAACGGTGTAATGGAGATTCGGGGAGAGATCAGTGATGTATGGCAGGAATACTTTCCCAATCACAACCCGTCGACATTACCAAAAATCACCTATGGGTGGAATGGGAGTGAGTATGGCTTCTGGCCTACCGTCCGTCAGGTGCCAGACAAGAAGCTCCCCCCTCCTAAGAGAAAGAGGAGCCCATGAACAGACTTACCGTTGTGGTAACGGGTATGCTCGTTTTTCTGGCATTTTTCTCCAGCGAGGTTGTTGCTCAAATACCCACAGAGAGGAAATATGATCCGGCGGGGACCGTACTTTCGCAGGTGGAAGCTGTAGCTCGAGCGAAGTATGGAAATGATCATGAGGTTAGCTATCACATCATGGATTCTCTCATTGCCCATTCACGATCTGGAAAGATTACAGATCCTTATGGTACGCTCAAAGGATATGTCCTTTTCTCCGCGTGGAAGACATCACAAGAGAAAGATAGTGTAGTTACTGGAATGTTTAAAAGTGGGCAGATTATCTGGGACGACTACCCAGGTACTAAGGCAGGATTTGGTGGAGCACTTCTTACAACTCAAGACATCAACAATGACGGTGAGGTAGATATTCTTCAAGGTGAGCCCGATTTCGAACTGATGACGAGAGAAGGTTCTGGTATTTCATATTTGTGGATATTGAGTTGGGATGGAACAAGGGGAAGAATGATCAATAACGTCGATCCTGCAACAGGTCAATCAACGATCGTCTCGATAGATGAGATGTATGAACTAATTGATGCCGACAGAGATGGTGTATTGGAGATCCGTGGAGACATTGCTGATGTATGGCAAGAATACTTTCCCAATCACAACCCGCCGACGTTGCCCAAGATCACTTACGGGTGGAATGGAAGCGAATATGGCTTCTCGCCTACCGTTCGTCAGGTGCCGGAAAGTGAATTTCTACCCGCTAATGACCTGGATGTCTCTGTGAGGTGTAGTGTTTTGAAAAGCGGGACAAGTTATGTATATGAGTACGCATGGACAAACAGATCCACAAGCAAACAAGGTATTCAAAACATCTATGT
The DNA here is from genome assembly GCA_964614245.1 of uncultured Ignavibacteriaceae bacterium. Taxonomy (GTDB): domain Bacteria; phylum Bacteroidota; class Ignavibacteria; order UBA10030; family UBA10030; genus VGWB01. Next base: position 1,407 of record CAZTKU010000099.1, read on the forward strand.
TGGTGGCTTGGAAGATACATCTTCGAATCATGCACCACCAGAATGGGAGGCATCAAGTTCAAGCTATCTCGGAGGTAGATATTTCTGCAGCGCGCATATTGATTTCAACTATACGATTAGACCCGGATACTCCGTGCAGGGATTTCAGACGACTAGTGCCGCACGTCCAACCATTGTACGATACTATGTCCAAGGACTGCGTACAAGCACGCCAATTGTCAGCGATGATGAACATCGAAATGATATTTTGACAAACTCTGCCTCTGGTTATACACTAGGCACATCTGATACGACACAATCGTTTGTCCCCTTGGACTTCATCGACACACTATGGAGCTACGCCTCTCAATCCCGCTCCTTCGGTTGGATAACAACTCAAGCCACGGCAGACAAGTATCTAGGCTACTTCGCGACAGCAAAGTCACAGCTTCAATCAGGCAACACGGAGGGGACACGGGCCACGTTGCAGACTGTTTTGCAGGATGTTGACGTTGACAGCACAAGCAATCTTTCGAGTGAAGCGTATGCTCTATTGCGGTACAACACGGAATACTTGCTGTCACACCCACCAACTGCGCCCCCGCCCGGCTTGGCTGTCAAGCTCGTCAACAGCGCGGGCACCAACCTAACCGGCGGTTCACTTCAGTACTATGAGGGAAGCTGGAAAGATGCCGTCAACAACAGCGATGGAACTTTCACCGTCATGACAAGCTTGCACACCGTGAGCCTCAGGATGACTTACGCCTACGGCTCACAGACAAAATCAAACGTCACGGTTGGAACCGATACGGTCCTGTTCCAGACGGTCAGTGCGCAGATACAGCTTCAAAACAGTGGGGGGAGCTTGATGGATCAGGGAACGGTGCAATGTTACGCTGGGGCCTGGAGAGAGCTTGGAGCAACGTCGAACGGCGTTGCAACAAAGGAGCTACTACCAGGCAGTTATTCGTTCAGAATGACATACGCCTTTGCAGGCAACGATAAACAACAAGACATAGGCAGCAACCCCATCGTGGTCTTCCAGACGGTCAATGCCGCGGTGCAGTTGCAGAACAGCCAAGGCAGCTTGATCGATCAGGGGGTGGTGCAATACTACGCGGGGGCGTGGAAAGATTTCGGGCTGACGACGAACGGCGTGGTTACCAAAGAACTGTTGCCGAACAACTACTCGTTCAGGATGACATATGCCTTTGCGAGCAATGACAAACAGCAGAATATCGGCACGAACCCCACTGTCCTCTTCAGAACGGTGAATGCGACGGTGGAGTTGAGGAACAGTCAGGGTGACGGGCTCGACCAGGGAACGGTTCAGTATTACTCAGGCGCCTGGAGAGAATTTGGGGCGACTTCAAACGGCGTAGTAACCAAAGAGCTGTTGCCGAACAACTACACATTTAGGACGACCTACGCCTTCGCGAGCAACGACAAGCAGCAGAATATCGGCACGAATCCTACTGTGATCTTCCAGACTGTGAATGCCTCGGTGCAATTGCAGAACAGCCAGGGGGCTCCAATCGATCAGGGGACGGCTCAATATTACTCTGGTGCCTGGAGAAACTTTGGGGTGACTTCAAATGGGGTGGTCTCAAAAGAGCTTCTCCCCAATAGCTACTCATTTAGAATGACCTACGCCTTCGCGAGCAACGACAAGCAGCAGAACATCGGCATGAGTCCCACCGTCGTCTTTCAGACTGTGAGTGCTTCAGTGCAACTGCAGAACAGTCAGGGGGTACTGATGGATCAGGGGACAGTCCAGTACTACTCCGGTGCATGGAGGAGCTGGGGCTCAACAGCCGGTGGCGCGGTCACAAAGGAGTTGCTGCCCGGCAACTACACCTTCAGGATGACATATGAGTTTGTCGCCAACGAGAAGGCGCAAGATATCTCTGCAAACCCCATCGTCGGGTTCTCCACAATTATGTGTACGGCGCGAGTGAGGAATTCGCAGAATCAGCCAGTCGACGGAGCTCAGGCGAGCTACTACTCCGGTGCATGGCGGCTGATCGGTCCTACGGTCAATGGCGAGATAACGAAAGAGATGCTGCCGGCCAACCTGACATTCAGGATCAGCCACGGGGGCGCGCAGCAGGACAAGGTGCAGAACCTGGCGACAAACAGTATCGTGGAGTTTGTAGTTCAGTAGGCAGGACGCAGACATAGACACGGACTTCCCCGAAGGGGTCCTTCGGACAGTCCGTGAGAGGAGGAAAACCTATGAGAAAAGCGATAGCGGCTTTCGCCATTTCTTTGCTCGCAATGGCCACATCGCCATGCTTGGCTCAGACTGTGTATCAGCTCCCCTTCGCGTCTTCGGGTAACACGATTGAGCTGACGGTGGCGAACACGGCGGCGATGCCGGTTGCAGGTGTCAAGGTCGAGGCAACGAATGTGCCATCGTGGCTGAAGTTCGCTGCGACGGAGCAGCGCATCGCTTTGCTCAAGGCACACCAGGAGTTCCCTGTGACGTTTACGTTTTCGGTTAACAAGATGGCCGCAGTGCAAAAGAGCCAGACGTTGAAGTTTGTCATCTCGCCTCTGACTGGCGAGAGGTGGACGAAAGAAATCACAGTTGCCGTTGCGCCACCAGAGGAGTTCGAGGCATTCCAGAATTATCCTAATCCGTTCAATCCAACAACAACGATTAGCTATCAACTGACAGCAGTCAGTAGAGTCAGCTTGAAGGTCTACAATATGCTCGGTCAGGAGGTTGCGAGATTGGTAGACGAAGAGAGGGTTGCCGGATATCATCAGGAGTTGTGGAATGCGGCGCGGTGTGCGAGCGGGATGTATGTGTATCAACTCATTGCCACGGGCGAGCACGGCTCACGCCAGATTGCGCACAAGCGGATGCTGCTGTTGAAGTGACAGCCCGCCGTACCCTCCAGCACTTGGCCGATGATCTGATACTTCGGTCGTTGAAAGCACATTAGATTCTCACCGGCTTCTACCACACTTCAGCACTCAGTACGCCGCGAGGGAAAGAGCCGGATTGGTGGTGAATTTCCGGCCGAAAATAGAATTCCCCAACCGATCTTCGTCAATCGGGATCCTTCTTCAGAGTTAGTAGCCGGGGCGGGATCCCGCCTCGTGCAGTTCATCCTCGGAAGTGGGACTTCGCTCCGCCCACAATCCAACACTTCGCTTAACTTTGACCTCAATCTTCCCTGATTACATAGAAAGCCAAACGCCCCGAGGTCTGCGGCTGAATGATCCGCGGTTCCCTAGGCCCTGTCGGCCAGGACGTCAATCTTGACTCCCCACCTGTGCGCGCTGACCAGAGTTTCAACGATGGATGCGAAGGTGAAGCAGTAGACCTAGCCAAGGACAAGATGATTGTCTATGTCCCCTGCCTGTCAAACGGCGCAAGGTGCTCTTGCTCGTGGATGTCAGTGCGCTTCTTCAGTGATCAGGAGCTAACGCCATTTCAAACACCCGGCACAATGTTGTGAGTTGTGTAAAGTTCCTGTTCCGGGCACTCAAAAAACCAAAACCACCCGAGAGGGTGGTTTTGTGTTTTTTGCATCTCACTTGAACAAAACTTGGTAGTCCTGTTTACCCCGACGTCCTTGGTCGGGGCTTGCCCCGACTTGTCCCGAGTTTTCTTCGGGACGTTTTCTGTCGGGGTTCCGGGCACACGAAATGGTTCCGTTCTACGGAATCCTTTAGTGTTTTCTCATTAGCACCATGAGCGAGGCCCAGCACTTCTGGTTCATGCAAGCTGAAGAATCCCTATTCGACACGACCGGTGAAGCGTCCGTCCCAGCCATTGGGATGGCCCTTCTGTTGCGTGGGAGTCTCTGCAGGCAGCTGGCTGCTGCCACACTCGCTTTCTTACGTCGGTCACAACGCACACACATGGTCGTGAGCGGCAGAGTCCCTGGAACAATGTCACAACTGATCGGAAAAAGCAATAGGAAGGAAGAAGCTCTTATGACGGCTTGCTGGAGGCTTGACCTTTTTCCGGAGGCTCGGCGGCGGCTACTCCAGCATCCTTCAAAAGCACACTGAACATCGGCTCCAAGTCAACCAAGCCGCTGTCAAGGACGTAGGAGATACCATCTCCGAAGGAGTGCAGGATTACCACAGCGTTCACGTTTGCGTCCGTCTTTGTGGCGTTGAGTAAGCGCTGTGACATTCCTTTGTTGACAATGTTAACGGATTTGTAAATTTCTCGCAACCCTTTCATCTCCCAGTCGGGCTCATTCCCTTTTGTCATCAACAGGAATTGAGCCGTGAGGTAAGATGAGATCGAACGGAAGAACGTCTCAATGGAGTTTGCAAACGGCAGGTGGAAACGCGTCATGGGGCGCAACTTATCCATGATCGGACAGTTGCTCGTTGACATGTAGATGCCGATGATGGCGCTCAGCCCTTTCTGCAGAGTTGTCTTCTTGACATAGGTTCGCTGAGGACTCTCAACGGTTACCAGTGCGGCCTCATACGAAGCAGAGGCAAAGAACGAGTCGACAAGCTTCGACAGGTTGACGGCAACGGGGCAATACTCCACGCTATCCGGGAGCGGGCAGTTCTCGCATTGTGAGTACTTAAGCTTAGTCCATGCGGGTTTGGGCTCGGAGTCGCTTCCCAACAGCTCCAGCGTCTCTTCATCGAGCAGGATATCAAATACCTTCTCCGCACCATCGTCAAACTTGAATTTGTACACGTAGCGGATCGGACGAGCTTTTTTCGTTTCTGTCATAGGAAAATCCTCTCAAACACCGCAACACCCACCGACACACTCGAAGCCCAAAGCACCAGATGCGCTTCACCTTCTCTCACGCGGTTCGAGTTGGGCCGTTTGTTTCGACACATCGACCAATCCTTGCAGGTTCTTTTCCATCTTTGCGATGAGCTCGCGAGCCGTGCCAAGCAGTTTCTTCCGCTCCTTCGATTCTGCGTCCCCCTCGAGTTTGGAAGCTTGATCAAGAAGATCCTGGACCTTGGTGAGTGGTCCCATCAAATCGTTCGGAAGGACGGACGAAAGGCGCTCCTGGACTTCCTGCAGCGCACGTTCCGAAACGCGCGAGCGTATCAGCGAGCGCACCCGGGTCACCAATTCGGTGGTGTCCACGGGTTTCACCAGGTAGTCCCTCGCACCCATTTTGAGACACTCGATGGCCGTGCTGAAGTCAGCAAAGCCTGTGAGCATTATAGCCTCCGTTTGGGGAAAGTCCTGGCGTATGCGCGTGAGGGCCTCAATGCCGCTCATGCGCGGCATATTGATATCGAGGAGCACGACATCAACCTGCTTGCTCTTGAGCTTATCAAGGGCCTCTTCGCCATCGACCGCTACATCTACATCAAAACCGGCCGATTTGAGTTTGAACTTCAGCGACATTCGGAGGCTTTCCTCGTCGTCGACGATGAGAATTCTTTCGTTCATATTCACCTCATGTTTTGAATGAAACCTATCCCTCAGCCGCGGGCAAAGTGAAACTAAAAGTCGTTCGTTTGCCAGGCTCGCTCTCTGCACTCACGGTCCCACCCTGTGCTTCAACGATTAACTTGCAGATAACTAACCCGAGGCCGGTTCCTTTCTGTCTTGCGGTTTTTGCTGAAGAGACTTGCTTGTAGCGTTCGAACAGCAACGGCAGCTCTTCCCTTGCGATACCGACGCCGTTGTCGGTCACGCTGACGCGAACGAATTTCCTGGGCGATCCAGCGATCCCGCTCTCGGACTCACCGGTGAGAACTGCAGTTTCGAGCGCTACTGCTCCACCGCCTTTGCTGAACTTCAGTGCATTGCTCAACAAATTCATCACAACTTGTTCGGTTTTTGATGCATCCGCAGAGACCAGCGGCAAGCCCTCAGGAATGATCTTGTTGAGCGCGACGTTCCTTTGCTTGAACTGGATATCCATTTGCTGAACAACAGGATCGATAATACGTGAAATCGGTATGGCGCCCTTTTCGAATGAAATGCTCCCCGCCTCGTACTTGGAAAGATCGAGGAAATCGCCCACCAGCACCAGCAGCTTCTGTGCAGAGGAGTGAGCAGAGTTGAGCAGCTCGAAATGATCATCGTTGAGCGTGCTTCCTTTTGCCACATCCTGTAGCAATTCGATAACACTCTTGATCCCGATCAGTGGGCTCCGCAGGTCATGGACCATCATCGCCATGAAATCGGCCTTGGTTCGTTCCAGCTCCGCCTCCGCCCGTTTCAAGAGAACCATCATCCTGGTCCGCACCAGGAGCTCTTCCGTGTCGATCGGCTTCGTAAGATACTGCTCGGCCCCCAGAGCCAATCCGGTCGCGATGCTATCGGGGTCTTTGCGCTGTGCCGTCAGAAAAATGACAGGAATCTTTGCTGTCGCCCGATTGGAGCGCAGTCTCTTCAGCGTTTCAAATCCATCCATCTCAGGCATCTGAATATCAAGAAGGATGATGTCGGGCTGTTTCTCCTCTGCGACCGCCAGGCATTCTTTGCCGCTCGATGCGCGCAGCATGTGCACGGGTTTTCGCTTGAGAGCAAATTCGAGGAGATCCAAGTTGTCTTCTGTATCATCAACAACGAGTATGATCGGTTGATATTCTGGCATTGAGTCCTCACTGATCATGCTTATGAATGAGCAACGGACAAAATCCGCTTGATCGTGCTCGAAAACTCTACGGTCGAAAATGAAGCCTTTATCAGGAAGTCCGCGGCATGCAACTTCAGTTCCTCTTGCTCGGCCTCAGAGAGTTCTTTACCGGACATCACCACAACCGGTATCTTTTTCCACTGTTCGTTGCGCTCCAACTCCTGTATGACCTGGAACCCATCCATTCCGGGCATCACCAGGTCAAGCAAGATTAAGGATGGGTTCGCTTCCTTCAAAATCTTTAGCGCCTCGATGCCGTTGTTGGCAATGCGAACCTCGAACCCGTCGCGCTTCAAGAGATCCTTGCAAGCGAGTGCAAAATCGAGATGATCGTCAACGAGCAGGATGAATTGGTCGCCGGCTTGATGGTGCTTCTCTACGAGGGCCAGCAAACGCTTCGGATCGGTTGGCTTTGTCATCACATCAACGGCCCCCAAGGACATTGCCAGAGGCTTGTTGTCCACAATCGAGTGAATGATGACGGGGATGTCCTTCGTCGCCGGGTTCTGCTTCAACTCACGAAGCACCTGCCATCCGTCCTTCTTCGGCATCATGATGTCCAGCGTGATGAGCGCCGGCTTGACCCTGGCAGCAATCTCAAGTCCTTCGTCCCCCGACAGGGCTCCTGCAACAGAATAGCCTTCAGGTACAAGATACATCTTCAAAATCTCGATGACATCCGGATCGTCATCGATGCAGAGAACGTGGACTCCTGGAGCCGCTGCAATTTGAGACTCGATGACTTTCTTCACGGGGGCTTGCGGTGCAGGTGCTGCAGGGCGCTCAGGCGGTTTGGGCTTGGCTTCCTGCGTCTGTTGCGGCAACGTGGGAGGAATGACCAGGATGAAGGTCGAGCCGTGACCATAATCGCTCTCGAGCGTGAGGTCACCTCCAAGCATCCTCGCAAGCCTCCTGGCAATCGGGAGTCCGAGCCCGGTTCCTTTGTATTTCCTCGTGCTGCTGCTATCCACTTGCTTGAATTCCTCAAAGACAATTTCAAAGTTCTTCTTCTCGATGCCGATGCCTGAGTCTTTCACCGCAAATGCGATCATGCCATTCGGCTGTTGCGTCACCTTGACCGAGATTCCCCCTTTCTCCGTGAACTTTGAAGCATTACTCAGAAGGTTCACGAGGATTTGACGGACCTTGACGATATCCGTTGTCAGCGTCGGAAGATTCGGCTGAATATCCTGCGTCAGCGCGAGCTTCTTCGTTTGGATCAACGGCTCCACAATCAGCAGGCAATTCGAGACAATGGAGTTGGCGTCTTCACTCTCAACGCTCAACGTCATCCTGCCCGACTCAAGCTTGGAGAGATCAAGAATATCGTTGATGAGCTGAAGCAGGTGTTTTCCATTCTTCAGGACTTTCTCAAGCGCCATACGTTGGTCCGACGTCAGCGGATCGCCGCTCGGCCCGAGCAGCACCGAACTGAAACCAATGATGGAATTCAACGGGGTGCGGAGCTCGTGGGACATGCTGGACAGGAAGTCCGACTTGACCCGGTACGCCTTCTCGATCTCGGTATTCTTCGCACTCAGCTCTTCGTTCCGCTTGGCAATCTCGACCGAGAGCTTGCGGGTAGCGTCAAAGTTCATCGCGTTCGTGATCGCCACGCTGAGCTGAGGCACCGAATTGTTGATGATCTCCTTCTCGAGCTCACCAAACTTTCTTGTTGCCCCCAACACGAGAACGCCGAGAATCTCTTCCTGGAAGAGGATCGGAACAGCAATGATATAACTCGGCACGAGCTCAACCAGTCCCGTATCGATGGTGAACTCCGCGTTCGAGGGGATTTCCTCAACCTCGATCGTCTTGATCTCCTCTGCGCACTGGCCGGGGATGCCCTCGCCGAGAGCGAGAGCTTTCGTCACTTGACCGTTCCTCTTCAAAGCATAGCCGCTCACCAGCTCAAGCATTTGCTTTTCTTTGTTCAACAGGTACAGCCCACCGACCGCCGCACGCGTGTGCTTACACAATAGCTGCAAGCTCTTTTCTTCAACCTCTTCGATCGTTGCGGCTGAGTTTAATGTCGTGACAAGCTCCGAGTAGGCGTTAAGCCGATTATAGTTGTTCCCCAGCAAGGTGGACATTCTGTTGAAATCGGTGGCGAGGTCTCCAAGCTCATCCGAACGGTGGAGGGTAATCGGTTCGAACTTCCCCGCCATAATGCTCTGCGTTCCCTCCTTCAGAAGGTGGACAGGTTTGGTGATGGATCTGGTCAAGACAAAACCAAGCGCGAGTGCGAAGATAGCAAGGAGAACGTTGACGAGGCCGATGAACTTGCCAAGATTGCGGCTCAACCCCGTTGCTAACTCGATCGGCTGAGTTGAAAGGCGCGCCTGATACAGATCTCGGATGATCAGTTTCGCCCTCGCGATGTACTGGATCTCCGCCTCTACCTGGGAAATCTCCCGGAGCCTCTTCTCAAGATCCTGCCCGCCACCTGTTCGGCGCTGCTCGTCTCGCAGCTGGATCAGCTTGTCGCCGACATTTTGCATCCAGTTGAAATACAGATCGCGGATGCGCTTGATATCCTGAATTTTCGCGCTGTCGGCAAAATCTCGCTGCAGCGTGCCAAGGGCTGAATCGAATTCCTTCCAGCCATTCTCGTACGTCAATCTTGCGACGGGTGACCCTGTAAACGCATATTCAGTCGCGGCCGCTGGTACGTCGCTGATGAATTGACGTATCCGCTCGATGTTCTGCAGAGCTTTCACATCCGACAACGCGAGACTGAAGTTCTGCTCGATTTGCGAAAGAATGTTCAGCGTCAGGACGGTCATTGCCGTTAGAATTATC
>CAZTKU010000100.1:0-10739 GCA_964614245.1 uncultured Ignavibacteriaceae bacterium
GGGATGTTCGCGCAGGGGTTCTGATGAGGATGGATGCCTTCCGAAGGTTCTCTGGAGCAACCAGTGACCTTCGGAAGGTTCCTTTTCACCACGAAGACTTGAACCAGCTTGCGTCCGCGTAGTAGGGCTTGGTGAGTTCCTCGAGTGCCTTCATCTCCTCTTCGGTGCACGCCTTGAAGTTCGCCGCAATCTGCACGTTCTCCTCGAGCTCCTTGAGGGTTGAGATGCCCACGATGATCGTATTGACGGGGAGCGTCAGAACGTAGCGCATCGCCTGCTCCATTGTCGTGATCCCACCGTCGCGAAAAATCCTACCTCGTGCGGGTATCTTCATGCCAATGATCGCTATCTTTTTCTCAACGGCAGTGGGCAGAAGATTGTCGATGAATGAGGCGTTGTGCTTGTCCGCCGCGTTCAACGCCATCAGGATGGAGTCGAACGGATATTGCTCGATGCCTTTCTTCAGGATGAACGGATCGTAGTGGCCGGTGATGCCGAGGAACCTCACCATCTTCTGGTCTCTTGACTTTTCCAACGCCTTGATTGCCCCGTTATCGGCAAAAATGCGGTCGAGGTCACCTTGGGTGCGGACGTTGTGGAGCTGCCACGTATCCAAGTGGTCCGTCTGTAGGTTCTTCAGTGATCGCTCGAGGAGGCGCATCGATCCATCGTAGGACCGGTCGTTCGTCTTGGACGCGAGGAACACTTCCTTTCGGCGGGTCTTCATCACTTCACCAATGTACGTCTCGCTTACTCCCCGACCGTAAGCGGCCGCGGTGTCGATGTAGTTCACACCGAGATCGATGGCGCGGTTGATGATAGCGACGGATTCGTCCATAGTACCACTCTTCTCAAGTGTTGCCTGTCCCCCAAGACTGAAGATTCGGGCGATGTGGCCGGTTTGTCCGAGCGGTCGCGTTGGCATTGTTGCCGTGAGTTGCTGAGCGGCTGCCAGCGATACGAGCGAGTCGCAGTTTCCTGCAATGAATGTGGCCGCAGCCCCGCCTACGACTGACTTCACGAAAGATCTTCTCGTGACTGTATTTCTCTTGCCCATGAGCTAACCTCCTTGTCTCTTGTTCTTCAGCGCGCGGCGATCGGGATTTGCCCTGCCTCGCCTCTTGCGCTCAACTCAAGCCCACAAGATGAGTCCCAGCTTGTACGGATTGTCAAGATCCTCATGCCGTGGCAGAATGCGTACCGTGTGGCCGAGGCGCCCGCTGGTCTCAAGCTTGTTCACACCGATGAACTCGTAGACCGTGCCCTTCGGCTTGTCCGACGGCTTCATCAGCGCGACCTTTGGGTTCTCGATTTCCCCGCGAGCGTTCAGTGACCCGTAGTAGAGTTCGACGGAGACATCTTCCGGTTTCAGTTGACCCAGGTCGATCCGGGCCCGGACCGTCAGAGATTCACCGACTTTCAGTGTCATATGGTCCTCAACAATCACCCCCTCGATCTTGATGGTCTGCCACTGGCGGCGCAGATTTTCCTTCCAGACGGCGAACTTCTTTGCGTGCTTGAAATTGTCTGCGGTCAGAGTCGTGTAATGATCGATCGCGGGGAGATACATCTTCTCCGTGTATTCACGAACCATTCGATTTGTGTTGTACTGTGGTCCAATGGAGCGCATCGCGCTCTTCATCTTGCTGATCCATTGGCGAGGGAGACCATCGGCGCCTCGAGTATAATACAGCGGGACGATCTCCTTCTCCAACAGATCGTACAAAGCGTTGGATTCGACATCGTCCTGGAGCTTCTCATCGCTATATTCCTCACCTCGTCCAATCCCCCAGCCGGTGTGGACGCTGTAAGCTTCATCCCACCACCCATCGAGAATGCTGAGGTTGATGGCGCCGTTCAAGGTGGCTTTCATACCGCTGGTGCCGCTCGCCTCCAAGGGGCGTCGTGGAGTGTTGAGCCAGACATCCGCTCCCTGGAGCATATACCGGGCGACCACCATGTCATAATCCTCCAGGAACACCATGCGCCGGCGGGCGCCGGAGTGTCTCTCAAAGTGTATCAATTGACGTATGAGCTCCTTGCCGGGAGTGTCGTTAGGATGTGCCTTGCCTGCGAAGATAATCTGTACTGGTCGCTCCTTGTCATTGAGGATCTTGATCAGTCGCTCGGCATCCCTCAGGAGTAACGTGGCGCGCTTGTACGTGGCGAACCGTCGTGCAAATCCGATTGTCAACGCCTCGGAATTCAGCACTTCGTTTGCCTGAGCGACCTCGGAAGGTGGTGCACCGCGCGACTCCAATTGTGAAGCAAGCCTGGCACGGGCAAACGCCACGAGGCGCTCGCGCCGCCGCTCATGAGTCCGCCAGAGCTCTTCGTCCGGAATGTGGTCGACCCGGCTCCAAAGTCCGGAGTCGCCTGCATCCTCGCGCCATCGGGGTCCAAGATAGCGGTCGTAGAGACCTGCCATTTCCCGGCTGATCCACGATGGAGCGTGCACGCCGTTTGTAATGGAGATGATCGGAGTGTCGGTCACCGGCACACCCGGCCAGACCTTCTGCCACATTTTACGCGAGACCTTTCCATGGAGCTTCGCCACGCCGTTGCTCGATCCGGCCATCCGGAGCGCGAGAACGGTCATGCAGAATGCCTCCTGGTCGTTACCGGGATCTTGGCGACCGAGGCCAAGAAACTCTTTGCTCGTGAGGCCGAGTTCTTTGAAGTAACTCGAGAAGTATCGTTCCATCAAGTCGGCTGCAAAGTAATCATTTCCAGCAGGCACGGGTGTGTGCGTGGTGAACGTCAATCCAGCCATGGAAGCCTCTCGTGCTTCCGCGAACGAGAGCTTTGAGGTCATCATCAAATCTCTGCACCGCTCCAGGCTTAAGAAGGCGGAGTGCCCTTCATTCATATGGCACACGGACGGTTGGATGTCAAACGCCTTGAGTGTGCGGTATCCCCCGATGCCAAGCAGGATCTCCTGCTTGATCCTCAACTCGCGATCGCCGCCATACAGTTGGTCAGCGATGTCTTGGTCCTCTTGGGAATTCGCCGGTATGTTGGTATCCAGGAGGTACAGAGGAATGCGCCCTACCTGAACGTGCCAAACCTGAGCATGGACAGCGCGACCCGGGAAATCCACCGATATCGTTACGGGTTTTCCTTTCTTGTCGACCTCAAGGTGGAGGGGCAAGGTATAGAAATCATTTTCCGGATAGCGCTCCTGCTGCCAGCCGTCAGCATTGAGGTACTGACGGAAATACCCTTCTTGATACAACAGGCCTACACCGACGAGCGGCAAGCCGAGGTCGCTGGCCGATTTCAAATGATCACCGGAGAGGACGCCTAAGCCGCCTGAATAGTTTTGGAGACATTCGGTCAGCCCGAACTCCGCCGAGAAGTACGCAATCTGGTTGGGTCCGACTTGCCCGTACGTCTTTCGGAACCACGACGAGCTCGTATCGAGATACTTCTTGTACCGCTCATAGATCCGCTCCAGCTGTGCGAGAAATGCATCGTCCCGAGCCGTACTATTCAGCCGGTCCTGACTGATCATCCCGAGCAGTAGCACAGGATTGTGGTTCGTTTTCTCCCACAGGTCAGGGTCCAAACGGATGAGGAGTTCCATCAAATCGTGGTCCCACACCCAGAGGAGGTTGTAGGCAAGTTCGTGAAGCGATTCGAGTTCTTTCGGAAGAGAAGGAGCAACGGTGTAGGTGTAAATGGGTTGAATCATAGAGACAGTCCTTTCTCTACGCCAGAAAAGCTCTGCGGTGCCTGACTGCGAAGGGCACGCACCATACGCATGGAAGGATTCGTTCTCGGTGGAGGATCGTCAATGTTCGAAATGCTGAGGCAAGGTTAACAAAGATTCGCGACAAAAACCACAGCGGAGATGGCCTCGGACTGCTGCAGCGTTCTTGAAACTTGGAAGTCAGGCCGAGCAAGGGCGCTTTGGAGGAGCGGAATCGGTGTGGGGAGTGAGTGGGAGACGGCACACAACGCTTTCAGCTTCACAACGCTGATGCGGCTGCTAAGGTAAGCTTTGCGGTAGCTGAGCCGATTGGCGCGAGGACAGTTTGGAAAGAGAAAGGGTTGGAACCTCGAGGTCTAACAGGAGGCCGCCGGTTACTTCTTGGGAGCAGAGGCCGATGTGTCGGACCCCATAAGTCGATCGCGCTCGTTGTCTACCCATGTGCAGATCATATCGACCTCGGCTTTCGAGAGTGCGGCGTTTGGATGCATGATGCGATACGGCTTGATCGGCATTGCGTCGTCCATCAATTCCTGACAGATCTGGTCGAGCTTCGCGATCTGCTTCCTCTGGCTGTAGTCCCCCCAGGCTGAGAGGTTCATGCTCGCGCGGCCGTTCTTCACGTCGTTTGCGAGAAACCACGAGACGGGAGCGACGTAGCTGTACCACGGCCACTCGGTCGTATGCGTGTGGCAGTCGTAGCACGACCGTTCAAGAATCGCCTTCACTTCGGGAGGTACATTGACGTGCGCATAGATGATCTTCGACTCATCCACGGCCGGGTTTGTCCTCTCCGGCTGTATGAGCTGGATTCCGAGACCGATCACGAGAACGGCAAGACCGCTCCACTTGATGGCTTTTCGCATACTCTGCGTACCTCCGAATGATGAGTCGCTGGTCCTTCAGGAAATGTTGACGTGGGATCTATCTTCTAACCTCGACCACCCCAAAAAAGTTTCCGCGTCTCTCGCTCCGTGTAATACCGCGATCGTCGTCACTGACGGTTGTTCTTGTAGAATGCAATGAGGCCGTTTGTCGAAGAGTCGTGCGATGTGGCAACGGCTCCGCTGGCGAGTTCGGGAAGGATTGTCTTTGCCAACTGTTTTCCCAGCTCGACGCCCCACTGGTCAAAGGAATTGACGTTCCAGATCACCCCCTGAACGAAGATTTTCTGCTCGTACATCGCAATGAGGGATCCAAGCGTTCGAGGGGTGAGTTTCTTGAACAGGATGGAGTTCGTCGGCCTGTTGCCGGGGAACACCTTGTGAGGCAGCAGATGCTCCAGGTCCGTCCCGGGAACCCCGGAGCTTCTGAGCTCCTGCCGTGCCTCTGCATTGGTTTTCCCACGCATCAATGCTTCGGTTTGCGCGAAGAAATTGGAGAGGAGAATCGTATGATGATCGCCAACGGGATTCTGGGTTTGCATCGGCGCGAGGAAGTCGGTCGGAATCATCTTGGTTCCTTGATGAACGAGCTGGAAGAACGCGTGCTGCCCATTGGTCCCCGGCTCACCCCAAATGATCGGCCCCGTAGAATAATCGACTTCGTTGCCGTCGCGAGTGACTCGCTTCCCATTGCTTTCCATATCCCCTTGCTGCAGGTATGCCGGGAACCGATGCATGTATTGATCGTACGGAATGATCGCATGCGATTCCGCGTGAAAGAAATTGTTGTACCAAACCCCGAGCAAGGCAAGAATGACCGGAATGTTGTCTTCAAACGGAGCAGTCCGAAAATGCTGGTCCATTTCGTGCGCCCCCGTCAGGAGATCCTCGAAATTGTCCATTCCGATGTACAGTGCAATCGAGAGCCCGATCGCTGACCAGAGTGAGTAGCGGCCGCCCACCCAATCCCAGAACTCAAACATGTTCCTCGTGTCAATGCCGAATGCCGAAACGGCCTTCGCATTGGTGGAGACCGCAACGAAGTGTTTCGCGACAGCGGATTCGTCCTTCACGCGCTCGAGAAACCACCGCTTTGCCGACTGAGCGTTGGCGAGCGTTTCCTGTGTCGTGAACGTTTTGGAGGAGATGATGAAGAGTGTAGTTTCAGGATTCAACCGTTTGAGTGTTTCAGCGATGTGCGTTCCGTCGACGTTTGAGACGAAGCGGACGCTCAGGCGGGTATGGCCGTACGGTTTCAATGCCGCTGTCACCATAACGGGACCCAAATCGGAGCCACCGATGCCGATGTTGACAATGTCGGTCATCTCCTTGCCCGAGCATCCTTTCCAGCCACCATTCCGGACCAGTTCACTGAAGGATCGCATGTGATTCAGGACCTTGTTCACCGCGGGCATGACGTCCTCGCCGTCGACGAGGATCGGTGTGTTGGAGCGATTGCGCAGGGCAATGTGCAGAACGGATCGGTGCTCAGTGAAGTTGATTTTCTCGCCCGTGAACATCTTTTCAATCCAAGTGTCGAGGCCAACCTCACGAGCAAGGTCGAGGAGAAGCGACATCGTCTTCTCCGTTATTCGGTTCTTCGAATAGTCGAGAAGAATATCCTTCCAGCGAATGGAGAACTTCTGAAAGCGATCCGGATCCCCGGCGAACAGATCTCGCAGATGCGCCGATGCGATTTCCTTTTGGTGCTGTCCGAGCGCCTTCCACGCACTCGAGAGGGTCAATCTGGACATAGCGTTCTCGTGTCAATAGGTGATGGCACAGCGAAGATTGGGATGTTGATTCGACGACAGAGATTTACCAAATATAGCCAATTTTGCCCGGAAAGTCGGGTGGACCGCTGAATACGTCTCGCAGGTGGTAGCATCGAAAAGGAAGGCAGGTTCCTCTGCTTCGCGAAGATACGAATGCTCAGGTGCGTGAGGATTCGGCAGTCGATCTTTTGATGAGCTTTCCGGCGATGACGGTGAGCAGACCGAACACGACGCCACTCAGAGCACCGATGATAGGACCTAAAATCAGAACAATCACAGCCAGAGGGATGCCTTGTGGCATGTCCTTGAGCCCTTCAACCATCCTGGGGTTATTCGCCAGGTACGTCGAGAAGAAAATGGCCTGAATGACAGAATTGAAGACTCCGTCAATGATGCCAAGATAGAATCCGTGAAGGAAAAAGTCGTCAGCAACTCTCTTCGCGAAGATCCAGGCGCAAATGACTCCGATAATCAGCCACATCAACCACTCATAGCTTTGCGTCAACCCGAACACAGACGCAAATCCCATGAGAATGCTGAAAAGCGAAAGCGAGAAGATCAGTTTCAAGTTCATCGATGATCGAAAGAATTGTTGAGGGGAGGATTCTCACGAGTCGTTGAGCTCTCAATCAGCGCAAATGTATGAAGATTCGGGCATAAAATGAAGCAACGAAGCACACGGTGACGCTGCATCAACGCCCGTCGCTGACCATCTCTGACACATCATCCCCGGGGCCTTCAGGATTTCCCGTTTTCCCTCCGCAGATCAAGTGAAGGAAAACACCGATCCTGAAGGAAATACATTGACATCATGGAATTAATCCTTGAAAGGATAGTTGATGAATTCAAGGGACCATGCACCGGAGATTTTGAGTTGCCCGGCGTAGCGTTTTGCAGGATTGAAGAAGAGCGCTCCCAGCGTTCCTTTGCTGAAGAAGAAATCAAGGGCAAACGGTGAAATGCCGCGGTCAGGGCCGAAGGGACCACTGAATCTATCTGCATCGTAGTAGCGTGGGACTTCTCTGACACGAACAGACTCATCTCGATACTCATAACTGCCATCAAGGAGTTTGCCGTCGCCCGTCAGTGTCCCGTCGCGCAGCAAAGGCCACAGTTTCATCGTGATCGAGTCCAATTGATACGGAACGATGCCGGAGCTTGTCGTCCCTGGCTCGCTCACGAGCTCATCAGCATGTGCCGGTCGGAAAATGAGTCCACTCCCGTCTTCGAATGAGTAGGACCCGTCGGTGCGCAAACCCACCTCATTGCTCGGATCGAGCGTCCCGTAAATGCCATGTCCTTGCGCCTCAACGTATACGGCAGGGTGATTGGCTGCATCGCCTGGAATCCCGTTCTCATCGACAAGCTGAAAACGCCCGTTAATTTCAATCTTGCCTGCTTCGATACCTGATAAGGGATTGACATAGACCTTGCTCTTGTAGTGAGCCTGCGTCCAGAGCAGGATGACGCGGCCGTCCGCCTTCCTCACGACAACCTGAAGATTCTCTCCGTCATTCTCGTGTGTGTCATGCAGGTAGAAGGTGAAGTGGTTCCAATCCCGCGGATGAAAAAGGTGATAGGAGATGAAGTAATGCGTGTGCGTCTCCAGGACGGCGTAGTAGACCGTCGGCTTGAGCACATATTTTTCGAAGTTCTCCCAATTGTTATTGCCAATGAGATCACCATCGAAGTCAATGTTCGAAAGAATATCCTGCCTGCCGCCTGTCTTATCCGTTGCGTGATAGATGAATGGCGCATACCGCCGGGCGACCGGGAGCAGTGTGTCGGCCGCAGGCGCGATTCCTTGATTCGGCAAAAGCATTTGCGTTGAGCTGACCTGTGCATCGGCCTGCTCCCCGTTGTTCCAGCACAAAAGGCTGAACACAACACAGACGATGAGCCCGCTGGTGAGAGGTCGGAAGATGAAATGTGATGGCCCTTGGTTGGTCAATGCACGTGCACCCCCTCACTTGGATGTTTCCGCTTTCTCTACAGAAGCAATCAGTCTATCCAAATCTTCGGCTGTCGCTGCAAAGTTAACATATTTGTCGAAGACTTTTCTGCTTTTGTACACGATAACCGTGTTCCTCACGTCAGAGCTCGGATTGATGCGGTAGAGTCCGCTTGTCCGAGTATCGCCCGGGCTTGGCACATAGGTAACGGCGACCTGGCTGAGTCCCGCATCAAGAGCGAAGAACCGAAGGCGACGCTCAACCTCGGACTTAGCTTCATTGTTCGGATTCATGTAAACGATGAATGCTCGGATGCGTCTGGTACCCTTCAGGGTTATCTCTTCTTCGAGTCGCTTAGCCATGGCAGCAACATTCACGAGGTCGTCGGTATTGACCCAGATCAATATTCCCTGTTGAGAGCCGTACTTGCACATCGGACAGGTGCGCGTTCCCTTATCTGGTCCAGCCACGTGTCGAGGATCGAAAGCCGGGCATTCGTCACCAACATTTGGCCCGGACTGTAATCCGGATTGTTCTGCGGCTCGCCTGGTTTGGCCAAGCACAGTCAGAATTGTCGCGGCAGAGGCGATGAGAAGGAAGAGAGCTTTTTTCATATGATGCCCTCTCACGGGACGTCGACTCTGATATCTCTCACGGCTTGGAGAACGCCACCCTTGCCCTTCTGCACTTTCAAGATTGACGAAAACCTCCCTTTGTTCGCGAACTTTGCGTAGTCTTCTTTCTTCAAGAACGGATCGCCATCGAACAAGAACTCATCAATCCATTGTTCTTTGCCGCCGGGGGCAGTGATGGATGCATGAATGTGGGCAGGGTTACGGCCGCCGGGATACGAGCCGGGTTTGATGGTCCTGATCTCATAGCGACCATCGGCGCGCGTTTTCAGCCACCCTTTGAGTCGAGGGTTGCGCGAACTGTTTGTCCCCCGTGAGTATACTCCGTTCGCATCCGTCTGATAGGCATACATGACAGCGCCCGCGAGCGGAGTCTTGCCATCCGATTTGTAGATCGTTCCCGTTATGATGAGGCGCTGGCCGGGTTCGTTGGCCGATACCAACCTGACGATCGAAGATGTGTCGCTCACATGCGAACATGGCTCGCTGTTGGAGGAGGATGGGGAGAATATCCACCCGAACGCGGATGCACCAGCATACAGTTCCATTTGGGCCGCCGGAATGGTAAGCAGGGGAGCGTACAGGAAAATACGCAGGATTTTCTTGATGCTCATCGCAGCCTCCTTCTTGTGGGTTGTCGTAACCTTGTATCGATCGTTCACAGAGTAGGATACCGCTCAGAGGGAAAAGGTTGGAAACTGGGGACAAAAAAACCCCGAACGAGTGTCCGGGGCTCTGAACAGCGCCGATCCCATTCGCGTGATTATCGATATCTGATGCTCTCAATATTCATCTCTCTAGCGGCGAACTAGTAATCGACTCAGCGGCCTTTTTCATCTACTCGTACAAATCGCTTATGTCACTTGCTGCGAGCTCGATGAGGAAACTCCCGATCTTCTGCGTGACAGCTTTGAGGTACTGTTCCCCCTTCTCGGTGGAGGCTTTCGAGGGATTTCCAACTCCGGTGTCCTCCGTGACCTTCGTCCAGAGGCGGGGGGCCCAGACCCAACGCTCGCGGAGTCCGTGGAGTTTGAATTTCTTTGATTTGCCCGGGCCGGCTTCTGCAAGCGGGCGAACCTGGTCCGGAGCGATCCTCATCATAACGCTCGTTTCCATCTCTCCTGCATGGTCATCAGGTTCATCGAAGAAGCCCTTTTGATCAATAATCTGCCACCAGTTGATCGTGCAGATGAACATGTCGGGATATTGCGGTTGGAGCTCCCGAAGCATCTGGCGGAAATCGTTTCCACCGTGACTATTGAGGAGCACAAGCTTATGGACCTCCTGTTTCGAGAGCGATTCGACGACATCTCGAAGCACCTCTGCCTGAGTGGAGGGGTTCATGTTGATGGTGAGTCTGATATCGAGCTGGCCCGTGTTCACGCCGTAGGGGATTGTTGGCAGGACGATGACCCTGGCTCCGGCTTCCCACGCGATGCGAGCCGATTCTGCTGCGATGTGATCGCTTTCCTCAATATCCGTTCCGAACGGGAGGTGATAGTTGTGGGCTTCTGTAGCACCCCACGGAAGCACCGCCACTTCGTAGGCTGTGATCTTGACGGTTTTCCAGCTTGTTTCGGCGAGGACGTACGGACGAGTCGGCATTGGCGTGTTCCCATCTTGAGGGTCGTGCTTTCAACAATCGCTTGCTTGCGCGTCAATTTATGGAATTCTGACGGAATGTCAAAACGGAAGGGGATGTGAAAAGAGAGATGCAACAACTATCCGTCGGGCTGGCGGCAGGAACGAAGACACCTTTGGCCCCCGCGGATCATAGCTCGGAC
>CAZTKU010000101.1:0-10408 GCA_964614245.1 uncultured Ignavibacteriaceae bacterium
CATGAACGACCTCATTGAAGATGCGCGAACGAGCGGAGAGGTCCTCGTCGACAACATCAACGTCTACAGAGAGGATGTTGACGTGGTTGAGCTCCGAAAGAAAGTGGGCATGATTTTTCAGAAGTCGAACCCGTTTCCGAAATCTATCTATGACAACGTCGCGTACGGACCTCGCATCAACGGTATACACGATACGAAGAAACTGGATGAGCTCGTGGAGAGCAGTTTGAAACGTGCAGCCCTCTGGGATGAGGTGAAGGATGATCTCAAGAAGAGCGGGCTGGCCCTCTCAGGGGGACAGCAACAGCGTCTTTGCATCGCTCGAGCGCTCGCAGTGAATCCCGAAGTGCTCCTGATGGACGAACCCGCGAGCGCTCTCGATCCGATTGCGACGGCGAAGATCGAGGAGTTGATCTATGAGCTCAAAACGCACTTCACGATTGTCATCGTCACGCATAACATGCAACAGGCCGCACGGGTGAGCGATTACACAGCCTTTTTCTATCTCGGGAAGATTATCGAGTTTAATGAAACCAAGACTATTTTCACATCCCCGAAAGAGAGACAGACGGAAGATTATGTTACTGGTCGGTTTGGGTGATTCTGCCAGAGAGGCTTGATTTGTGGGAGTCTATTGTCTAATATAAGTTTAATCGCTGAACAAAGAGAGTGAGCTGCAGAAGATATGCCGAGGCATTTTGAGCTAGAACTGGATCAACTTCGAACAATGTTGATCCGCATGGGTAGTCTGGTTGAGGAGCAGATCGACTGCGCCGTGAAAGCGATGACCGAGTCAGATGTCGGGCTGGCGCGGCTGGTCATCGAACGGGATAAGAAAGTCGATGAATTTGACAACGCCATCGATCAGCATTGCATGCGAGTCTTTGCGTTAGCGCAGCCGGTCGCCATCGATTTGCGATTGCTCATGGCAGCGCTCAAGATCAATAATGAGCTCGAGCGAATCGGGGACATTGCTGTGAACTTGGCTGAGCGCGTTGAGCCCTTGCTGCCGTACTCCGACTTCGTGAAGAAAACCCCGTTACGCGAGATGGCAACCGCCGCCCGTGAGATGGTGAAGCATTCGATCGATTCTTTCGTCAACAATGACCCGGAGCTGGCGAAGGAGATCTTGATCTCTGATGATGCGATCGACAGTTTCGACCGCGAGACCTTCAACTTAATGATCAAGAAAATGAAGGAGTCGGGGGACAATATCGAGCCGGCTTCGCACATGATGATCGTGTCGCGCCATATCGAGCGACTTGCTGACCATGCCACGAACATCGCGGAGGACGTCATCTTCCTCGTGAACGCCAAGATCATCAAGCATCACGCATACGCCCCTGATTCCCAGTGACGTGAACGGGCTTTGCAAATCCAGGTTTTTGTTGTACCTTGGACCGCCGGACTGAACCTGGCGGTCGTTCTATTTATCTGAACACCCACTATGAGAGTCGCATTCACAAAAATGACGGGCGCGGGGAACGATTTCGTCGTCATCGACAATCGTTCCAGGCGCATCAAGGATCGACCGCGGTTGGCGAGACTGCTCTGTGACCGACGGTGGGGGATAGGGGCTGATGGATTGCTTCTTCTCGAGAAGAGTCGAAAAGCAGACTACCGAATGATGTACTACAACGCGGATGGGAGCTACGGCGGCATGTGCGGCAATGGAGGGAGATGCATAGCACTCTATGCGGTAAAAAGGCACATAGCGGCTTCAGAGCACGCCTTTGAGGCTCTCGATTACGTCTACAGAGCCCGCGTGAAGCGAGGCACCGTATGTCTTTGGATGAAACAGCCCAGAGATTTGAAGGTCAACGCTACGGTTCGGTTCCTGGGAAGGCAACAGAGGCTTAGCTTTGTTGACACTGGTTCGCCACACGCTGTAGTTCCGGTTGAGGCATTGGGTGGTGGTAGAACGAAGCTACAAGACCTGGACGTGTTCACGATTGGAGGAAGGCTTCGCCATCATTCATTCTTTGCCCCGAGAGGAACGAACGTGAATTTTGTCGAGCTAAAGAGGGATAACTCCTTGAGAATACGGACGTTTGAACGCGGTGTTGAGAATGAAACATTAGCATGTGGGACGGGATCAATTGCCGCGGCAATCGCGGCGCATGTTCTCTGGCAAGTGAAACCTCCAGTGCGGGTGATTCCGCGAAGCGGAGTTCCGCTGATAGTTGCGTTCGACGAGTCGCTCGGCAAGATAACAAATGTGACGCTCACCGGGCCTGCGCAGATTACGTTCGTCGGATCGGTTGACGTGCGACGAAGGCAAAGGGCATCGACAACATTCAAACTCTAAGGAGATGGCGGACGAGAAGCGATCCCGAATGGAATTCCTAAGGCAGGCTTTTGGCGCTTGGCTCGGCTTGATTATTGGACCTACCGTATATGCTTGGCTCCGTGGTACATACTTCGGGCCGCCTCACGTCAGGCCGAAGGGACCCGTGCACGTGGGCTCAGTAGAGAGCCTTAAGGAAGGAACGTCCAAGATCGTCCAGTACGGGGCTGACAAAGTCATTGTAGTGCGCACAGTTAACAGCGAATTGGCGGCGCTCAGCG
The DNA here is from genome assembly GCA_964614245.1 of uncultured Ignavibacteriaceae bacterium. GTDB lineage: Bacteria > Bacteroidota > Ignavibacteria > UBA10030 > UBA10030 > VGWB01. The sequence goes on from CAZTKU010000101.1 coordinate 2,569, forward strand.
CCATATGCACACATTTGGGCTGCTCAGTCCGATTTCGGCCGAACCAGAATAAGGCGGACCTCGTCTGCAACTGCCACGAAAGCGTTTTCCGCCTTGACGGCGAAAACCTCACTGGTCCAGCACCGCTACCGCTGAAGGCGTACAAGATCCAGCTTCATGGTGATGAGCTTGAGATCTCCGATCCCGCGGAAAGCTGAACCGAGGTTTTGCGGTGGGTTGCCGGGGGGAAGCGTGGACGCTGATCGCTTAATGTGAGGGAGTTTCTGGACACGTGGTGAGGGCTTTGTCTGATAATGTATATTATGTAAAGTTTGAACCACAACGGAAAACACCAAAAGCGCTAGGTTTTGGCAGCCTCTACCTCTCCCATGGCGGTGGCTATGGCTTGGTCGTAGAGCGATCGTGCGTAGCTGGTGTCAATCGCCAGGTAGGGACCGAGCTGGAGTTGAGGGTTTTCGAGAACGACGCCGATCAGGGCCGCGGGAACGTGCGATTGAGACGCGGTGTGTAAAACTCTTTCAGCGGCGGTTCTGGGCGATGAGATGACTATTCTGGACTGGGTCTCACCAAAGAGCAGGAAATCGGGCCTGTGTTTCGCCAGATCGAGGCCTGTGATGAGCGCGCCAACTGAGCGCTGAGGAGTGAAACACGACTCGATCAGGGCAACTGCGAGGCCGCCTTCCGCACAGTCGTGCGCAGAGAGAGCGAGCCGCTCTTGAATGAGCTTGAGGCAAAGAGCTTGAAGTCTCTTCTCAGCCAGAAGATCAAGGGCAGGCGCATCACCCAATACCTCACCCATCTGTCGGTATGCGTACTCGGATCCGCCAACTTCTGGCTTGTTCTCACCGAGCAGTATGATCGCATCGCCGGGATTTTGAAAGAAAGACGGAGTACCTAGACCAATGTCCTCCAGCAGGCCCAGCATGCCGATAACGGGCGTCGGATGCACGGCTCCATCAGGACTCTCGTTGTAGAAGCTGACATTCCCTCCGGTCACGGGCGTATCGAGAGCTCTGCAAGCCTCCCCTATTCCCAATACGGATTCCTTGAACTGCCAGAAGATCTCGGGATCATAAGGATTTCCAAAGTTCAAGCAATTCGTGATACCAAGGGGTGTCGCACCTGTGCACACAATGTTTCTAGCGGCTTCAGCTACAGCAATTTGTCCGCCCCTCCGCGGGTTGAGATACACATAGCGAGCGTTGCAGTCTGTCTTGACAGCCAGCGCTCTTTGGGTCCCCTTGATGCGTACGAGTGCTGCGTCCAAGCTTGGGGACACGGTATTCGTCTTAACCATCGAATCGTATTGATGAAAGACCCACTCTTTGCTTGCGATTGTCGGACTCTGAAGAAGCTCCAGCAAGACCTCGTTGTGGTCCGAAGGAACCGGGAGGGACTCAGGTTGGAAGGCTCGGACAATCGCAACGTAACGAGGTTCTCTCGCTTCTCGGGTGTATACAGGCGCACCACCGCCGAGGACGAGCGATTGGGCAGGAACGTCAGCCTTGAGAAGCCCATGGTGATAGATCAAGACCCGATCGCTTCCTATGACTTCGCCGATGGTGACGGCATGCAAGTCCCACTTTTCAAAGATCTTCTGTACGTTCGCCTGATGTTGTTTCTCGACAACGAGGAGCATTCTTTCCTGCGATTCAGACAGCATGATCTCATAGCTACTCATCTCCTCCTCGCGAAGCGGGACCTTATCAAGGTCGATTCGCATACCCGAATTGCCGCGGGCGCTCATCTCCGTGCTCGAGCACGTCAGCCCAGCCGCTCCCATATCCTGGATGCCGACGATTAAACCAGCCCGAACGGCCTCAAGCGTGGCTTCAAGTAACAGTTTCTCGGTGAACGGGTCACCCACCTGAACTGATGGGCGTTTAGCTTCGGATGCTTCAGAAATCTCTTCGGAGGCAAACGTGGCTCCGTGTATCCCGTCACGCCCCGTCGCAGAGCCCACAATCATGACCAGATTCCCTTCGCCCTTGGCGACGGCCCGGGCAACATGTTCGTGCTCGACGATCCCGACGGCCATAGCATTGACAAGAGGATTTGCGGTGTACGACTTGTCGAAATACACCTCCCCCGCTACCGTTGGAACGCCGAAGCTGTTCCCGTAGTCCCCTATTCCCTTTACAACCCGCTTGAAGAGGTACCGGACGCGCTCATTGTCGAGTTCACCGAACCTGAGCGAGTTCAACGCGGCAATTGGGCGAGCGCCCATCGTGAAAATGTCCCGAAGAATCCCCCCAACGCCAGTCGCAGCGCCCTGATATGGCTCGACCGCTGAAGGATGGTTGTGGCTCTCAATCTTGAAAGCCACTGCCAGCCCGTCTCCGATGTCAACGAGCCCGGCGTTTTCTTCCCCGGCGCTGACGAGCAGCCGACCCCCCGACCGCGGCAACGTCTTGAGAAGCTTAATGGAATTCTTGTAGCTGCAATGTTCACTCCACATTACGCTGTAGATTCCCAATTCTGTATAGGTGGGCACTCGACCGAGCAGGGAGACGATTTGCCCGTATTCCTGCTCCGTCAGTCCGTGTTCGAGGGCGAGTTCTAGCGTAACTCGCGGCTCCTCTTTCTTCGAATATTGCTTCACAGAGATTGACTCAACTTATTCTAAATTAACGTCTAAGTAGTCTATGTTTAATCCTCTGAGACGGTGACTAATGGTTCACCTTTTTCCACGGGTTTTCCGACATCGACGTGTATTTCTTTGACGGTACCGGCTGTCAGGGATCGGATCTCGTTTTCCATTTTCATGGCTTCGAGAACGATTAGACCTTGACCCTGCACGATCCGTTCTCCATGCTTCACTTCCACTCTGAGGATCAGACCGGGCATAGGTGCTCGCACGGTCGTTGTGCCAGTGGTTGGGTGGACTTTCGACAAGAATGAACGAAGTAGCCATGAGCGCTCGTCGTCGACCTCTACCCTATACTCGCGGCCACCCGCACCGATGAAGACACTGTTGGCACCATCCGAGGAGAGGCTCTCCGTTGGTGAGGATGAGTGACTGGGTTTGGCCCGCTCGATGAGTTGAAGGGTATATGTTTTGCCATCAAGCAAGAGGGAGTAAAGTCCAAGTTCAAGAGAAGTTAGATCGTACGTATGAACCTGTTCGTCGAGACGGATCTCGGAGTCGCTCACGACAGAAATCTCGAAGGATGCTTTGTCGATCGCCGCTCTGTAGGTCGGGATCAAGATCGGAAATCCTCCCTCCTGAGTAGTTTCCATTGACTGGCGGGTTTGGGCAAGCCATCGGACTCTCGCGATGATGCTAGGCGTTGGTGATGGTGCGCCAGGAGAACGGCGAGGATGGCGGCGGCGCGCCGTTCTTCAGGTCTATCTTCCTCAGTTGCGGATTTGAAGTGCCTCTCCACGAACCGCGTATCGAAGTCACCGGTCCGGAAGGCGGGGTGATCGAGCACGAACTGACAAAAAGGAATTGTCGATTTCACCCCCTCAATGGCGAACTCAGAGAGAGCTCTCTTCATTGATGCAATTGCCTCGTCGCGCGTGACTCCCCAGGAGATGACTTTGGAGAGCAGAGAATCGTAGTAGACGGAGACTTCGTCCCCCTGGCGGAATCCGTTTTCGACACGGATTTTCCCTTCCGGGGGCCGATAGCGGACGAGAAGACCTGTCGATGGCAGGAAATCATTCTGGGGGTCTTCAGCACAAATCCGGCATTCGATGGCGTGCCCACGCGGTCGAACGTCACTTTGGCTGAAACCCAACTCCTGTCCCTCCGCTACTCGAATCTGCTCCTTGACAAGATCAACGCCGGTTGTTGCTTCTGTGACGGGATGCTCGACCTGAAGCCTTGTATTCATCTCGAGGAAGTGGAACTTATGCTGTTGATCGACCAGGAACTCCATTGTCCCCGCGTTCTCGTACCGGGCGGCTTTCGCAAGAGCAACGGCCGCTTCTCCAAGGGTTCTCCTGAGCATTTCGTCAACTGCCGGGGAGGGAGACTCTTCGATGACCTTCTGATGCCGACGCTGGATCGAGCATTCCCTCTCTCCAAGGTAGATCGTGTTGCCGTACGAGTCGGCAAGAATCTGCACCTCGATATGCCGCGGGGCATCCAGATACTTCTCGATGTACACCCTCTCGTCGCCAAACGCCGTTTTCGCTTCCGATTGTGCAGCTCGAAAAGAAGAGGAAAACTCCTCGCTGGAACGGACGATTCGCATACCCTTTCCGCCCCCTCCTGCTGCGGCTTTGAGGAGGATCGGAAACCCGATATCGGACGCAGACCGAAGCCCATCGCGCTCGTCCCCGATGGGATCTTCAGTTCCGCTCACGGTCGGAATGCCGAGCTTCCGGGCGGTTCTTCTGGCCTCCGTCTTGTCACCCATCATGGTGATCGACTCACTCCTTGGCCCGATGAACTTTATTCCCTCCTCCTCCACCCTTCTGGCGAATGTGGGATTCTCGGCAAGAAATCCATAGCCTGGATGAATGGCATCAGCCCTCGCCGCCCTTGCCAACTGAAGGATCTTGTCCTGGTTGAGGTAACTGTGGGCAGGGGTTGAGCCGGAAAGCGGGTATGCCTCATCAGCCATCATGGCATGGAGGGATTTCCGATCAACGTCGGAGAACACTGAGACTGCACAAATATCCATCTCTCTGCACGCACGGATGATTCGAATCGCAATCTCTCCGCGATTGGCGATCAGCATCCTCTTAATCGGTCGTTTTCTTAATTCCACTGCAGGCATCCTTTGCCATTGATGATCTACTCGAGCTCCACCACAGTCACACCCGTTCCTCCCTCGTTCCATTCCCCAAGTCGGTACGCCTTGACGTGAGGATACGTCTTGAGGAAATCAGCAACCCGTTTACGCAGCGCGCCCGTGCCTTTTCCATGGATGATATCGACACGGTGGAGTCCGGCAACGACAGCGTCGTCCAGGAAGCGCTGAACCCTCGGGATGGCCTCCTCGCCCAGAAGGCCTCGCAGGTCGATCTCTGTTTTCCCCTCGGGAGTGTAGAGTGTCTCTGAAGACGAGGCGGCTGGAGACTGTTGAGCACCCACCTTCAAGAGGGTCTCGAGTTTAACTCGAAGCTTGGCATTTCCTGATAGCACTGTTGCGAAGTGTTGTTTGATCTCAACGATTTCTCCGGTCTGCGCACCATCCTTGAATCGCACGGTGTCGCCGACGTGCAATTCCTGGGGCTCTGGCGCTTGCTCCTCACTGCCCAGTTCAGCTATTCGTCGCTGGAGATTCTGCACATCCTCACGGACAGATCGCACAATAGCCTTGTTTGCTGCCGACTCGCGAATCTCCTTAATCGTTTTCTCGATGACAGCCTGGGCTCCGAGGACAATGTCGCGTGCTTCATCGATAGCTTTTCTTCGGATGGACTGAAGCTCCTTGCGAAGGTCCCTCATCTTTTCGTCATAGGTGCGCACAAGTGAAGCCAATCGGTCGCGTTCAGTCGAGACCTGGCGGATCTGCTCTTGGTACTCCTGCGATTGGCGCTCAAGGTCTGCCAAGAGTTGTTCGAGCTTCACCTTCTCATCGCCAACGAGATCGCGAGCTCGGTCGATAATGTAGGTGGGGACTCCAAGCCTCTTGGCGAGTTCGAGCGCGTAGCTGCTGCCCGGGACTCCTGTACGGAAACGGTACGTCGGTTTCAGGGTCTCGTGGTCAAACTCGAGCGATGCGTTCGCCACTCCAGGAGTCTCATGCGCAAATGCTTTCAGCATCCCATGGTGTGTGGTCGCAATTGTCAACGCACCGCGCTCTGTGAGATCTTTGAGGACGGACGCAGCGAGCGCTCCTCCTTCTGCGGGATCTGTGCCGGCGCCAATTTCATCGATCAACACCAAGCTTTTTTGATTTGCTCCCTGCAGAATGTCCCGAAGCCGAAGCAGATGGGAACTGTAGGTGCTGAGGTCGTTCTCAATGGATTGATCGTCGCCAATGTCCACAAACACATCGTCGAAAACGCCCAGCTCAGATTCTGGTGCCGCCGGGATGTGCAAGCCGGCTTGCGTGCAGAGCGCAAGGAGGCCCACGGTTTTCATCGCAACGCTCTTGCCGCCCGCATTGGGGCCGGTTATGACGAGCGTCCGGACGCCGGCGCCCAATTCCAGCTCGAGCGGAACGACTTCCTCACGCGGGTGACGTTGCAGCAAAACGGGGTGTCGCGCTTGCGCAAGGCGAACGCCCGAGGTCTTCGTTACGGCCGCAGGGTTCCCAAGAACTTGAATTGAATACCTCGCCTTTGCGAAAACAAGGTCGAGGACTGCGAGCGTCGAAACCGCTCCTTCAAGGCTTGGCCGGATGTCTCGAACCTGTGCGGTGAGCTCGGCAAGGATCCGTGCAATCTCGCGTTGTTCGCTGAGCTGAAGCTCAGTCAGGGCGTTGTTGAAGTCCAACGTCTCGGCCGGTTCGATAAAGACCGTCGCTCCACTTGCAGAGCTTGTGTGAATGAATCCCGGAACGTGATTCTTGTGCTCGACCTTCACGGGGATGACCATCCGGCCTTCACGCGTCGTAATGATCTCTTCCTGAAGGAATTCCTTCTCAGAAACCCTCTTCAAGATGGATGCGAGGCGCTTTCGGAGGGAGTCGGCGACGGAGATCAGGTCCTGCCGAATCCGCTGCAGCTCCTTGCTCGCCGAGTCACGAATTTTCGCTTCTTCGTCGATGCACTCGAGGATATTGTACTCGACGACCTTGTCGTAGAAAAGCGTTGAGGCTATCGCTGCGAGCCTTGGATAGATCTTCTGCCGCTTCGCGAGAAAGCTGGCTGTCGCTCGCGCGGCGTGCAGCGTCGATGCGATCTCCAGCAGCTCGCGGCTCGTAAGGATGTGGTTTTCAATCGAGGATTTCTTCAAAGCCGGGATAATGCTCTTGATGCCATCGAGCGGAACGGAACCTTCTGCGATGAGGAGCTCCTTGGCTTCGGACACTTGTCGTAGCTCGAGGGAGATGGTTTCCAGGTCGACTGATGGTTGGAGAGCTGCCGCCCGTTTTTGGCCTGGCTCAGAGACGGTCAATTGCTGGAGGCGATCCAGGATCTTGTCAAATTCGAGTTTCTTTATTGCAGTCGAAAAATCAGCCATCACTGAATCTCAGCCGTCACTCCCGTGCTTTCTGGAGGGTTGAATCCACTTTGCCCCCTTCTGGAGAAGTCATTTTCTCAATGGATTCTTGTGCCGACGGCAGAAGATTGGATAGAAAATCCTTGATTTGAGGTGCAATGGAGACGACGGGGGCGTAGAGCCGGGAGTCTCGCGTCATCCTTCGCGAAGGAGGACCTTGCAGGGTGAGGATCATCAGCAGGATACTCACCATGAGCACCCCCTGGGCAAGGCCGACCACCACTCCGATTATTCTGTCGACTATTCCGCCGATCTTGTAGTTCTTCGTGAGGAATCGGTAGAGAACAGACTGAAGGACGAAGAGCATGAAGAACACCGTGAGGAACGCAGTCATGGGCGCATTGGCCGGCTGAGCGTGAAGATGCTGAACAAGCAATTGAGCGATGTCCTGCATGAAGAAATGGGCAATGAACATTGCGAGGATTGCGCCGGCCATCGACACCAGTTTTCGCACCAGCCCGTCGCGGAATCCGAGGAGGCCGAAGGCGATGAGTGGAAAGACAATAAGCAAGTCAAGTACCATAGCTAGGCTCCCAGTTTTGACTTCACAAGTTCTTGAACAAGTTTGCCCTCGATCCTCCCTTTCAATTCCTTCATCGCGAGGGGCATCACTTTTCCGAAATCCTTTGACGAGCTCGCGCCGGTCTCTGACATGATTCTCCGTATGACCTGCTCGGCTTCCAGAGAATCATTTCAGAGACCCGCGCGAGCTCG
>CAZTKU010000102.1:0-10339 GCA_964614245.1 uncultured Ignavibacteriaceae bacterium
ATCTTTGCCGTTGGAATTCAAGAGTGTGAAATGGAACGATGGGAAAACGTACGGGGAGAAGGTCATCGAAGAGGAGGAGCCGATGGGATAGCCAATCTTGATTCCTGCCACGCCACCGAACGTTGATCCGCCGCCCGAAATTGTCTCACCCAACGGCAACCAGTCTTCCTTGGTACCACCGGCTACCCCAAGATGCAGCTCTCCCCGCAGGCGGACGCCGACCGGTCCCAGGGAGAAAAGACTCGGGCTCTCGTAGTAGCCAAAGAGCTGAGTCCGGCTGAAAACATGCACCGGATAGTGTTCGCGTAGCCCCGGCGTTCCAGACGGATTGTAGTAGAACCAGTGTGTGCCGTACGTATAGAACCCAACACCTGCACCGATATGCGATGCCTCGCCTGTCGATTGCCCTGTCGCGCCAACCGCGAAGAGCAGAAGGCACATGAGAACCGCAGTGAATCGTATCATAGGTCCCTCCTTTATATATCGTGAGCGATTGAGATGGTCGGGTCGGTCGACCTTCGCCCTGAGCCTGCTGTTTGCCAACCGTCGAATCCCGGGACCCGTGATTTCGGCGACATGGGCAATGGTCCCGGACCAGCCGCGATGACTACTAGCTCCCGTTTTCCACTGCCGCGAGAACGATCTCTGCAATGTCCTTGACAGCAACCTTCTCGGCCGCATCCTTGGCCTTGACACCATCTGTCATCATCGTCATGCAGAATGGACAGGCGGTGCCGATGACATCAGGCTTCAGCGACAAGGCTTCCTCCGTCCTCTCGATGTTGACGCGCTTCCCTTCATTCTCCTCCATCCACATCCTCCCTCCCCCCGCGCCGCAACAAAAACCCTTGCTGCGCGACCGTTTCATCTCCACGAGATCGAGGCCCGGAATCGATTCCAGGATCTCGCGGGGCTGGTCATACACTGCATTGTAGCGGCCAAGGTAACACGAATCGTGGTAAGTGATCCTTGCAGCTTCTTCTCTCGTGATCTTGATCTTCCCCTCGCCGAGGAGCTTCACAATGAAATCGGTGTGATGCAACACCGTGTAGTTGCCGCCGAACTGCGGATATTCGTTGCGGAGGGTGTTGAAACAATGCGGGCACGCTGTGACAATCGTCTTCACTTTGTGGTTGTTCAGCGTCGCGATGTTCTCCTTCATGAGAATCTGGGCAAGATATTCATTGCCGAGACGTCGAGCCGAATCGCCTGTGCATTTCTCTTCCACACCGAGGATTGCGAACTTGACCCCGGCTTGCCTCATGAGTCGCGCAAATGCTTGCGTGACTTTTTGATATCGTGCGTCAAACGAACCGGCACAGCCGACCCAGAAAAGGACCTCCGCATCCGGTGACTCCGATAGCCGCGCAATATTCATCCCCTCCGCCCAATCGGCGCGGCTCGCCGCCGGAAACGCCCAGGGCGAGAAGTTGTTCTCGAGATTCCGGAATACCACCTGGACCTCCGGAGGAAAATTCGACTCCATCAGCACCAGGCTCCGGCGCATGTCGACGATCGCATCGACGTGCTCGATGTTCACCGGACACTCCTGAACGCACGCCATGCACGTCGTGCATGCGAACAACTCCTGTGGCGTGATGTAATTGTGCAAGAGAGTTTTCTCCACGATCTGCTTCTGATCGTGAGATTCCATGGTGGCTTCCTTTCGCCTGCCGGCCAGAATGGGCCCCTTCTCCTCCAACCTCTCCCGGATGTCCATGATGATTTTTCTGGGCGAAAGGATCTTTCCAGTCGTATTGGCCGGGCAGGCTGCGGTGCAGCGACCGCATTCCGTGCAGGTGTATCCGTCGAGCAACTGCTTCCACGTCAGGTCTTCCACGTCGTTTGCCCCGAATTGCTCCACATTCTCCGCTTCGAGGTTGATGGGATTCAGAGCACCGCGTGGCCTTGAGGATGAGAAATAAACGTTCGGAATTGATGTGAGGACGTGGAGGTGCTTGGAGTACGGAAGGTAGTTCAGGAACACCAACACAACAGTGATGTGAGTCCACCAGAAAATCTCAAACCAGGTGTTGACCGTCGATTGATCCAATGAAACGAAGAGGGGCCTTACCGCGGCCGAGAGAAACCTTCCTCCGGAGGACACACCGCCGTCGAGAATCATCCTCGTCGCATTCTGGCCAAGCATACTGACCATGATGAGCAGGATCATCACGAGGATGAGCACGGCATCGAGTTGTCCGTGACCCTCGATTTCGAGTCGTTTTGGCCGGACGATGAATCGACGATACAGCGCAACGAGAATGGCCACAACAACAAGCCCGGCAAACATATCCTGCATGAATGCCAGAGGTTCATACAGTCGGCCGAGAAAGCGAAAGGAAAACCCGTGAAGAAGGCCTTCTCCGAGAGACTCCAGCACTGCTGTCAGCAGCACCAGGAAGCCCCAGAAGATGAGCGCGTGCATCGCGCCGGCGACCGGCTCGCGCAGGATTTTCGACTGCGCGATGGCAACGACGAGAGTCTTCTTTACTCGTTCCCACGGTCTGTCGAAGCGCTCATCGGGTTTGCCGATCATCAGGAAGAGGATCAGTCGCCGTATACTGAACGCGAAAAATCCAAACGCGCACAGCAGGACCAATGAGAAGACAATGCTCCTGGTAGTCATATGGAAGTCCCGGAAGGAGGGATCAGACTTTCAACGTCGAGTCCATGATCGTCACCGCTTCGCCCGCAATGCTGACCTGCTTCACCGCCAGTCCACTGACGCTCAGCCGGATCTTCACTCGCCCTCTTCTCCCGATCTCATCACCCTGCTCGCCAATGAACTCGACTCTCCCATCGGCCATCAGGAAGGAGGGAATGGGAAAATCTGCGGGGATGGCGTATTTGTACAGATAGGCACCGAGGGGGCCATTTGCCGAGCCGGTGACCGGATCTTCTGAGATTCCAACCGCCGGGGCGAAGAACCGGGAATGCACGGCGGAGCTCTGCTCGAGTGTCTCGAGGGAAAACGCACAAACGGCCAGCGTTCGACTCGCCTTGTTCAGCGAGTGGAGCTTCGAAAAATCGGGCCGCAGGGATTTGATTGTCGAGAGCTTCCGGAGTGGCACATACACGTACGAAGCGGATACGACGGGAAGTCGCGTCTCGACATCCGCTGCCCGGACGCGCAGCGCCGAGAGAAGAGCCGATGGGGCCTTCTTATAAGCACGGAAGCGCGGGAGAGGCAGGAAGAATTCCACGATTGATCCGGAGAACTTCTTTTCGACGATGATCGCCAGCACGCCGCTCTTCGTCTGCAGCCGGAAGCGATGGATCCCCATTCGCTTCATTCCGTAGAGCCCCTCTTCTGCAAGCGCGTGAAAGGCAGCAATCGTCGCGTGACCGCAGAGCGGTACCTCAGTTGCCGGCGTGAACCAGCGGATCTGCAGATCCGCGTTCTTGGCTGTCGGAGGAAGAATGAACGCTGTCTCCGAAAGATTTATCTCCCTCGCGATGGCCTGCATCCTCTCCGGTGCCAGTCCTTTCGCATCGAGCACAACGCCTGCCGGATTGCCTGCGTACGGCCTGCTGGTAAAGGCATTGACATGCTTAAGCTGATACGTTTTCATAGGCTCACCTTCCGTGTGAAGGATTGTGCCGCGCACCCCCAGCGTGCGTGGCATGTAGTCTACTCTCCAATCAATTGCACGACGATCTTTCGTTCACGGGCCCGATTATCAAAATCAATCAGGACAATTTGCTGCCACGTGCCGAGGAGCATCTCCCCTCCTGAGAACGGTATCGTCAGCGAGGGTCCCAGAACAGACGCGCGAACGTGAGCATGTCCGTTTCCGTCATGCCACGTGTCGTCGTGGTGATAGCGGATACCTTCCGGCGCAATCCGGTTCATCGCCTCCGGGATATCCTTTCTCAGACCGGGTTCGAACTCCGTCGTAGTCACGGATGCCGTCGAGCCAGACACGAAGACGATCAGATTTCCCTCCTTCAGCTTGTGCTTCGAGAGAAGGCCTGACACCTTGTCTGTAATATCCAGGACTTCTGAATCCCCGCGAGTCGATACTGAGAAGCGTTCTGTTATGATTTCCACAATCGTAGAGCTGTCAGTGTGCTGTAATCCTTGATGAAATAGACGAACGGGAATCTCACGAAGAATGAATCCGGGACAGGAGCCTTTGCGCTGCGTGCGAGGACATCGGAGAATACCCTGCTCCCCCGCTCGACGTGCAAGATCGCGAACTGGTTGTCATAGGCCGGCACGTTTGCTGAGGGCCTTGATGCCCTCGTAAAATAGTTGAGGAGGAGGTACCCTTCTTCGTTGATGAACTCAACATCGCCAGCAACGCTTTTCCCCTTGATTTCTCTTCTCACCAAAGCTCCAACCCATGGTTCTGCGGAATGTGGATCCCAGACCTCCGGGAAGCGAAAACCTGCGACATCTTTTTCCTCAAATGCCCTTCGCCGCAAACGGTGAAGATCCTCAAGACTGTCATCGTGCGTTTGCTCGATCGCACCGGTGTGCAGGTCGAGCGCGCAGCCAATCCGTTTCTCGAACGTATCGCGGTAGGCGTAGACCCTCTGGCCGAGACCGAACCAGTAAGTCAATTCATCGTTGCGCCATCGCTCCTTGCCCGTGTCGAGATCGAAGGCAACAATTTGCCTGTGTTGGGGCATGTCCGGCTTCACAAATGCATGAAGCAGGAGCGTGTTCCCTTGCACCGCTTCCATTCCCACCCACCACGGTTCGTCGAGTCTGAGGCCTTCCCACACGGGGGAACCGCTCTCCCCATCCACACAGAAAAACGAGACAGACTTGCGCTCCTGATCTCGGCACTCGCCGATGATCTTTCCGCTATCGGAAAAGAGGATTCGCCAAATGGTGCCGCGAGCAACGTATGTCCAACGGGGTCGGTGTTTGTTGATCCTGAAGAGCGAAAAAATCCTCATCGCGCAAGAGTCGCCCTGAACGTACCATTTTTTCGATGGATTTCCAAGCCGTGAGTCACGAGGCGACGATCTGGGGCGACGGCCGATCTAACGGAGGTCGACAACCACAGAATCTTCTGTCATCGCGCCGAAGAGCCCGACACCGCCGCGGATGTTCGTGTAATCCGGGAGGTCGGTTCGGATGGAAAACTCGTCCTGGAAACCGTTGACAATGTTGTAGTACTTATAGAGATTATCTTCGACCTGTGTCAGCACAAACGTAGCCCCGAGCAATCCGATCCAGCCGTATTGATCTCGAAGCTGCTTCAGGAAATCCAGGTACGCCGAGAGCGTGAAATACCCTATCTCTTGTGGAAAGATCTGCTGGCTCGCGCGCCGTGTCAGCCGCGGATATACCAGCTGACTTCCTCCATCGCTTCGTGTGACCTTCGATGATGGCACTTCTTCCCGTTTGCGCACCGTCGTGCTTCCGTCCAAATATTCGAAGTCAAGAAACAGACGAAGAACATACCCGCGTGCAATCGCTGAGGTGGAGATCGCCGCCGAGATATCCTCTTGATACTTCTGCGGATCTTTCATCACGTAGATGTTGATCACATCAACGCGTCCGTTTCCGGGCACACTCGCCGTCGCAGAGACGTCACCCCGATCAGAATGCACGGAAAGTGAATAGGCTCTCCCGGGTTGAACCGCGAAAGGGTAAGCGATGTACGTCAGAAGGTCGCTTCCATAACGGCTCGTATCAACGCGGCGGATCGTCGTGTCCCTCAGTTGATACTCTTCCGGTGCTTCCCCGATCGTCACTCGAGCATTGCGGACGAACGTGTCGGACGTATTCTCCGACGGATCGAAACCGGATGGATTGTAGGTCGTGTACACTCTCACATATTGTGTGTCCGATCTCGTCGAAAGAACGGAATAGACAACGAGTTGCTCACTGTACGGACCCTTGGGCTCAAACGAGCTCCTGCAACTCGGCCAAACGCACAACCCAGCGCCAAGAATCGCTCCGAATGCCCCTATCCTGAATCGACCGATCATGCCAGTACTCCTGCGGCGTTCCTGTTCAGACACCCGACAGTCTCAGCACCTTCACCGTCAGTACTCGATACTGAGAGTTGCCGTTGGAAAGAAGGGCAACATATTGATCTCCTGCCCTGTCCTTCGGTCAAAGTAAAATACATTTCGATGGTTGTAGACGTTTACGATGTGAACACCGGCCGACCCGGTGATCGGGGGCAGGGCAAAGCGATACGTTGCGCTGGCATCGAGGCGGTGATATGTCGGAAGGCGCGCGGCGTTCTTCTCGCCCAGAATCGAATACGGCTTGCCCGTGTCGCCGACATACGGTCCGCGGAAGATGTCCCGCAGCGCCAGTCGGTCGTAGTAACCGACCGTCTGCGTAAAGGGGAAACCCGATCCGATCTCCCACCGAAGGGTAACATCGAAGCCATCCATGGGGTGAAACACCGTCAGGAGATTCAGGTTATGCCGACGGTCGTACCTCGGAGAGTACGTGAAACCACTCGTTGTGATCGTCGTCCATCCGAGCGTGTAGGCCGCGTAAATGTCAACAAGGGGAATGCCGTACCGCATGAGCACCTCAAATCCGTACGCTCTCCCTTTCCCGTTGATGTAATCCGGATCCCGAGCGTCGACCTTGTCGCGATTGTAGGTAACGAGCGAGCCGTACGATTTGTAATAAGCCTGGAAGCTTGTCGAGAGCGTTTGCAGGACGTTCCCTTCCAAGCCGACCACATAGTGATCTGCCTGCTCAGAGCTGAGATTGTCGGGGATCCGAATCCACGCATCGAAAATCGCGATGACATCGTCCTCATTGTTCACAGTGATCAAGTTCTGGCTGAAGCGACCGTAGGAAACCTTTCCTTTCCAATTGTCCCACAACCCATAGCTGAGGTTCACGCGGGGCTGCACCGCCTCCACACCGGCTCCCCGCTCAAAGAGACTGCCGACATCGAGATGGAGTCCCACATCGGCCTGGAGACGACCCCGCGCCTTCTGGTAGCGCAGCCAGGTGGACGATTCAACGAACGAGCTCCTCAGGACGCGGGGCATCCCGTAATTGTTGATCAGCTCATATTCAAGTGTGGGAAAGTTGAACTCGAAGCCGAAGAAATACAGGTCACGAGAATCTGTATACAGCGTTGCGTTCGCACGAACGCCTGTCTCACGAACTTTCGTCGACGCGGGGGTCACTTCCTTTGATAGTTTTGCGTCGCGACTTGCCGCGAAACTGTTCTCAAATCCCACCGCGTTGACATAGACTCGGTCCTGAATGAGGCCCGCTGCGACGAAACCAACGGCGCTCGTTCGCCACGAATAGTCGGGCTCGTTCGGATTCGAGGATCGCATCTCGTCCCCGCTGAAAAAAGCCTGGGCGCTGTACGTGCCGTGCGATTCGCCTGCTTGCCCTGTGATCTTGAACATCCCGTCATAGAAAGAAAGAGGAAGATCCTTGTTGAGAAAGTTCTTGAAAGTCTGGGAAAACAGCGATTTCCGCGCACTGACAAGCCACGTGATCCCCTCCATGGCTGGACCATCCAGTTGGAGCTTGGCGGAAAGGAAATTGATATTAGCACGACCGGCGACTGCGCTCGAGCGCCCATCTCGGGTTGTCATACTCACCACCGACGACAACCTGCCGCCAAATTCCGGTGGAAATGCTCCTGTGTAAACCTCCGTCGCCTTGATGATGTCAGAATCGAAGATGCTGAAGATGCCGAACGCGTGGTACGGGTTGTAGATCTTCATGCCATCCAGCAATATCAGGTTTTGATCGCCCGCCCCGCCGCGGACGTAGAACTGCGAATTCACGTCGCTGGTTGACACAATCCCCGGCAATATTCTGATCGAGCGGAAGATATCCTCCTGACCTGCCATCGGCACCGCGCGGATGTCCCGTTGCTCCAAGACGTGTACGCTCGTCTGGATTTCGGTCAGCTCGCGCTTGACCTTGTCGGTTACGATAACCTCTGAAAACTCAACAGGCTTGGACGGAAGCTGAAAATTCACGACGAGCGGTTGGCCCGCTTGCAGCGAGACGGTCTTTGTTCGCAATTCGTAGCCGATGGAGCTCGCTGTGACCTGGTAACGACCCGGGGGAACGTTTGGAATGAGGTAGAAACCCTGGAGGTTGGATGCCACGCCTCTCGTCGTGCCCACCAACACGATATTTGCAAAAGGTATCCTCTCACCCGTGGTGCTATCTGCTACCACGCCGCGGATATCAATGCCTTGCGCGGCAAGAAGAGACGGAACGACGAGGAAGAAGAATAACAGTCTGACGCGGTGAGGCATGCGTGCCCTTTCTGCGATCACAACTTTCGTCAAGGTAAAGATTTTCTGTGTCATATGCTAACCGTGATGTTGTGCTGCGTTGCAACTCCATGGAGTTCTCAGTGTGTTCCCCTCGACTCTTACGACACAAAGGAGGATTCTAAACCCCGTGCGACAAATATTGGCGGCGACTATCCTGATCGTCATTTCCTGTGCCCCTTCTGCATTGCCCAAGCGACCACAGACACTCGCCATGGGACCCGTTCGTCAGATCGGCCAGGTTCTTGACGGCCCCCATGTGTACGAAAGCATGAAATGCTTCACGCAACTCTTGAGAATTGCCGCGGGTGCGGGCTTTGACTCCTGCCTTCAGTTCATCGAATCGAATCTTGATCGCGTCGGTATTAAGAGTGAAGCCGACGCTCCTCTGCAGCGAAAGGAGATCGGTCGGTACCACATCCTTATTGTAGATCTGAGTCGCAAGAATTTCCGCACAAGAGTGGAAACCATGTTTGCGGCGTTGGTCCTGCAGGACTCCACTCGGTGACAGCAGAAGCGCGATGAAAAACAGAGCTTTTCTCACCATCATCGTTCTCGTTCCTCTCGCTGACGTTGGGTTTGATTCTTCATGGTTTGGGTTTTCGGTAAAACAAAAGGCGAGACGGCGAGACCATAGTTGTTTCTCATCCCGCTGGTGGGCATCGTTGCGCCAGAGAGGTTATCGCAACGGTTTCAGAATAAAGTCCCCCTTGTAACCGTCCTGATTGCCATCTTGTTATTCGCGACCGCCATCCATATGAAGCGGTACGAGGATCTCTGGAGGGCGATTGCCTAGTCTGGCCGCGTTTGCTCGGAAGGTTTCGCCGGAGAAAGACAAGGACACATCGGTCTCGCGGTCATCTCTCAAGTCCATTGTTCTCCACAGCTGGACTGCCGCGCAATGACCTGTTGGGCGATGAGGATCAACTCTTGCCGCAGTTCAATTCTCCAGAAAGCTGCGCCAATGAAGGGAATACAGGCCTAGATTTGCTTTTGATTGAACGGTGAAGTAGCTTTGTACTAGCAGACAAGCCCACCGGAACTTCCTCAGCACCGTCGAAGGCATTCCGGAAAGCCCCGGCTTCTCTTAAAGAAGGAGATCGTCATGATCGGGGCGACCGTGTCACACTATCAGATTCTCGAAAAGCTTGGGGGTGGCGGGATGGGTGTTGTCTACAAAGCCGAAGACACCCGCCTGAAGCGCAGCGTTGCCCTCAAATTCCTCCCACCCGATCTTACCCGCGACGAAGAAGCAAAGCGTCGCTTCATCCACGAAGCGCAAGCAGCCTCCGCTCTCCAGCATACGAACATCTGCACCATCCACGACATCGATGAGACAGCCGATGACCAGCTCTTCATCGTGATGGATTGCTACGAGGGAGAGACGCTGAAGCAGAAGATCGAACGCGGACCTCTCTCGCTTGACGAGACAATTCATATTGCCTTGCAGATCGCTGAGGCGCTTTCCGAGTCTCACTCACACGGGATCATTCACCGAGACATCAAGCCGGCAAACATCATGGTCACATCACGCGGAGTGGTGAAGATCATGGACTTCGGCATAGCCAAGCTTGCTGGAGGGACAAGGGTCACAAGAACAGGATCGACCGTTGGAACGGTCGCGTATATGTCGCCCGAACAAGTGTCGGGAAACACTGTCGATCCGCGGACCGATATTTGGGCCTTCGGAGTCACGCTATTTGAGATGCTGACACAGCAGCTTCCATTCCGAGGAGAACACGCGCCTGCCCTGATGTACTCGATCACCAACGATGAACCGCGCGACTGCGCAGGGATTCGCAAAGATATCACTGAAGGACTTCGACTAGTCTGTCGGCGCTGCCTCGAAAAGGATCCTAACGGCCGTCCGCAATCTATGGAGGAGGTAGCCGTAATTCTGAGAGCTGAGACGGCCGCGAAAGAACAACCGCCTCGAGCTCGCCGGATCCGTCTCCGTCCGTTAAATATGGGGCTGGGTCTGCTCTTTTTTTTCGCTCTGAGTGTCTCGTTGTTGCTCTATCTACAGAGGCGCGAGACGACGCCGCAACCCCACCGGTGGAAGATCGGCGTGCTCCCCTTTCACAATCGCACG
>CAZTKU010000103.1:0-10140 GCA_964614245.1 uncultured Ignavibacteriaceae bacterium
TCCCCCTCCTGAACAAAACTTCCGAAATCTCCCCGCCACTTGAGATTTCGGAAGCCGGAGGTCTCAAAATTTTGGGCTAATAAGGTACCGAAAAATCGCCCGCCAATCAAGGCAATTGTTGATCCCTGAACCGGCTACGATCAAGCCCCCCATGCAGAGAAAAACCGTTGCCCACGCGAATGTGAACAACGGTTTCAAGTACTCCTTGAAGCTGATCCCGGCTATCCCCCTGCACGCCGCAGGGTCTAGCCAGCTTTCTTCAGCGCCTCCGCTCCACTGACGATCTCCAGCAACTCCTTCGTGATCGCGGCCTGACGCGCGTTGTTGAATTTCAGCGTGAGCTCCCGGATAAGCTCCTTCGCGTTTTCCGTTGCATTATCCATAGCTGTCATGCGCGCTCCTTGTTCGGCCGCGTTGGACTCGAGCAGAATCCGCCACATCTGGATGTTCAGGTGTCGCGGAACAAGCGCATCGATGATCTCCCCGCTGGAAGGTTCATAGATGTAGTCAACCTGAGCCAAGGCGCGAAGATTCTTTGGGCCGTGGATCTCTTCCGGAGGAATCGGAAGCAACTGTTCCACGACGATGCGCTGCTGAATCACGGATTTGAACTCGTTGTAGATGACCTCCACGCTGTCGAATTCACCCCTGAGGTACCCGTCCGTCAGCTGCTGGACCAGCGCGCGCGCGCGGCTGAAATCCAGCGAATGGAAGATGCCGACGTGTTTCGCATACAGCTTGTACTCTCGCTTGCTGAAGTAGTCGGAGCCCTTCTTGCCAATCGTAATGACCTTGACGCCGGGCCGCCGTTGCTGCTCATTCGCCGCAATATGCTGGATGGCCGCTTTGATGAGGTTGCTGTTGAAAGAACCGCAGAGGCCGCGATCGGCCGTGACGACAACGAGCGCAGCGTTCTTGATCTCACGAGTCACAAGAAGAGGGTGAAGGGATGGGTCAACTTTGGTCACGACGTGTCGCAGCAGCTCACCCAGTTTTCGCGCGTACGGGCGCGTGGAGACAATCGCTACCTGTGCGCGTCGCAGCCGGGCCGCCGCGACCATCTGCATTGCCTTCGTGATCTTCTGAGTGCTCTTGATGCCGCTGATGCGACGACGTATTTCTCGGAGTGTTGCCATGAATCAGATGCGTATTGCTCGTGATGAGCGTGGCGTCGTTAGCTCGCTCTTGTAGATGGTCTAAACTTGCCGCTGAACTCCTTCAGGATCGCATGGAGCTTGTTGGTTGTGTCGTCCGACAGTGCCTTTTGGTCGGCGATTGTCAGAAATATCTCCGGGAATTTCATATCAACGTACTCGTGGAGTTCTTGTTCAAACCGCTGGACATCTTCGACCGGAATCGGATCGAGGTACCCGTTCGTCCCGGCAAAGATGCCCACCACCTGCTTTTCGACGGGCATCGGAACGTATTGGCCCTGTTTGAGAAGCTCTACCAATCTTGATCCACGTCGCAATTGCTGCTGGGTCGCCTTGTCCAAGTCAGACCCAAACTTCGCAAACGCCTCCAGGTCACGATACTGGGCAAGCTCCAATCGCAGGCGGCCGGCCACGGATTTCATTGCCTTGATCTGAGCGTTACCGCCTACGCGCGAGACTGAAATGCCGACGTTGATAGCGGGACGGATACCGGAATTGAACAGGCTGGATTCAAGATAGATCTGTCCGTCCGTGATCGAGATGACGTTGGTCGGAATGTACGCGGCGACATCTCCAGCCTGTGTCTCGATAATGGGCAGCGCCGTCAGGCTGCCGCCTCCCAGTTCCTCGTTCAACTTCGACGCGCGCTCCAGCAAGCGCGAGTGGAGATAGAATACGTCTCCGGGATACGCTTCGCGGCCGGGCGGTCGGCGCAGGAGAAGCGACATCTGTCTGTATGCCTGCGCATGTTTCGACAGGTCGTCGTACACAACAAGGGCGTGTCGGCCGCTATCGCGGAAATACTCACCAATGGTTGCACCGGCGTAGGGAGCAATGAATTGCAGAGGCGCAGCATCGCCGGCCGTCGCCTGGATGACCGTTGAGTACTCCATCGCGCCCTGCTCTTCAAGCTTGCTCACCACTTGCGCCATCGTCGATCCTTTCTGACCGATGGCAACGTAGACACAGTAAACAGGTTTGATCCCTTCTTTCTTTGCCTTCTCGGTATGCGTGTAGCGCTGATTGATGATGGTATCCAGCGCGACCGCCGTCTTGCCAGTTTGACGGTCGCCGATGATGAGCTCGCGCTGACCGCGACCAATCGGGATCATGCCGTCAACAGCTTTGATACCGGTCTGCAGCGGCTCTTTGACGGGCTGGCGCTGAATGACACCTAACGCCTTCCGCTCGAGCGGCATGTATTTTTCCACCTTGACCGGCCCCTTGCCATCGAGTGGCTCACCGAGCGGTGTGATCACGCGACCAAGCATCTGCTCACCGACCGGCATGGACGCCAGCCGCTTCGTGCGCTTGACGGTATCCCCTTCTTTGATGAAGGAACTCTCACCAAACAGGACGCATCCGACGTTATCCTCCTCGATGTTCAGAGCCATGCCGAAGACATCGTGTGGAAACTCCACGAGCTCGCTCGCCATCACTTTCGAAAGCCCGTACACGCGTGCGATACCATCCCCTACCTGAAGCACCGTTCCGACGTCGTACACGTCCACTTCTTTTTCAAATCCCGAAAGCCGTTTCCTCAGAATTGCGGAGACTTCATCAGGTCTTACGTCTGCCATACGTTTCCCTTTTCTTCGATTTCAATCTAGTTGCGTGCGGTTTCCTCGACAAAGCGCTCCCTCAGCAGTTCGAGCTGGCGCCGGAGGCTGCCATCAAACACCGTATCGCCAACCCTCGCAACGAAGCCCCCTTTGAGGTGCTTGTCCACGCTGAACGCGATGCGCACGCTCTTGCGGGTCATTCCCTCGAACCGTTTCTCGATGGCTTGCTGTTGCTCTTTCGTCAGCTCGGCCGCCGCGCGCACATCGACGGTCACGACCCCCATCCGCTCGTCGCGCAGCCTGAAGAACTCATCAATGATCAGGGGAAGAACGTCCTCCCGGTTCTTCTCGATGAGGAGGTCCAGAAAGCCGAGCGTTGACTCGTCAATATTGTGGCGGAAGAGCTCGGCCAGGACGGATCTCTTCTTGTCCTTCGAGATGACGGGACTCTTCAGAAATGAAACGAACTCCCGCGATCCCTTGATTGCGTTTCGGAGCACTTCCATATCGCTCACCAGGCGATCGACCTGCTTCATTTCTTCTGACATCCCCAAGACGGCTTCTGCATACCGCCGTGCAGCGCGAAGACCTTCCATACGCCTTTCATTGATCAAAGTGACTCATCCGGATCCACCGGTCGGCCCGCCGACCCTGGAAGCGGTCAGTACGCAGCCGGCGCATCCCTGAACGAGTGACCTTCGAACTGACTAGAACCTATCTAAAAAACCCCTTTGGAAGCAATGAGGATCTCACGCCAAGGCGCAAAGACCGCCAAAAATCAATGTTTCTTTCCGTGCTTTGCGTCTTGGCGGCTTTGCCTGCCCGACTGTGGAGAGCAATGGACGGTCAGGCGGGCGTGACTATTTTTGAGATGGCTTCTAGTTGTTGGGAAGTTGATTGAGAAACTTGTCAACAATCTTCTTGTGCTTCTGCGCATCCATCGTCTCATCGAGGATTTTGCCGGCAGCCAGGATCGCAAGATCGGCCACCTCTCCCCGCAGCTGCTGCTTGGCCGCATCGATGTCCCGATGGATCTCCTCCTTCGCCTGCTGAAGCTCCCGCTGCGCCTGTTGATGAGCCTTCGCAACGATTTCCTCCTTCAGCTTCTCTGCAAGCATCTTCCCCTCGCGGAGGATCTTCCGGTATTCCTCTTCCGCTTTCGCCAGGTTCTCTTCGTTTCGCTTGAGCAACTGCGCTGACTCGGCGCGCGCCTTTTCGGCTGAATCGAGCGCCTGCCGGATTGTGTCTTCACGATCCTTCAGAGACTTCAGCAACGGTTTCCACGCGAACTTCGAGAGCACCAGGGCGAGCACCACGAAGGTGACAACGGTCCAGACCATCAACCCCGGATTGATATCGAACATGAGGTTGAACCCCTGGCCTATTTGGTGGCAAGAATGATGCAGATAGCCAGCGCGAAGAAGGTTGCACCTTCAATGAGCGCGGCAGAAATGATCATCGAGGTTCGGACCTGTCCGGCAGCTTCCGGTTGCCGGCCCGTGGCATCCATTGTGGCAGCCGCGAGCTTCCCGATACCGAGCGCGGCTCCCACCACGACGATACCCGCTCCAATTCCTGCAGCAAGATAGGCAAGTGCATTAGGTTCCATTGTTCATTCCTCCTGTGGAAGAGATCGTTATGAAGAGAGAAAGTGTATTCATCCATTAATGAGAGAGTTCAGCGTGTTCGTCCCCATGCTCCGAAGGCATCCCCAGTCCCATAAAGAGCGACGTCAACATGGTGAAAATGTACGCCTGCAGAAGGGCAACAAAGAGCTCCAGCAAATCGATCGCGACCCCGAACAGCACGGGGAGGGGAGCGATGACCGCAGATCGAAACAGCAAAATCAGGCCCACGAGCGAGAGGAGGACGATGTGTCCACCGTTCATGTTCGCAAAGAGACGCATACAGAGAGCGAACGGCTTCGTAAACAACCCCAGGATTTCCACCGGAATCATGATCGGCCACAGAGCCCAATGCACACCGCCGGTCAGATGGGCGAGGTACTGTTTCCATCCCTGCGCCCGAATCGCCGCAGCCTGGATCATAATGAACGCGACGAGTGCTAATCCCGCTGTCACCGAAACATTTGAAGTCGACGTCGCCCCGTACGGGATGAGGCCGATGAGATTCATGATCAGGATGAAAAAGAAGGTGGTCAGCAGGAAGGGGACGTACGCGAGCCCTGCCCTCCCCATGTTCGGCAGTGCGACCTCATCACGGATAAACACGACGAGCACTTCGACAAGGTTGCCGATTCCTTTCGGAACGCCGCTCTTCCGGTTCTTGCGCGCAGCGTAGACGGCTATGATCGTCACGATGAGCGCGGAGAGCAGCAAGAAGAACACGTGCTTCGTGATTGAAAGATCAACTGTTATCCCGCCGATCTGGACAGGTGGAACGTGCGGAAGCCCGATGTGACCGCCCGGGAATTCAAGCTCCATGGAATTCTTCATGTGTCCGAGCAGGTGACCGAAATCGAATCCTTCACCGTGCCCCGAAGCTCCATGGGAGACGGCAGCGCGAACGGAATCGCTCACGCTGGCCGAGGCGTGCTGCAGAGTATCAGCAAGAGCAGAAGGATCGAATGTCAAGAACGAGCCGCGTCTAACTTTTGAGGGAAACTTTTTTCTGAAGAAAATGAATTTCGAGCGCGAGATTCAAAACGTAGAACAGCAACATCGAAATCATCAACGAGAGCGTGTGAAACTGATACACTCTGACCAACAGAAACACGATTCCGACCAACAACAGCAGTCGGAGAACGGTGCCGCCCAGAATAACCTTCAGGAACGTTGTGTTGGATTTGTCGAAACCAAGCTCAATCGCAGCGTAGCCAAGCAAGAGATGCAGCAAGTTAGCCAGACCACTTGCCGCAACGCTCTGCACCACCTCACCGCTGGCGAAGCGAGAAAGGGGGTACACGATCAACCCTGCAACGCCCACGGCACAATAGAGAACAAGCCTTAAGAACCCCCAGTCGATTTTCACGAGCAGTCACCCAGACTCAGGACTTCTTTTCTTTGGTCAATTTCGACACTGACTTGAAGAATTTGATCATCCCGCCGATTGATCCGAGCAGCAACCCGATCAGTTTGAACGTCGGGGAGGTCCCGTATCGTGTGTCGAGCCACCACCCCAGGAAGAAGAACGCAATAACCGCTGCGGCGAGCTGAAACCCGAGTGTCAGATAGGGTGCGAAGTCCCGATAGCCCTGCCCGAGGCCTGGAAAAAGGTCTTTCCGCTGCCCGGGTTCGTCCGGCTTTGGTGAAGACGACATTGGTCCAACCTCTTCAACGCGAACAAAGGAATGCCTAATGCCGCGGTTCGTACAATTGCGTCCGCTCGGTCATGGCGACTTTCCCGTCGAACACGCACCCTTCATCGATCACAAGCTTCATCGCACGGATGTCGCCTTTCACAACGGCTTTGCCCTCGAACACGATCTTCTCCGATGCACTGATCGAGCCTCGCACTTTGCCGCCGATCGTGACATTCTTCGCCGTGACGTTGCCGTCTATCTCGCCGGTAACGCCCACCGCAAGGCTTTCGCTCGCCGTTATTTCCCCGGTCACCTTGCCGTCGACGCGAACACTCCCCTGACTGCGTATCTTTCCCTCGAGGACCGTTCCCGGACCAATAATGTTCAACTCCTTAACCGGATCTAATTTGAGAGCCACTGGTTCCCTAGAAGTTAAGGTTCAGGATGTAGTTTGCCGGGTCGACAGGCACTCCATCTTTCCAAATCTCAAAGTGCACGTGCGGACCCACACTCGTCTGCCCGGAGTTGCCGAGCAAGGCGATCGGTTCACCGCGTCTGACAAATGCATGAGCCGACTTCAGCAACGATTGATTGTGTTGATAGAACGTCAGGAACCCGCCCGAATGAGAAAGGATGAGCTTGTATCCGTCGTCACTCGTCCACCCTGCGAACACGACATAACCATCAGCAGCCGCATTCACCAGCGTTCCCATCTTTCCCGCAATGTCCAGTCCATAGTGTCGCTGGTCCGTGTCAAATCCGCGACTGATGTACCCCTCAGCCGGAAGAACGACGGGAAAAACGACCTGATGCTGCTCCTGCGCCGGCAGTTGCACCGTCGCCATGCCTGACGATGACCGAGGAATCTGCACACCCGCAGCCCCGAGCGCTCGCTCCAGCTGTCCAGCCTCTTTTCTGTTCTCGATCTTCGCGGAACGAGGACTTCCAACGACGGCAACGCCTGAATCGGTCGCGACGACTTGCTCACCCAGTGCCTTTCGGAGCTTCACATTGTACCCGCGGAGCTCCACGAGCTGCTCCATGAGCGATGTCATCCGTTGGTTCAGTGAGACAAGCTCCTTGCTGTATCGGTTCACCAGCTCTGCATTCTCAATCGGGATGAGAGCTCCGATGGGCGTGTACGCCAGCAAAGCCATTACCGCAATGACGATCAGAATCAGAGAGCCGGCAACTAGCGTCAGTACCTGCCACGGCGCGAATCGGACCGATTTCGCCTGACCGGCATCGTCACGCGGCACCAACACCAAATCGTACCTAACCTTCTTTGACCTATGATGCTGGTCTGTCGGCATTCTATCCTATCGTGAACTCAGTATTTCATCTACAACCCGGCGGGTCGTGAGACCCTCCGAGAGCTGTAGATGGTAGGGCGCCCCATCCCGATAAGGGAGGTCGAAAGCGGGAAAGAACGGGGCAAAACGCCAAAATTGGCCAGAAAATATAAAGAAAATGAGCCCTAAAGTCAAAGGTATTCTCGGACCGTCGAGCTCAAGAAGGAAGAAACACACGCAAAAACGAGTAGATCGGACGAACCTCAGGATCGCCTAGCACCGGGCTGATGGAGTTGAAGTTTTTCTTGAATGTACTGTTGGAGTTTCACCTTGAACTTCGAGCGATCAAACTGCTCAGCATGCTCTCGAATGACCCTTGGGTCAAACCGAAAACGTTGAGACTTCCTCAGAGCATCCGTCAACGCCTCAATCGTGTGCTCGTGGAAGAAGATGCCCGTGGAGAGTCCAGGGCTCTCGATAACAGTCTCTAACGCACCTCCTTGCCCGAAGGCAATTACTGGCTTGCCGCTCGCCATCGCTTCGAGAGGAACGATGCCGAAATCTTCGATGCCGGGAAAGATCAGCGCTCGACAGCCCGCGTAGAGCTTCGCAAGCTCAACGTCCGACTGCCAACCGAGGAATTCGATATTACTGGACGCCGACGCCTTAAGCTTCTGAAGGTCCGGACCTTTGCCGACGATCAGCAGCCGCTCCCCCAATCGACTGAAGACCTCGATGGCAAGATCGATCCGTTTGTATGGGACGAGGGCGCTCACGATCAGATAATAGCCGTCATCGCGCTCGGAGAGCGTAAAGAGCGATG
Organism: uncultured Ignavibacteriaceae bacterium; assembly: GCA_964614245.1. Taxonomy (GTDB): domain Bacteria; phylum Bacteroidota; class Ignavibacteria; order UBA10030; family UBA10030; genus VGWB01. The sequence goes on from CAZTKU010000103.1 coordinate 8,094, forward strand.
TGTCGACCGGGGCGTAGATGACATCGGCCGAGCGTTGATAGCAGCGCTGAATACGCTGACCGACGTTTCGAGAGTTCGCGATAAAATGGTGCACCCGATCGCTTGATGCCACATCCCATCGACGCAACCTCGGAGCAAAGAACGACATCGCCGCGCGCGCCGGCAAGCCGGCGCTCCCTTTCCCGAAATACTCGTCGTACATCTCCCAGACGTACCGCATCGGCGTGTGGCAATAACAAATGTGCAACGCTCCCCGCTTTGGGATCGCACCTTTCGCGACGCAGTGACTCGTTGAGAGAATGAGGTCGTACGGGGACAAATCCAGGGATTCGATCGCACGCGGAAACAACGGAAGATAGTTCCGGTACTTTTCTGTTTTCAGAGGTAAACGGTCAATGAACGAGGTACGGATATTCATCTGCTCGATTGTTGAGGACATCGCCCCCTTGTTATGCAGAAGGGTGAACAGCGTCGCATTCGGGTGGAGTTCGCATAATACTTCAAGGACTTTTTCCCCTCCGCGCATTCCCGTAAGCCAATCGTGCACCAGTGCGACGTTCAAGCCGAACCTCAGCGATCAGGGTAGATGAAGATGTCAGAGCAAAGCACCACAAAAGTACGATGAATTATGATCACATAAAAGCCGTAATGGTGATCTGGTTCATTGGTAAATGGGAGATTTCTCACTTGGCGTGCTCGGGGATTCGCTGAAAGAACCTGAACTGCAGTCATTGCGATCGCGACTTATACCGATTGCGAACTTCCAAACCCTTGATAAAAGATAACATTCCGCCCCGCTGGGGCTGATTCGTTCATTGTCGGACAATCTATAAATATTTCGCTCCTACGGAGCGACCATATCGAGCTGATTTCATATCGCCTCGCGAGTCCCGTTAGGGACGAGACGTTTGTAGCTTGGGCCAAAACAGAATTGGCGAGCTCCGTCAGGAGCGTCATATCATCTGTGCCGTTTGTGAACAATGATCTGATGTCGAACGAATTTGTGCAACGACCTTCAGTCGGGAGAAGCAATCCCGATGTCGATTTCTTAAGCATCTGCGGGATCGCTTCGTCGCACCGCTCCTCGCGATGACATCACGGGATAGTTTTGTCATCAGCCTGCCAGGAGTCTTCCCCCGATGGCCAACCTCACCTTGCATGCCAGCGGCTCCCTGTTTATATTGCCTCTGACAGCGAAGGCACTCACCACCAAAGGTCTCGAGCCCTCAGGATTCATGTCCATCCTTCTGGCAATCCTCCTCCTGCTACTGATGTTCCTCGTTACGGTAGCAGCGATCATCCTCGTGGTCGGACCGCTCATCCTCTTGCAGCCAAGCCTCCGGACACCCGGGTGGTACAGCACGTTCACAACATTGCTCGAGCCGAAGGATGCCGACTTGCCACAAGAGGATGTCGCGATCGCAACACGCGACGGACTCAGGCTAAGCTGCTGGCTCGTGAAACAGCCCCGAACAACTCGGGGCTCTATCATCTACCTCCACGGTGTCGGGGACTGCAAGATCGGGGGTGTGCCGTATGCGAAGCTCTTTTTTCAAAACGGTTTCAATGTCTTCCTTTACGATTCGCGCCGTCACGGTAATAGCGAGGGCATCTACTGTACCTATGGATTTTATGAGAAATTCGACCTTTCAACCGTGATCGACTATCTGCAATCCCGAAGGGACATGCACGTTGGGAAAATTGGGGTGTTCGGCACGTCGATGGGAGCGGCTGTCGCGCTGCTGTCTGCCGCGATAGACGACAGGATCTCAGCGATCATCGCCGAGGCAGGCTTCACGGATCTGCGGACGATCATGGTCGACTATCAGAAGCTCATCATCAAGCTGCCGTGGCATTTCCTCCGGAACGTTGCGATGAGCCGATCCCAGAAAATCGCAAAGTTCAAGGCACGTGACGTCTCTCCCCTGCAGGCCGTTCAGCAGGTGCGAAAGCCCATCCTCTTCATCCACGGAACCGACGATTCTCGAATTCGAACAGAATACTCCCACGCCCTGTTCGAAAACGCAAACGAGCCGAAAGAGTTGCT
>CAZTKU010000104.1:0-10026 GCA_964614245.1 uncultured Ignavibacteriaceae bacterium
CTTTCGTGCCTGCATCCTGCGAGCCATCCGCGACGCGTTTGGATTCAGCCCGCGCGAGCTCATGCTGGTTGTCCGAAAGATACATCCGGGCAAGCTCGAGCCTTGCTGCGAGGACAGCGTCTGATGAAGAATAGTCCTGAATGAGCGTCCGCAAGACCTTTTTGGCGCTCTCACGGTCGCCCGCAAGCTGGAAACACTCGGCGGACCGAGCGAGCGCGTTGGGAGCGATCTTGCTCTTCGGATGGAAGGTCTTGACTCTCTCGAATGCCAGTGCGGCCTCGCGAGTATTCTTCATCGCAACATAAGCCTCCGCGACATTCCACCACGCTTCGGGAGCTCTCGGGTGCTCAGGGAATGCCAGTGCAAAATTCTGAAAGGTTAGCCGCGCCTCCTCGTGCTTCCCCAGCTTCGACTGGGAGAGGCCCAGGAAGAATCGCGCCTCGATTCCCTGCTGAGTGTTCGGATACAATGCAGCAAACTGACGAAACTGCTCCACGGCCAGATCGTAGAGCCTGTCGTTGTACAGATTGACCGCCAGTTTGAAATCTGCGTTTTCTTTCGTATCTTGTCCAACACCAAGGGAGGGAAGAAGGAACAGAGTGAGAGCGAATAGGTAAGATCGCGGCTTCATGGCGCCAAAATGTAGCATATATTGGCTCTATTATCAAGGATAGGGTAATCCTGGGATCTGCTCCGGGAGTGAGACGGATCATAGAGTTCGAGAGACTTTGTCTCATTACTTGAGCGCATCGATAGGACATCCCACTCCACTTGATCAAGAAAACTAATCACACATCTCCACATCACACATCCATCACTATCTAAAAGGAGTTCCTATGCGCCCTCGTCTGTTAAAGGTTTTTCTGCCGCTCACGTTGTTTGCGTTGCTCGTCGCCGGTTGCTCGAAGAAGGAGAGTGCACCGACTGAGCCGGAGGGCTCCACACCTTCGATTCCCGTTGTTACATTCAAAGGTCCGAACACTAACTCCTCGGACACCCAGGCGAATCTGGTGAAGAGTTACGTGTCGGCGATGAATGCATTCACAATGATCTTTACCCCGTTCACAGCTTTGCAGGGCGTTCAGAGCGGCAACGCCTGGACATGGACGTACACCGAAGGAACTTTAACCGTCAAGTTCACAGCAACTCGACAGGGAGACGGGAGCTACACATGGAAGATGGTGCTCAACGGAACCGATGCTTCCGATGGAACAGTGTACAACAACTGGACCGGGATCGAGGGAACGACGAGCGCGGATGGCAAGAACGGGAACTGGAAAATCTATGAGGATAACAAATCCATACTTAATGCCGAATACGTCTGGACGACAACCAACAACGTCCTCACCGGAACGCTTAAATATTACTCTAGTGGGATCTTCGAGGGTGAAACAGTGGCGGTCAATAACCCCGATAACACCGGTGAACTGAGGATGTATGAAGGGACAAAGTTGACCTACAAGGCTGTCTGGCAGGCCAATGGCTCGGGCCAATGGTGGACGTATGATTTGAATGGGACCCAGACCGGAACAGGCACGTGGACTTGATCAACACTGCGTGTCCGCACGTTGAGCTGTAGGGATCTACAAAAAAAAGGCAACCTCGCATCTGAGGTTGCCTTTTGTATTTTCCAGCCTCGTCCAATCTCGACTGGACCCAACAATCACGTAAGCTCTGCCCGGATGAACTCCCGATTGAGGCGAGCGATGTGCATAACGGAAATCTTCTTCGGACATTCCGCCTCGCACGCATAGTTGTTTGAGCAGTTGCCAAATCCCTCTTTGTCCATTTCCTCGACCATGCGGAGCGCACGCTCTTTGCGTTCAACCTGACCTTGAGGCAAGAGAGCCAGGTGCGAGACCTTCGCTGCGACGAACAGCATTGCAGAAGAGTTCGGGCACGCCGCGACACATGCACCACATCCTATGCACGCGGCCGCATCCATCGATTCCTCTGCAACCGGCTTCGGAATCGGGATCGCATTTGCGTCAGGCACGGCACCGGTCTTGGCAGAAATATATCCGCCCGCTGCCATGATACGGTCAAGAGCAGTCCGGTCGACCACAAGGTCTTTGATCACGGGGAATGGCTTGGCACGCCAGGGTTCCGCGACGATGGTGTCACCATCCTGGAACAGGCGCATGCGAAGCTCGCACGTCGCCGTTCCTCTCCCCGGTCCGTGGGACCGGCCGTTGATGACAATCCCGCAGCTTCCGCAGATGCCCTCACGGCAGTCGTGATCGAACGCGACCGGATCCTCGCCTTTCTTGACCAGATCGACATTCAAGATATCAAGCACCTCCAAAAACGATGCGTCGGGCGAGACGTTATTGACCTCGTAGGTGACGAATCGACCGTTGTCTTCCCGGTCCTTCTGACGCCAGATCTTCAGTTTGAAATTCATTACCTGTGGCTCCTTGTCTCGGTAGAAGTCCGACTTCCTGGATTTACTTGTAGCTCCTTTGCGAAGGCTTCACGTATTCAAACGCCAGCGGCTCTTTGTGCAATTTCGGAGTCTTGCCGACGCCATTGAACTCCCACGCTGCCACGTAGCAGAATCGCTTGTCGTTGCGCATGGCCTCCCCCTCTTCCGTTTGATGCTCCTCGCGGAAATGCCCGCCGCACGACTCTTCGCGATGCAAGGCATCAAATGCGATCAGTTCTCCGAGCTCCAGGAAATCTGCGACGCGTCCGGCTCTCTCGAGCTCGGAATTCAGCTCGTTCGGGCCTCCGACGAGCTTCACGTTTTGCCAAAATTCCTTACGCACCTTCGGTATCTCCGCGAGCGCTTTCCGCAGGCCAGCCCTGTTCCGCCCCATGCCGACATTCTCCCACATAATCCTTCCGAGCTCACGGTGAAACTCCTCAACAGTTTTCTTCCCGTTGATTGACATAAGCTTCTTCACCATCTGCTCGATGGATTGCTGGACTTCTTTGAACGGCGCATCCTCAGTCTTTAACGGCTTGAACTTCGCCGTCGCGAGATAATCACCGATCGTATACGGCAGGATGAAATAGCCATCGGCCAGGCCCTGCATCAGGGCGCTGGCCCCAAGGCGGTTGGCTCCGTGATCGGAGAAGTTGGCCTCGCCGATCACGTAAAGGCCGGGGATCGTGCTCATCAGATTGTAATCAACCCACAATCCACCCATCGTGTAGTGAACGGCTGGATAGATCCGCATCGGAACCTTGTAGGGATCCTCCGCCGTGATTTCGTGATACATATCGCAGAGGTTTCCGTACCGCTCCTCGATGACGTGCCGGCCCAAGCGCATGATCGCTTCGGCAAAGTCGAGATACACCGCCCGGCGCGTAGGGCCGACACCAAGCCCCTTGTCACACATCTCCTTCGCACGGCGTGAGGCGACATCCCGCGGCACGAGATTGCCAAATGAGGGATACAGACGCTCGAGATAGTAGTCCCGATCCTCTTCAGGGATGTCTTCCGGCCGCCGCATGTCCCCCCTCTTTTTCGGGACCCAGATGCGGCCGTCGTTTCGGAGACTCTCGCTCATTAACGTCAGCTTCGACTGATACTCACCGCCCTGCGGAATGCACGTGGGGTGAATTTGTGTGAAGCATGGATTGCCGAATGCGGCGCCTTTCTTGTATGCCCGCCAGATGGCGGTTGCGTTGCTCGCTTTTGCCATGGTGGAGAGAAAGAAGACGTTCGCATAGCCGCCGGTTGCCAGGACAACAGCGTTCGCGCCATAGGCTTCGATTTCACCGGTAACAAGGTTCCGGCAGACGATGCCGCGGGCCTGGCCATCGACGAGAACCAGATCAAGCATCTCGCGACGCGGGAAGAACTTCACCGTCCCATCCCTGATTTGCCGGCTTATCGCCGAATAGGCACCAAGGAGCAATTGTTGACCCGTCTGACCCCTCGCGTAGAATGTTCTTGAAACCTGGGCACCTCCGAATGAGCGGTTGTCGAGGTAGCCCGAGTAATCACGCGCGAAGGGGACGCCCTGGGCAACACACTGATCGATGATGTTTCCGCTGACCTGAGCAAGGCGATACACATTTGCCTCGCGCGCGCGATAGTCCCCTCCCTTTACGGTGTCGTAGAACAGACGCCAGATGCTGTCGCCATCGTTCGCGTAATTCTTCGGCGCATTGATACCTCCTTGGGCAGCAATGCTGTGGGCGCGGCGTGGAGACTCATGATACGAAAAGGTCAGGACGTTGAAGCCAAGCTCTCCGAGGCTTGCCGCAGCGGACGCGCCGGCCAAGCCCGTTCCCACAACAATGATGGTGTATTTCCGCTTGTTGGCGGGATTCACCAGTTTCAAATTGAACCGGTGGGTGTCCCACTTCTTCTCAATTGGTCCAGGTGGAATCTTCGATTCAAGCGTCATGGTAATTGAACTCCCGTTGGTGAAGCTGAAGAGTGAAGCCGGAGATCTTCAGCCTGTCATGATTTAAACCAGAGGAAGTACGCCGGCATCGCAGCAAATGCCAGTGGAATAATCAGCCAGAAAATTATCGCGAACGCGTCAATCAGCGGCTTGTACTTCTTGTTGTTGAGTCCGAGCGTTTGAAAGCCCGACTGAAAGCCGTGCTTCAGATGAAAAGCGAGAAAAGCAACAGCGATGATATAGAAGATGCTCAGAACCGGGTCAGAAAATGCCTCCGAAACCATTTGGTAAGGAGGCTTTGGCTCAGCTCCAAATCTCGTCGGGATCCAGAAGGTGGTCAAGTGCGAGACCAGGAAGAAACCCACGAGACCTGCGCTCGTGGTCAGCATGGGCCGGCGAGAGGAAAACGGCGTGTTGTCCTTCAAACTGTACTTCTCGTAGCGTACGGGCCGTGAGAGCCAGTTCTTCATCCACACTACGACGCCGGTGATCATATGGGCTACGATCCCAAGGAACAGGACCACCTCCGTGATCCTGATGGCAAGGTTCGAAGACATGAAATGTGCGACCTCGTTGTACGTCTCACCACCATCGCGCTTGAACAAGAAGAGATTGGCAGAGACATGCACGATGAGAAAGGTGCAAAGGAAGAGCCCGCTCAGGCTCATGACAATTTTCTTGCCGATGGAAGAACGCCAGAATGCAATGAGCTTGTTCATACAGAGGTACCTTGTGGTTTGATCAACCTTCCAATTAAACTCGGTTCCCGTGTTCACGGGAAGGCTGGGCAGAATCCTCAGCCAAACAGTGTGTGCAGAAGGTTTCCCTTTCCCGAAGGGACTCCTTTGGAGCGGGAGATGGGATCATCGGATGGATGCAACAGGTACTGATGGAACCGCGTTTTCTGCTGTGTGATAGTAGAAAAGATTTGGAGAAAAATCAATTCTCAATGTCATTGATGAACGACGCTCTCGCCCAAGAACCGCCTAATGGAAATCGCACTTCCAAGAATACCGAGCAGACATCCGACACCGATGACAACCCCATAGTAGAATGGCTCGATGCGAACAAAGTCGGACAGCTCGACGGAAATCCAGCGGGCAAGATATTCAAAAACGAGAAAGAGAATTCCCGCTGCCGCGCATCCACCGATGAGACCTTGGACGAGACCTTCGAGAACAAAGGGACCGCGTATGAACGACCTCGTCGCTCCAATGAGCTTCATGGTTTGCACGATTTTCCGCTTCGCATAGATCGCCAGGCGGATGGTATTCGCAACCAGGAAGATCGACGAGATCGTGATGAAGACTCCGATGCCAAAGATGAGCCAGAGGAACGTTGTCGCTCGTCGATCGAGCATCTCGAGCATCGTCTTGCGGTAAATGACGTCATCCACCCCCTTGATCTGCTTGACGGCTTGGTAGACTGACTCAGCAGCTTTCGCGGTCTTGAAGCCATCTTTCAGAAAGATCTTGATCGATGCCGGAAGTGGATTGAAGTCGAGAACCTTGTGAATGTCCTCACCGAACTCTTCTTTGAAGATCGCGGCAGCTTGCTCCTTGGAGACGTACCGAACTTCCCGCACCCCTTCGAGCGAAGCGATGCTGTCACGCACAATGGATACTTCAATCGGAGAAAGATGGTCCGCCAGGAAAGCTTCCATCTCCACCTTTTCGCGCAGCGATTCAACGACGTCGTTGGCGTTCAGGACCAGAATGGTAAAGGCCCCGAGCAACAGCAGGGATATGCAAATGGTCGTGATCGCTGCAAACGTCGACAGCTTGGCCCGTGTGAAGCCCGAAAAACCTTCCCGGAAAATGTACCCGATCTGCATAGTCTCGCTCTCAATGCCCCTCTGCGGGTCACTTGGGGCTAGAAATTCGATTCATCGCGCCAGCGAATGATAAGCCACGGTGTTTGGGGCTCGGGTCGAGCCAACGCCAGCGTTGCATATCCGTCAACTCGAATGATGTCGCTTGGGTTAAAGGTGACCGTGAGATTGAAATTGCGACTGACGTTCGCTCGCGTGCTCAACGAATCGGTTGAAACGGAGATGATGTTGTTCCAGACAAGATCGAGCCGCTGGACGTTTTGGAACAGGCCGTGAGTGGTCATCATATCCTCATCTCTCCCCCACGTCACATCGACCCCCCGATCGTAGTCGCGAAAGACGAACGAGAAGTCCGAGCCGAGCAGCTGGCCGTAAATTGTCGTGTCGCGAAACGTGTAAGCATACTTGATGTTCTGAAAGACACCCTCGATCGTTGCAGGATCGCCAAGGATGGAATTTCCTTCCTCCAGGTTCTCATCCAACCCCGGAGCGAACGGGTTGCAGGAGCTCAGAAACAGGAACAGGAGCAGCATCTTCCCGATCGATTTCATAGGGCTGTTAGCGCTTGGCATGTAGCGGTTAGCTGTCAGCGATCAGCATTCAGCTTCCAACCCGGAACTCTGAACTCAAAACTGCTATTGTCCAAACTCCCCTTTCAAATCACTCCACGTAAACGTGCTCGCGCCCGTCGGCACGTCAACCCAGCGCCAGATGACCCAGTTTCTCGAGCGATCAGCCAGCAGGAAGAACTGCGCTCGGCCTCGCGCCTCCTTTGAGATGCTTGCGACGGAGTGCTGCACGGTCAAACGGTAGGTCGCTTCGTATTGCGCCGAGTCCGATTGCAGGCTTTGTGCCGTCAGAGCGTCAAACGCGAGCGATGCGGAAGAGCCGCTTGGTATCTTCGATCGGACGTTTTCAAAGTATTGCTGCTCGGATTGCTTGGCCCAGCTGAGGAACACCCCACCATATTTCAGCTTTGCCTGTGGTGTCGGCTCATAAGCGAAGCTGCGTCCGGAAGTCGCAGAATCGGCAAACGATTTGAGGTAGTTCACACTGTTCATATCACGGAACGCGTTGGCCATATTCGAAAACACCAGAGCGGGTTCGGAGGGGGGGATATAGTCTGAGCTCGATTGAGTCGGCGGCTCGGGCTCCCGGGTCTCAAAGATGTTGCAGGAAACCAATGCAGCCAGCGTAATGAGGGTAATGCAAATGGTTCCGCACTTCACATTCTTCGTCAACCACTCTTCAGTGAGGAGATTCATCAGACAGCAATCCGCCCCTCCAAGGCACGACTGAGTGTTGCCTCATCCGCAAACTCCAGATCTGTACCCACGGGCAACCCGCGCGCGATGCGGGTGACCTTCATCCCCAAGGGTTTCAAGAGCTTGGAGAGATACAGCGTTGTCGCCTCTCCCTCCACATTGGGATTGAGGGCAAGGATCACCTCATCCACAATCGCGTTCGATAATCGTTGAAGCAATTCTTTGATCCTGAGATCTTCAGGACCAATCCCGTCGAGCGGAGAAAGTGCTCCGCCGAGGACGTGGTAGAGACCTTTGAATTCATTCGTCCTTTCGAGCGCCAGGACATCCGTGGGTTGCTCAACGACGCAGATGAGCGAGCGGTCCCTCTTGGTGTTGGAGCAGATCAAGCACGGATCGCTTTCCGTGATGTTCGAGCAGAGAGAACAATACCGCACTTTGTCTTTCACATTGACGAGTGCTTTGGCAAGCGTGACCACGTCTTCGCGGGTCATCTTGACGACATACAGAGCGAGGCGATGGGCCGTTTTCCGACCGATGCCGGGTAGCTGGGCGAATTGTTCAGTGAGTTGCTCGACCGATTCTGCGGTGAAGATCATACTGTCCAGACGGATCTACAGTAATTGACGTTACAGACCCGGGAAATTCATGCCCGGAATATTGGGAACGATGCCGCTTGTGACCTTCTGCATTTCCTGCTGTGCCAGTGCGGCGGCGTTCTCGAGAGCCTTGTTCACCGCAGCCACAACAAGATCTTCCAACATCTCTTTCTCTTCTGGATTGACCACTTCTTTTTCAATTTCAATCTTGATGATCTGCTGTTTCCCGTTCGCAGTGACCTTGACCATTCCACCGCCAGCATCGGCCGTCACGGTCTTCTGCTCGAGCTCCGCTTGCACTTGAGCCATCTTCTCCTGCATTTTCTGCAGCTGCTTCATCATGCCCTGCATGTTCGGCATCCCGCCCTTAAGCATCACGCGCTCCTTCGTCTCTCTGAGTTGAATTCGTTTGACTTTTGCTGGCAATATAGTCTGAAATGCGAGGAATGTCAACGAAGTGCTCCTCGGGCTTTGCAGCGGCGCATCATTTCTGAACGCAACTCCACATCGAGCCACGCGGCAAAATCTGTTTGACATTCTGGCCGAATTGAGATATATTGAAAATGACCCGGAGAATCTGCTCCGGGTTCTTTCGTCAATACCATTCCACAGTAGCTCAATGGTAGAGCATCCGGCTGTTAACCGGAGGGTTGTAGGTTCGAGTCCTACCTGTGGAGCGCAAGAATGCCTGATTGATGTCAGGGATTTCTTCTTTGGAATGAGGTCCCGCTCTCACAGTAACCGTTCGAGCGGGATCCTCAATTTGACAGAAGAGCTAGCTTCACTTCGTTCGCTAACTCTTGTCAAATTGGGAGTTGTAGGTTCCCCGCCCGACCGCACGTTTAGGCTCGTCCATCGGTCGTGCGGGCGGGGAGTTCTACCTGTGGAGCGACAAGGCCTGCGGCGATTGTCGAAGGCCTTTGCGTTTTATGACTGGTGTAGATGCCGATCGTTCGAGAAGCGACCGAGCAGCGTCATAAATTTGATTTAGATGTCAGTCTCATACCTGCGAAACTCGCCAACTGCTCTCAAAGAAGAGAAGAAAGAGAAAGAATGGACGATTCGAGGGTTCACACATTTCACATCCCGGTCATGGGTCTGGCATTCTCCATCGACACCCCGATACGGGTCGCTCGATTCGGCATCTCTTCGGTGATTTCGATCGTCGACGACATTCTGATCGAACACATGCGAAAGCACTACTCCAGCCTGAACGGCGAACCGTACACGCCCATCACTCCAAAAGATGACGACCATCGCGCCCGGAGGATTACCGCGTATCTCAATCTCGTGAACCGGATTGTGCAGCGCCAAGTTGTAGAGTTGAAAGCCTCGGCGTTTGAACGTGGAAGCGAAATCGTCAAGTACTTTGAGATGCTGGCGGATCGCTCTCCGTTAAAAGCCCTTTACCGTCGAATGATCAAGGTCGATGACCCAATCTCTCGAGCGACGCTGGAAAACGAACTGCGAGCGAAGATCGTTCCAGGTGCTATTGATGTGAATATCATGACTAAATTGGATAAGACGAACACCGGCACGAATCGAAAGGAGCTGCCTCCGGAGTTCTCGGACGCACTCGCTTCCCTCCGCGGGTTCGCGAAGAGCGATCTCGAATCTTCGGTTGTCCTTTCTGCCGGACTGAATTCACGGCTGTTCAGCTATATGGGAAGATGCCCTGAGTTTCTTCCAGACACCGACGGCACCCTGAGCAAAGAAGTCATTCTGAAAGTGAGCGACTACCGGTCGGCATACATTCAGGGAAAGATCCTGTCAAAGAAGGGAATATGGATTTCAGAATTCCGCATTGAATCGGGTCTCAACTGCGGAGGTCATGCGTTTGCGACGGACGGAATTCTCATGGGACCAATTTTGGAGGAATTCAAGACCAAGAAGAACGACCTGCTCCGTGAATTGCACGAATTGTACTGCGCAGCGCTTCGGGAAAAAGGCATCGCAGTGCCTTTGTCGCC
>CAZTKU010000105.1:0-10025 GCA_964614245.1 uncultured Ignavibacteriaceae bacterium
TCGCAACGCCGATCATGCCGCCGCGCTCTTCGCCCTGCAGGAGCCCGGCAACATCTACACGCGCATCATGAATCCGACGACAGCCGTATTCGAAGAGCGAATAGCCGCGCTCGAAGGTGGAGTTGCGGCGCTTGCAGCCTCCTCGGGACAGGCAGCGCAATTCCTCGCAATCTCGACTCTTGCTCAGGCGGGAGAAAATATCGTGTCGACAAGCCTTCTCTATGGAGGAACGTATAACCAATTCAAAGTGACGTTCCCCCGCCTTGGCATCTGCGTGAAGTTTGTGGATGGAGATGACCCGAAGGATTTCGCGAAGCTGATAGATGCGAAAACCAAAGCGCTGTATGTCGAAACGATAGGGAATCCCCGACTGAACGTTCCTGACCTCGAAGCAATTGCCGCGGTTGCCCATGACCACGGGATCCCGTTGATTGTCGATAATACCTTTGGCGCGGGAGGATATCTCTGCCGTCCAATCGAATACGGAGCCGACATTCTTGTTCACTCTGCAACAAAATGGATCGGAGGTCACGGCACCTCAATCGGTGGCGTCATTGTCGATTCGGGAGAATTCAACTGGGGGAACGGGAAGTTTCCCATCTTCACGGAGCCAAGCCCAGGCTACCACGGCCTGAATTTCTGGGAGGTATTCGGTCCGAAGGGGCCTTTTGGCAACATCGCATTTATTATTCGCGCGCGTGTGGAGCAATTACGGGATTTAGGACCTTGCCAGAGCCCGTTCAATTCGTTCCTCTTGCTGCAGGGCTTGGAGACACTCTCTTTGCGGGTACAGCGACATTGTGACAACGCCCTGAAGTTCGCGCAATGGTTGAAGGATCACCCGCAGGTGAGTTGGGTACGGTATCCCGGACTGAGGGATCATCCTTATCACGAAAACGCCAAGAAATATCTGCGCAACGGATTCGGGGGTATCGTCGTGTTCGGCATCAAAGGCGGGCTTGAGGCCGGTCGTAAGCTCATCGACGGATTGGAGCTCGCAAGCCTGTTGGCGAATGTCGGCGATGCAAAAACGCTCGTCATTCATCCGGCAACAACGACTCACCAACAGCTGAGCGAGCGTGAGCAGAAGGATTCAGGGGTCACACCGGATATGGTGCGAGTCTCCGTCGGGATCGAAAACATTGACGACATCATCGAAGACTTCGACCAAGCGCTGAACGCTGTGAATGCCCAGGTCCCAGTCCAGTAAAGAAAATGGAGGAGCAAATGCGACAGTTGGCGACACTTCGACAAGAGGCACCCCATGTGGCAGAGCACGTCGTTCAAACTCAATCGATACGATTGCATGACGAGCGGAATCCGTTTCAACTCGATTCCGGAGCTGAGCTTGCTCCGATTGATGTTGCCTACGAGACCTGCGGTGTCCTCAACAAGGAGAAGACAAACGCCGTCCTCATCTGCCACGCGTTGACGGGAAGTGCACACGCGGTCGGGTATTCCGCTGACGGTCAACGTGGATGGTGGGATGACATCGTCGGAAAGGGAAGAGCGTTCGATCCCGACGTGCACTTTATCATCTGCTCAAATTTTCTGGGGAGCTGCTATGGTACAACCGGCCCGGTGAGCATCAACCCGAGGACAGACAAACCGTACGGCATTGCCTTTCCCCAGATTACTGTCCGTGATATGGTCCTCGTACAACGGGAGCTGATGAACGCGCTCGGCGTTCGGCGATTGGCAGCAATCATCGGGGGGTCGTTAGGGGGCATGCAGGTGCTGGAATGGGCGGTCATGTTTCCCGAATTGGTCGATACGATCATTCCGATCGCCACGGCGACGCGCCACTCTGCCTGGTGTATCGGGTTGAACGAGGTCGCCCGCCTCGCAATCCAGAACGATCCGGCGTGGAATAACGGGAACTACGACATCCAGCCGGAGCGAGGTCTGGCGCTTGCACGCATGATTGCGATCATCTCCTATAGGAGTCGCGTTTCATTCGAGCGGAAATTTGGACGTTCCGTCCAGCAGAAAGTAATGGGCAGAGGCACGTTCGCTCCCCCCTCGTGGAGGCCTTATGAGATTGAAAGCTATCTCCATTACCAAGGAGAGAAGCTGGTTGACCGGTTTGACGCGGCGACATACCTCTGCATCACGCGTGCAATGGACCAGCACGATGTCACAAAGGATCGCGGCTCATTGGGTGAAGTTCTCGGTAGCGTCAGAGCGAAGACTTTATGCGTCGGGATCACTTCGGACGTGCTTTATCCCGTGGAGGAACAGAAGGAGATTGCTGCCTTGATCCCTCGCGCACGATACGTGCAGATCGATTCGCCGCATGGACACGATGCTTTCCTCATCGAGTTTGAGCAGCTCAATCGTATTATTCGAAACTTTCTTTCCGAGGGCATAGCACAATGATCACACTCAATAACAAAGTTGCGCTGATAACCGGGGCGTCACGAGGGATCGGTGCGGCCACTGCTGTCCTCCTGGCGAAAGCAGGATCGGATATTGCACTGTGCCATCTCGAAAACGGGAGCCGCGCGGCGGACGTGCTCAGCCAGATACGTAGCCTAGGACGCCGTGTACTTGCCTTTCAAGGGAACATTGCTGTCAACGCCGTGGCGCGGGAATTCGTTGAGAGGGCGTATGCAGAATTCGGCAGGATTGACATCGTTGTCAACAACGCCGGCATCTGGACGTTTGGCGAAATCGGCGCTACACCGGAAGAAGTGTGGGACGAAACCATTGACGTCAACCTCAAGGGAATCTTCAACATCGCCAATGCCGTCGTCCCCTACCTGAAGAGGAACGGCGGCGCGAGTATCATCAACATTTCTTCGACGGCGGGACAGCGGGGCGAAGCATTCCATTCGCACTATGCGGCCTCGAAAGGAGGCATTCTTGCCTTCACGAAATCGCTTGCCGTGGAGCTGGCACCCTACAAGATTCGCGTGAACGCCGTTGCACCCGGCTGGGTTGACACAGAAATGAATGAGGAGGTCTTCGCGGATAAGGAGTTTCTCCAACGGGTCATCGATGCCATTCCCTTGAAGCGCATCGCGACGGCAGAGGATGTTGCCGGAGCAATTCTCTTTCTCGCATCGGACCTCGCGCGACACATCACAGGGGCAACCATCAATGTCAACGGCGGCAGCGTTCTGAACTAGCGTCGTTCAAACAACCACCGATCAATAGAGCAATCCGCCAAAGGAGGTTCATCGAGCTAGTGAAAGTTCTCAAATTCGGAGGCACTTCGGTTCGAGATGCATCAGCAATCCAGAATGTCATCGACATCGTCACTGCACGGCACTCTTGCCCATTGCTTGTTGTGGTGTCGGCGTGTGGAGGTGTGACGAATTCTCTGCTTGCCTGCATTCAGGACGCTGCAGAAGGACACGTTCGAGAGGCAAGAGGAACGCTCGCCGCTCTGCGTGAACGCCACTTGGATATTGCCAATGATCTGATCGACGGCAGCCACGGTGTAGAGTTCGTTGATCAGCTGCGGCGAGACTGTTTGAAGTTGGAGAGGGCTTTACGAAGCATTTCCGTCGCGCGAAGCGCATCCGCTCAAGTCCGCGATGAGATTGTCTCGTTCGGTGAACGATGGTCCTCGCGGCTCTTGTGCTACGCACTTGAGGTGCATGGCTTGCCCGTTGCATTGATCGATGCGCGGAGAGTCCTCATGACGAACAATGAGTTCTCGAAAGCGACACCCGTATTTGAGGAGACGGCCCTCAGGGCTCGGGAATTGATGTTCCCGCTCCTGCAGCAAGGCAGGGTGGTCGTTACCCAAGGGTTTATCGGCAGCACGCGCAGTGGCCTCACGACCACCCTTGGGCGGGGAGGCTCCGACTATTCCGCTTCCATTTTCGGGAGCGCCCTCGACGCAGATGAGATTCAGATCTGGACGGACACGGATGGGATTCTCACTGCTGATCCGAGCATCACACCCCGTGCAATGTCACTCCGTGAGATTTCGGTTGAGGAGGCGACGGAGCTGGCACATTTTGGTGCGAAGGTTCTGCATCCCAGCACGCTGGCACCGGCGATGAGTCAACACATTCCAGTCCATGTCTTGAACTCAATGAATCCGTTTTTCCCCGGAACGCTCGTCAAGCCAACAAATGGAGCGCAACTCCCCGAGGATAATTGTGTGAAATCAATTACGGGGAAGAGAGGTGTCTGCACGGTCGCCATCCGAAAAGATAAACGCATGAACACCTTCCACTTCCTGCAGCATGTTTTCGATGTTCTTCAGAGCCACAAGAAGGGAGTGGAGTTCATCTCGAATTCAGAAACCGGCGTTCTTGTGTTGACGAACGACGAAGACGACCACAGTTCGTTCATGGAGGAACTGCGCCACCATGAAGGCGTTGACATCCGCGACAAGCTGGCGATCGTGTGTGTGGTGGGTTGCTTCGCTAACGGTGAGCAATCGATCTTATCGCGGGTCCAGCATGCCCTGCTCAAAGCACACATTCCGATCTATCTTTCCTACAACGGCATCTCGAAACACAGTGTGGCCGTCGTGGTGGAGGGTGAGCGATTTGAAGAAGCGGTGAGGCTCTTGCACGCTCAATTGATCGATGAGGGCACTCGATGACCACCGGCCTCTGGCGAGGGTTGTGCGGCGCAGGTTGGAGGTCCAAAAGATGAAAAACCTCCAAGCGTTCGCGCTGGACTTCGCGCTGAAGATCGGAGGTCTTCTGAAGGAGACTGACTCTTATGATACGACCGCGACGCCCGCCATGCATGAGCTGGTCAGGCGTCTGGTGCTTCTTGATGAGACCTCCGACTTCCGTGCATTGGGTACCGTCAGAAGTCGGAGCTCCACCGCTCAATCCATGATTTTCCGCAGGAAAGCGGGTTTATCCGGATCAGCCTTGTCGATTTTCTCGTCGGTCTTCTCGGGTTCACGCTGCGCGTGGATCGAAATATCAATGCCACGCCGGAGGAACGTTGGCTCCTCGAATTTCTGCAGGTCAGCCGGTCCTGATGGAATCCGATCGATCAGTTTCGTTGCCGGTCGCGGCGGCTGCTTTGCGGCAACAGCTTTCTTGTTGAAGCCGGTGGCAATGACCGTGACCATGATTTCCTCGGACATGTTCTCGTCGATCACCGTACCGAGGATGACATTGGCGTCGTCGCCCGCTGCGTCGTGGATCACGCTGGTAGCTTCATCAACCTCAACGAGCGACATATCCTTGCCGCCCGTGATATTGATCAGTATACCCTGTGCGCCTGTGATAGAAACGCCCTCGAGCAGCGGGCTTGAGATGGCTGCATGGGCAGCTTCCACAGCGCGGTTATCACCCGTCGCTACACCTGATCCCATCAACGCATCGCCCATCTCGCGCATAACCGTTCGAACGTCGGCAAAATCAACGTTGATAAGGCCGGGAACAGTGATGAGCTCCGAAATCCCGCGGGTCGCGTTGTACAGGACCTGGTTTGCCAGCTCGAATGCTTCGAGCAGCGGAGTCCGCCGATCGATGATATCCAGAAGTTTTTGGTTGGGTATCGCGATCAACGTGTCAACCTGCTTCTTCAGCTCTTCAATTCCCTCCTCAGCCTGCGCCATCCTCTTCTTGCCTTCACTGTGAAACGGTCTGGTCACGATGCCCACGACGAGAGCCCCCATGCTCCTGGCAATATTGGCCACGATCGGTCCGCCTCCCGTTCCCGTGCCGCCACCCATGCCGGCAGTGACAAAAACCATGTCGCTGCCGGCAATGGCACGGGCAATTTCCTCTCGATCTTCCTCCACTGCTCGATGGCCGATGGAAGGGTCGGCTCCGGCACCGAGACCCCGGGTCAGATTTTTTCCAACCTGGATCTTGTGTGATGCTTTGTTCCGTTCCAGGGCTTGGAGGTCGCAATTGACGGCGATGAAGTCCACGCCGACCAATCCTTTGTCGATCATGCTGTTAACAGCGTTGCCACCACCGCCGCCAACACCAACGATACGAATCTTCGCCCCGCGGTCTGCTAAGGTGTCGAGTTCAATCACGGTGCAGTCTCCTTGTGTGTATTGGTTGAAGTGAGGTTAGGTAGAAAATTTGATTTCATTTTGAGATGGCAGTCTGCAGAGTGCAGCAAGCAGACTGTTATTTCAAAAGCGAACGTTGGAAACCAATTAGCATTGCTATTATTTCATCGACATGACTGAAAAGCTCTCGATGTGTCTTTTCAGTGATGTATCCATTTGCAAGAGCGACATCGATACAACCTATACATTCATGCCCTGATCGAATTGAGTAGTCCAGAAATTTTGCAAACTCTTTGTCAGAACGATTCCCCGCTCCCTCTGAGATGTTGAGCACAATCGAATCAGCGGCGCGGCGAAATTACGACGTAAGCGAAAAAAGCTCATCTTTCGGAAAATTCCTGGTAGCGAGTCTAACGACCTTCGTGAACTCCAAAGCTTTCTCGTACACCTTCAATTTTCGGAAATTATGCATTATCTCTTGTCTTGCTCGCTGTAGCCTGCTAGCTGCTGACTGCCAGCTACATTCTCCCTACAACCCAGCGTTGTCTGCTATCTGTCATCTGCTTACTGCTGTCTGGCTCACAACTCATCAAACCATGTCTTCATCCGATTGAAGATATTCTTAACCGAGCCCTTCCCCTTCCCGTTGCCCATGCTCATGGTGATGGCAGAACGGTCCCGGTGTTTCAACTCGTGCATCACCAGGCCGACACCCGTGGCGTAGATCGGGTTTTCGATTTCGTGGACGAGTCCCGCTCCAAAACCCGAAGGGATTCCAATCTTCACGGGCATGCCCACGACCTCGCGTGCAAGATCCGCTGTTGCTTTGATAAGAGATCCGCCGCCGGTGAGCACGATGCCCGCCGACAGGTGCTTGGAATATCCCGATCGCTTGATCTCCATCGAAGCGATTTCGAGAATTTCCTCCATTCGAGGCTGGATGACCTGACAGAGCAACTTCTTGTCGATCTCGATGGGGGCCCGTCCGCCGATTCCGGGCAGAATGATCGGCTCGTTGTTCACAATCGCAGGCATGAACGCGTATCCGTGCTCTTGTTTGATCCGTTCAGCCTGCTCTGTGAGGATGCCGAGACCCTTGCGGATGTCGTCCGTCACTTTTTTGCCGGCAATACCGATGACAGCCGTGTGGCGAATGGTGCGCTCTTCAAAGACGGCAAGGTCCGTCGTGCCGCCGCCGATATCGAGCAGCGCCACGCCCACTTCCTTCTCCTCATCGTCGAGGACCGCATAGCTTGAGGCCAGCGGTTCGAGCACCATGTCATTCACATGCAATCCTGCTCGTTGAACGCATTTGTAGATGTTCTGCGCAGCGGTCACAAGGCCCGTGATGATGTGGACAACGGCTTCCATGCGAACGCCGGACATCCCAACAGGATCATAGATCCCGTCCTGGCCATCAACAATGAACTGCTGCGGAATGACGTGTATGATCTTTCGATCGGACGGAAGAGCGACCCGCTTGGTGTCTTCAATCAGTCGATCGACATCTTCCTGCGTAATCTCGTTTTCGGCGCGGCTAATGGCTACTACACCGCGGCTCTGAAAGCTTTGAATGTGATCGCCTGCGATGCCGACCGTGACGGTGGTGATCTTGACGCCCGACTGGGCCTGGGCATCGGCCACCGCCACTTGTATGGATCGAACGGTCTTCTCGATGTTTGTCACGACGCCGCGCGTCAACCCGTCGGATACAGCGCGACCGATGCCGAGAATGTTCAGCTTACCGGGATGCATTTCATCCGGTGAGGCGACAATTGCGCAGACTTTCGTCGTTCCAATATCCAAACCGACTGCAATGTCACTTGTCATACAACGTAGTCTCCCTTTCGGTCCTTATGGAAATTGTTGACCAACACCCTCTTGCTCTCAAGCTGGAGCAGAAAGCGGGAGTGGAGGCTGAGGCTTTACCCCTCTTTCTGATTCCAGCGAACAACAACCTGATCGTCGAAACGCAAATCGACGTACTGCAAACGCTGTGAGCCCTTCTCTCGAACAATGTCGTTCCAGAATGCCTCGAGCCGCACTAACTTGTTCGCGATGTCGCCACGACCAAAAATGATCGGGACACCCCACTCGGCCGCATAGAGCACGATGTCGCCGCCGCTGCGCAGCCGGACCTCAGAAATGAGATGATACAGTTCTTTATTCACAAGCTTTGAAGCTGCAAGGATCTGCAACGCTTCGTGAACATCGGGGTTGTTGATCGTCCCGCCGGGTGCAAGCGCGATCTCCGGCGATATTCCCGATAGAACGGGCAGATCGAACAATTGCTTTGAGATCGAGTGAGGAAGCACAACACCGTCCTCGTCGAGATACAGGATCTCTGCGCTGTTGACGATTGCCAGCGGCAGACGCTCCGTGATGGTGATCTTCAGCGTTGCCGGCAGATCGCGCTCCACGACTGCGTCTTTGATGAAGTGATGGCTCAGAATGTCCTTTCGAATTGCTGTGAGGTCGATGTCTTGGAGCTGTGTGTTCTTCTGGATTCTCACCAGCTGCATGATCTCTGCGGTTTCGACGATACGATTTCCCTCGACCGTCACGCGTTGCACCCTCAGACTGGTTTTCCAGAGATTGGCTGAGACGATCAGTCCGACAACGACGACCAGGAGCGTGATGAAGCTAAATTTGTGCGATCGGCTTGTGCTCATGCAACCTCGCGTTTCACCTCATTGGAGAACCCGACAAATTTTACTTCAAGCTCAAGAAGAATGCCGGTGTTTTGGTGCACTGTACGCCGGGCAAGGTCGACCAGCGTCATCACATCAGAAGCTTTCGCGCCTCCCAGGTTGACGATGAAGTTGCCATGCTTTTCGGAAATCTGTGCGTTCCCGACACGCTTACCCTTCAATCCTGCTTGCTCAATCAGTTTGGCGGCGTATGTGCCCGGCGGGTTTTTGAACATGCTTCCCGAGTTGGGCAAGTTCAGCGGTTGCGTGACATTGCGCTTCAAGATGAATTCGCGGCGCCGCGACATGAGTTCGTCCTTGTTCCCTTTCGAGAGCCGGAAACTTGCGCTCAGCACAATATCATGTGTGAAACTTGACTGCCGATAGGCAAACTGTGCTTCCGCCCTCTTTACGACCTGAACTTGGCCGTCGCGGAGGACTTCGACCTCCACAAGATGATCAGCGGTTTCGCCGCCGTGTGCGCCGGCATTCATGACAATGGCACCACCGACACTGCCCGGAATTCCCGCCAGCATCTCCACACCCGCGAGGCCATTCTGAATGCAAAAGTCCACAAATTTTGCCATGTGCACGCCGGCTTCGGCGATCACGAGATCGGCTTCCATGCGCACATTCGAGAGGCAAGTTTCAAGGTTAATTGCTGCGCCGCGCAACCCGTCATCGCTGATCAGCAGATTGCTTCCTCTCCCGAGCATCAGGTACGGGAAATTGTTCCCCTGGAAATACTTCGCAATTTCGACGAGATCGAGCTTGTCCGCTGGCTCCAAGTAGTAATCTGCCGATCCACCGACGCGCATCGATGTGTACTTGGACATCGGCTCATTGATCGCAATGTAGCCGCGGAAAAACCGTTTGACGTCGCTTAAAGAAACCATTTTGGCGATTAATTAGTTGGTGAATAGTTGATCGGCGAGAGCGGCTGCCAAGCCGCCAGTCAACGAGTTGACCAATTAACTTCTTATCATTTTCAAAAATTCTTCCCCATACTTCCAGATATCTCCAGCCCCCATAGTGATCACAATGTCACCGCTCTTCACGATCGATTTGAGATAGCTTGGGATCTGTTTCTTCTCGGGGACGTAGTGAACATCCTTGTGACCGAATCGCTTTGCCGCGCCAACGATCAACTCACCCGTCACGCCCTGAATCGGTTCCTCGCGCGCGGGATACACATCCGTCACGATGAGGACATCGGAGAGCAAGAATGACTTGCCGAACTCTTCGTAAAAGTCGCGCGTGCGAGTGTAAAGATGTGGCTGGAAGACACACACGACGCGCCGTCTCCAACCGGCCTTTGCACCGGCGAGGGTAGCTCGACATTCGGTCGGGTGGTGCGCGTAATCATCATACAGCGTAACTCC
>CAZTKU010000106.1:0-9993 GCA_964614245.1 uncultured Ignavibacteriaceae bacterium
AAGTGTGCTAGAACCCTCTTCGACTTTTCCGCTTCGTTGATCAGATTCAGGAGAGCGACCTGATGTCCAAAGAAGTCGAGAAAGTAGTCAAACGGCGACGTGATCTCACCGTGGAGTGAGTACTCCAGTTCAACCTTCTCTCTCAGCCGATTGAAAATGTCGAATTTGTGATCGGGATGTATGAAGAAGCGCAAACCCTGCGAAACGGGTATGTAGTCCAGACTGACCGGCAGGTCGGCATCTGCCGTCGTTGCGATCGAAGGCTTTGGCGGCTCTTCACTTATGAGCTGGGGAAGATCGTCAACAAGGTAGAGTAGTCTCCTCCCATCCTTCCAGACGACATCTTCACCTTCGGCTGCCTTCTTCCTGTCACGAACCAGGCTTCTCCAATCCGGGTCGTGTCCGTGAAGGCTCACAAGGATGCCATCGAAATCGTAGATCTCACGGAGCTTTACGAGACCATCGGCAAAGACCTCGACATCGTGCCAGTACTCAACCGGCGATACATCAAGCTGCAAGAGCATATGCCCGATGCTCAACTGACACATCAGCGGCACACGATCGGGAATCCCGAGATCCATCGCAGCTTTGACTCTTTCGCGCGGTGTGCTCATACCATCTGCTGATCTGCTGAACCTCTCGCATCATGTGACGAACTACGCTTCGGTCACCTCTAGTCTCTCCCGCCAAAAACCAAGCCGAGTGCCATCGAAAAATCGAACCCGTTAAAATTCTCTCTCGCGCCCACAGGAGTCTGAAAATTCGACATCACGTTGTATCCGAGATTCGCTCCGAGCTTGAACGACCGGCCGAGCAGAAAATCGATGCCCCCTCCGATCCGCCCGCCAATCGCCGTTTCAGTATGAGCCGTTTGAGAGAACGTCGTGTTTTCGGCCTCGAAACCCCAGTAGGGTCCGACCCCAACCGAAACATAGGGTCTGATCGATTCATCAAGAGACGGCTCTGGCATGTAGTACTTGATACCCAGGAGAACGGGAATGACGGCGGTCGCACGCTGCGTCGTGCCAGGAAGACCGGCCGTGGATGTTGCCTCCGCCGAGAGAATACCTGCAGACAGGGTCACCGCTACGTATTCTCGCAGCCAACGGTTGTATGACAGCCCCCCTAGAAATCCACTCGCTTTCGCCTCCGATTTGACACCAAGAAGTGAGATGTGATTTCCGGCCTTCGACTCATTCCACATCCCGATGATGAGATCGATGGAAGATCTTCCATTCAAGGAAATTTGCTGCCCGACGGCGATAAGGTTCACCAGCACAAGCGTACTGGAAACTGCAATCGTACGTCTAAGCGTTTTCATAGTCGACCCCTTTCTTCTTGTGGCACCCTTTTCGTGTTGATTATAAGTTCTTGAATCGCTGTGCAGTTGAAATCCCTACGTGACTCTCCCTGATTGGATACGAAATCGCCCAAAATGGTAGTATGCCGCGCAAGCCCCTTCGGAGGACACCATGGGCGCGCCGAGCGGATGTTCGGGTGTGCATTCCCGCCCGAATGCAGTACACTCGTGCGGCTTCTTCAATCCCTGCAGCACAAGCCCGGCAATGCAGAGCGGCGATTCATCGGCCCTGATCTCCCCGACTTCGAAGATTCTCTCGGCATCGTAGTCTGTGTACCCGTCGCTGAGGCGATAGCCGCTCATCGGAATTTCGCCGATGCCCCGCCACTTCCGATCGCAGACGGTGAAGACCTCCGAGATGAGCTTCTTTGCAGCAACATTTCCCTCACGGCGCACAGATCGGCTGTACTGGTTTTCGACCTCGGACTTCCCCCCCTCCAGCTGCTTGACAGTCATGGAGATGCCCTGCAAAATGTCCACAGGCTCAAATCCTGTCACGACGATGGGGACCTTGTGCTTCTCGGCAAGTGGGATGTATTCCTCATAACCCATGACGGTGCAGACATGTCCTGCCGCCAAGAAACCTTGGACGAGATTGGTGGGCGAGGAGAGTAACGCCTCCATCGCGGGAGGCACGAGCACGTGAGAGCACAGGATGGAGAAATTCCTGAGCCCAAGCCTTTTTGCCTGCCAGACGGACATTGCGTTGGCGGGGGCCGTCGTTTCAAATCCAACCGCAAAGAACACCACCTTCCTGTCCGGATTCTGCTGCGCGATCTTCACAGCATCGAGCGGTGAATAGACCATCCGGACGTCCCCTCCCTCAGCTTTGACGCTCAGAAGGTCCGTTGTAGACCCTGGAACCCGAAGCATATCTCCGAACGACGTAAAGATGACCTCGGGTCGAGAGGCGATCGCAATAGCTTTGTCGATAAGCTCTAACGGAGTCACACAGACAGGACAGCCGGGGCCGTGAACCAGCGTAATCTCGGCTGGGAGCAACTCCTCGATCCCGTACTTCACGATCGTGTGCGTTTGACCCCCGCAGATTTCCATGATCGTCCACGGGCGGGTGATCAGCTGCCGAATGCGCTTTGCGTAGGTGCGGGCGGCCGTTGCGTCTCGGTATTCGTCAATGAAGCGCATAAAGTACGCGCGATGGATTGAGGCTCACTCGTTGTCCCAACCTCAAGCCTTGCTCGAACAGTCATATGGAAACCCTCGTCGAGGTTGGACTTCTCGCAGCAAAATAGGATAACAGGCAGTCATTGTCAATGCTGATGGCAAGCAATCTGGTTGCACAATTGACTGAAGAGTCTGCCAGGATTGGCGCAGCTGGCGGATCTTCCATCTAGAAAAAAATATCCGCCTTAACATAGAGAGCATCCGGATAATACCAGTACTCTGCGAAGTCATTCCCAAGAAAGAGTTGACCGCCGAACGCGACGGAAATCTCGTCGGTTGCAGAAATCGACGCCACGAGGGCAAGATACTGGCTCCTGTCGTCGAGGTTTCTCGCCCAGGATGCCGCGATGTTGACCAATGGATGAACAAGGTAAGACGTTTGAACGGCGAGATAATTCCTCCCGACGTTGATGATTTCACCCTTCGCAAGCCGCAGAAGGTCGTACCGGGACTTGTCGGTCGCACCTTCCCCGTTGAAGTGATACTCAACGAGACCATAGAGTCGCGACGTGAACTGATAGTCGATCCCGAGAATCAACTTGACGAAGTTCGAATCGAACCTATCCGGAATGGCAGAGAGAATTCCCTCGCCGCGCACGCCGGCATCGAAGAGGTTGCCGGCAAAATCCCCTCCGACGATCACTCGCTTGTCAAAACGCCCTCCGACGACCGAGAGATCGAACTCGCGAACGTTTGTTCGAAAACGGCATCCCGCGTTGGACGTCTTCCCACCGCGCTGTGGATTGAAAACAAGTGAGATGTCGGTGAAACTGCCGAGATGGAATTTCACCAGCGCAGCGTCCACGCCGTCCTTCTCGATCTTCGCGAAACTGGCGGGATTGAGCGGATTGAAGAGATCGGTCGGATTCCAGACTCGACCCGTCCCCCACGCAATACGCTGACGGCCGATCACTAAGTCCCCGAATCCGAACCCTTGCTTGAAATGCAGTCGATCGACGTAGTGGAGAACCGTCCAGTGCTTCCCGTCGATGGGATTCCAGGTCCAATCGGCGATCTGCCTGCTGTTTTCCTCCGACTGAACTTGGAAGAGAACCGGAGTCGAATGATAGAGTGCTGAGATTTCGTACTCGAGTGAGAGCTGCGCATCCTGCCACAGAGACAGGGCAGGCCGAAGGCGAAGCCTCGATACATTAACAAATTGGTCGCGGCCCACGCCGAAGAACCGGGCGACGAGATCCTCGCTTCGTTGATACGCCGGAAAATCAACCGCGTAGCCGGAGAATGTGAGGTCGAGCTGCGCGGAGGCTCCTGAAGAAAGGAACAAAAGGAAAATCCACAACCATCTTCCCTTGACGCGGTACGCCGCAACCGCCCTTCGGAGCTTGATACATCGGTTCACGGATCTCTCACGATGCGGCATGGCTTTCCCGTTCGATGCATCCGTCCCGTAGCAATACCAACCGCCGGCCCCGTTGTATCACCTGTTGATCATGCGAGGAAAACACGAAGGTGATCTTTCTCTCCCCGTTCATTCTCTCCATCAGATCGAGAAGCGCGCTACCCGTCGCAGAATCGAGGTTTGCCGTGGGCTCGTCTGCAAGGACGAGCGACGGGTTGGTCACAATGGCCCGGGCAACCGCAACTCGCTGTTGCTGGCCGCCGCTCATCTCATTCGGACGCTTGCCGGCGAGCTCGGCTATCCCGAGCTCTTCCATCAGCGCGATGGCTCGCTCCTTTCGCTCTCTGTCCGAAATCCGGAGAAGCATCATGGTAAATTCGATGTTCTCCAGCGCCGACAATACCGGGATGAGATTGTACGCCTGGAAAACAAATCCCATCTTGTGGAGCCGCAACGAAGCCAACTCCGCTTTCGATCTCGTCCCGAATTCCGCGCCTTCGAAGTAGACCTTGCCTTTGGTCGGCACATCGAGTGCCCCAATCAGGTTGAGCAGGGTCGTCTTCCCGGACCCGGAAGGACCTGCGATGACCGTGAATTCCCCCTTCTCAATTGTCATCGACACAGTGTGCAACGCGCGAACCGGCACGCCATTGTCTTGATAGATCTTCTCGAGTTCTTCTGTCCTGATGATTTCCATACCGCTACCTTTCATTCTTCCTCGATCTTCGTTTTCGTTCAATCCACCCGCTGCAGCCCGTCCTTTCTCAACTGGTGAGTGCCCTCTCAGACGTATCGCATTGCATCGATCGGTTCGAGTCGCACGGCACGATAGGCCGGGTACATCGCCGCGAGGATGCAGATCAACAGAATGACAACCATTCCGGTCGCCATGCTTGGATAACTGATCACCGGATAGATGACAGCGCCCGCTCCATACGTTGCCAAAGCCTCGGAAAACGCCGCAAAGTTTAGTCCGGAACCTGCAAGCTGGAGGTTGATCAACGTTGCTCCACCGAATCCGATGAGCACACCCACCGAACCGAGGAGGAACGCCTCCAAGAGAGTCATGCGAAACAGGATGCCGTTCTTCATCCCGATTGCCTTCAAGACTCCGAACTCGTGGATGCGTTCAAAGACGGACATCAACATGGTGTTGATAATCCCGAAAATCATCGCGAGACCGACGATGAGATAGAAGATCCACATCAACTGCTCAGTCACCTCCATTTGCATGAGCAGCGAGGGCATCAGATCCTGATATGTCAGGACTTCATACGACGCATTCAGCCTCTTCAGCATATCTGCTTTGATGGCTCCGGTCGAATCGATGTTCCGCGCAACAACCGCCACTTCAGCGATTCGCCCCCCAACTCGAAGCATTTCTTGAGCGTTTCTGATCGGGATGTACATGTACATCCGATCCAGGGCGGAGCTAGCAGACTGATACAGCCCCACAATGCGAAAGACTTCGGACCCGATATTCCCATCGAGTGTTGAAGCCATCGCGACGACCCGGTCGCCCCGGCCGACTCCGAGCGTCTCCGCTAGTCTTCTGCTGATGACGATCTCGTGCATCTGACCGCTCAGATATCGCCCCTCGACGATCGACTCATCAATTGTGGTGATGTTCGCTTCATCGTCCGCGTTGACGCCGATGATCGAGACGCCGGAGGAATTCGATGCACTGCTCAAAATACCGAACGCTATCACGCGTTCGCTGAAGTGCTGAACGTTTGGGTTCTGCGCCATGGCCGCCGTCACCACTGCACTCTCGGTCATGAAGTTCTGCACGATCTTGTTGTCATTGAATCCCTTGTGATGAATCTGGAGGTGCGACGTATGAGCGCCAAGCTGATTGTCGAACATCTGTTTGAGGAAACCGCGGGACAACGCTTCAACGAAGCTCATCGCCAGCACGCCGACGACGATGGAGGTGATGATGATGAATGAGCGGCGCTTGTTCCGCCAGAGATTTCGCCAGGCGAGCCTGATCTGCATCATGTGTAGCGTATGCCTTTCAACGGTTCCAATTTCGATACTCTGTAAGCCGGATAGAGGCACGAGAAGAACGAAACAAGTAACATGAAACTCGCAACCGTTAGCACAATGGTGATCCTGCTCGCCGTCACAATCTGCGGCAGAAATCCATATTCTTCATAAATCTTGGCAAACTCACCCGAAAACGTTATGGGATGCGTTTGGAGGTAGACGTTCGTTAGTTGTCCGGCGGTGCTTCCGAGAACAATTCCGATCAAAGCCAGAAATGCCGTCTCGATGAACACGAGGGCAACCAGCTTCCTCGGCTGCATCCCGATGGCCAGGCTCACGCCGAACTCCCGGAACCGCTCCGTCACCGACATCAGCACAGTGTTGAGAATTCCGAACGTGACGATGATGATGAGCGTCCAGAGAAAGATCCAATCACCGATCTTGTCGAATTCCATCGCCTGTTTGAGTTCGGGCAGCACCTCCTCCCAGGGGAGAACGGTCAGCCTGTCCAGCTTCGCGCGTTGAAGAGCATCAGCGAGCCGTTCGACCGCCCCTTCGACGGACTGCAAATCGACAACAGAAATCGCAAGGACATTCACCCGTCCGTCCATCGCCAGAAGTTCCTGCGCCGCGCGAAGATCCATGAATGCAGCCATCGCGTCGAATTCGGGCGAACCGAGCTTCATGGTGCCGGAAATCCGGAACCGCAAATTGCCCAGCACTCCATCTTGTCCCTGCGCGAGAATGACCAGCGTGTCTCCGATCCGCGCTTTGAGATTCTCGAGGAGCTTGTAACCCAAGACCACCTCGTCTCTGCTTCCCGCCTCAAAGAACTTGCCGGAATTCAGACGTTGCTGAAAGCGGAAAATTCGCCGCTCCGCATCAGGGTCAATGCCGAAAATCGCCGCTCCCGACGAATTCGCTCGATAACTGATCAATCCATCCGCGAGAATGCGGGGAGCGTAACCCTTGATGTCCCGATCGGTCCTGACGGCCGCCTCGACATCTCCAGGAAACGGGAAGTTCTTGTTCAGGGACGGATTATCTTGATATCCCGTACGCTGGATTTGCAGGTACCCGGAGAAGAGCTCCACGGTATTTTGCACGTTATATTCCCAGAGCCCGATACCGAGGCCACGCATCACAACGGTGAAGAATGTGGCGAAGGCGACAGCAAGGATCGTCAGAATCGATCGCCGTCTATTGCGCCAGACGTTTCGCCAGCCGAGCTTCAGCAGCAAGTTCACCGGTTCCTTCCTTTCTCGAGTTCCTGAAATGAAAAGATCCGGTCGCTCAATCGAATATCGAACTGCGCTTCAAGATATTCGAATTCGGTTGTATGCCCCTGTTTCGCATTGTTGACCATAAGCCACTTCGACGGAACCCGCCGGCTCCCAAATTGCCTGACGTTCGAGTAGAGCAACGTGCGCATGAGCGCGCCCTTCTCATCGTAGTATTCCGTTCGTGACGGGAGGAAGTCTTTCTTTCTCACCCAGTGGTAGATTTTTCCCCACACGACGGGTGCTGTTGGCTTGGGCTGCAGCTCGATCTTCCAGCACGGTACAGCCTCAAGGACTTCGTTTGAATGGATTTTCATCGTGTAGTCTTCAACCAGGCTCGATTCCCGAACGAGATCATCGTTCGTGAAATCCGATCCGTTCCACGACTGCAGCATCATCGACGGAGGGATCTTGATCGTCGTCTCGGTGTTGCGTAAATACATCCAGAGCTCATTGTTCACCTTTAACGTCTTGTTACCGGCTTCGCGTCGCGGTGAGGTGATCTCGATCAACGCCTTGTCGTTGCCCGCCCACCAGGAGAGCATCTCCATCGTTCTCGTGTAGTCCGGCGTTACGATCGTCATCCGAAACTTCCCCTTGGACGATACACCCTTCAGGAGATCCTCCGATCGCTTGATGATCTCTTCTGCCGATTGTGAAAATGCTGATGATGCGGGGGCAAGGATCAGGAATGCCACAACCATAACCTGAACAGTGTGCGATCGTTTCATGAGATCCTCACCTCCTGCTGCTCTGCTTTTGGTATTGTTCCCACCGTTCGAACAACGCGGGGAACTCGCGCTCGAAGAACTCATAGAATTCGTGCATCTCCTCAAGTCTCTTATACGGAAGCTCATTCTCGGGAGTAACTAGCTCCATTCCCCGTTCGATGAGGGTGTGGAATTCGATGAGCTGCTCCATTCTCGCCCGCAAGATATTCGACCACGTTCCGGGCCTGATCCGAAAGTAATCGCGCCTCTCGCCCGTCCGCCCGACCCGATCGAGCAAACCCATTTGGATGAGAAGCCGCGTCATCGTGCTGATGGATCCCCGGCTTGCCTGCAGCTGACCGACAAGTTCATCTGTTGATACCTCGGATTCGCGGGATAGGAGAAGAAAGCCGAAGACTTTTCCCGCCATGCGAGGAATTCCCAACTGTTCTAAGACGATCCCCATTTCTTCGATGAACTGATCGAGTTCTGTCTTGTTGGTTCGCGAGGCCATGATGGTCTTCTCCTTCTCTTCTGACCTACGTTGCTCAAATATAAAAGTTTCAGAACGTTCAGTCAATACTGAAATGATGGAAAGTGGGATGGGTTCTGAAAAGTGGGAATGACATCTTTACGGAACCGGACCGAATCTGTAATGGTGTCGGCGGTGAGATGCAGGAGGTCTGAACACCGAAGTCTGACTCGAACCGCTCAAAGGGCGGTTGAACTGCAAGGATCCCCGTAGCAGGACGGCTACTCGCCCGTTCTCAGAGATGAAAAAGGTAGGTAAATTTCAGCATGAGGGTGCGGTTGTTCGTCGTCGCTCTTCCCCCCGTCGCCACTTCTTCATTGTAGACAAGGAACAAGTCACTCCCGGGCGCGTGAATGAAATTCACAAGAAAGTTGGCGACGACAATGTTTTTGTCGCTGTTCCACTGCACAAACGCTTTCGCGAAAAGCTTGGGCGAGAAGGTGTAGAGGATCCTCGTCGCTATGAGAGTGGTCGTGAAGCTGCCATTGGAGAGCTTGACGTCGTTCCGGCTGCTTTGGAGATTCAACGTCACCCGTGAGCCCAGCTTGATGTTTGCGCCAAGTCCGAATCCGACAATACTGCCATCATAGAAATCGCCAATGTTCACTGCCAGCATCCCCGAAAGAGGTTTACTCTTGTCCGAATCGAATTGGCTCATGACATTGCTGAACCGATACGCACCCGGCAAGATGTTAAGGCCGTCATGGATCTCAAAATCCTCCGTCAGCAGTTCATACTCTTGGTTGAATAGCGCGAGAAGCGTCGCCCCGCTTTCGAAAAGCGAGTAGAATCCGAGGTAGTTCATCCTGCTTTCCAGCGCACCCTGCTGATTGGTAATGTAGGTGAAGTTCTCGAACAGCGCGACCTGTCGAATATTGAACATCTTTGGTCGTGGGGAGATTCCAAAATTGATCTGCGTCGTGCGAATGCCCGTCCTCGGAAAAAAACCCATCTCCGGGTTGAAATTGTCCTGAATCGTATTCTGGGCCACATACAACGTCCAGAAGTCATCGTTGTAGAAGAAGTCTCCGTACGCCGCCAGATCGTCCCCATTCATGTCCGGAGAAAGTGTCTTCGCGACGAATCCACTCACCTGCGCGTAGGGGGTCAGGTAGATGTTTGCGTCGGCACCGAAATTGCGGTTATAACCCCCATCATCCAATGACTCTTTGTTCAACCCGATGATCCCCACATACGAATTCGTCAGGATATCCTTGCGGAGTCTCACCACGCTTAAATTCGCCCGCGGGATTGACACAAACTCGTCATCCTCATTGACATAGCTCGTTCGATCAGCGACCATGTTGAGAAGACCGACGTTGAAGCTGCCGGTTTTCCCCGTCACTTTCACTCCTCCGAGAAGCGGAACCAGTTCGTTGTCTTCAGACAAACCGATGCGACGGCTGAAGAAGAGAACGCCTGGGGGCATAAACGGTGAAAACATGCGCTCTCCGTAACGAAACAGTGCGGCGCCCTCCAAGAAGAAGTCACGCTTTTCGGGAAACAAAAGCTCAAACCGCGTCAGGTTGACTTGCTCCTGGTCCGCCTCAACCTGGGCGAAATCCGTCTTCCATGAA
>CAZTKU010000107.1:0-9987 GCA_964614245.1 uncultured Ignavibacteriaceae bacterium
GATGGGGGAGGACGACTTCAAGAAGGATGTGAAAGGTAAGATCGTCCTGACGAAAGGCAATCCAATGACGGTGTTTGCGAGGGCCGTTGTTCAGCGGGGAGCGGCGGGTGTTGTCAGTTCGTGGTCGGTTCCCGAGTTTGACAACTTGAATCGTTTGCCGGGCGATTTCCCCGATCAGGTCGGCTGGGGCGGCGTTCCCCAAGCTGGTGAGAAGACGCCTGCCAGCTTTGCGTTCCTGATCTCATCGCGTCGAGCGCAAGAATTGAGGGCGGTGATGCGCCAAGGGAAGCCGCTCCGTATGCGGGCGATCGTGGAAGCCGAGTTCTCCGACGGGAACATCGAAGTCGTCAGCGGTTTGATTCAGGGATCGAGATTCCCGAACGAAGAAATCGTCGTCACGGCACACCTTGACCACTACAAGCCCGGTGCAAACGACAATGCTTCCGGCAGCGCGTCGATCCTCGAGATTGCCCGAACGTTGAATCAGCTCATCCAGGAGAAGAAGCTGCCGCGGCCGTTGCGAACCATCCGGTTCCTCTGGGTGCCGGAGTACAGCGGATCGTACGCGTGGTTTTCGAAACATCTTGAAGATCCCATCAAGCGCATCGCGAATCTGAACTTCGATATGCTGGGCGAGAACCTCATGCTCACGAACGCCGTGTTCGCCGTCGCATACACTCCTGACTGGAATCCGACGTTCCTGAACGCTCTGACGGAATCGATTCTGCAGTTCATGAACCGTTACAATGACGAGCGTTATCCCATCCAGAAGGATTTCCACATCATCTCGATCACGGGATCACGCAATCGACTTCAGGGGAGAATGGTCCCGTACACGACAGGCACGGATCACGAGGTGTTCAATAATGCCGGGATTCCCGGAACCGGCCCGTTGGGGTGGCCGGATTATTTCTATCACTCCAGCGAAGACTCGCCGGATAAGACCGATCCAACGCAGCTCCATCGGGTGACCTTCTTCGGTCTGGCAGCGATCACCACTATGGCTTATGCTGAGGATCAGAACGCAATTGATATCGCCAGACTCTCGCTGCTTTATGGGAAGAAGAGAATTGCCGGAAGTGAGCATGAAGCAGCCGCCTCTCTCCTTGCTTCCACGAAGGAGAGATTCGCGCAAGAGGAATCGCTCGCGATGACGCTCATCCGGCATGTGTATAGTCGGGAGCGGGAAGCAGTGAGGGCATCAGCAACCTTCTCGAGACTTCCCGACACGAGAAAAGCGATTGACCGGATGGCTGGGCTGTTGAATGACGACGAAGCGCTGTCGTTGAAGAATATCGCCGACGTCGCTTCCGCCCAGGCAAAAGACTTGAGCGTCGTGCGCAAGGCAACGCCGCAGACGGATCTCGAGCGTCGCGCTGCTCGTCTGATACCTGAGCGCCTGAGGGGGAAAGAGCTGTACGGTGTGAACTACGCGGCGATGAAGTTGATGCAGGACTCAACGGTCATCAAGCTGTCCACTGCAATTCGTGAGGCGATGACGCGCATGCGGGAGAAGGGTGAAGGTTCTCTGAGGATGATGGGGATGCCCGATGCTGCTGCCCACTATGCAGATGGAAAGCGCTCGGTACTGGAAATCCGTGATGCGTTCACTGCAGAATACGCGTCGATGCCAATCGACGGACTGATTGCGTACTTCCAGGTGTTCGAAAAGGCCGGGCTGATGAAGATTGTTGAGAAATGAGGACATGGTAGAAGTCCGACTTCTTTTTGAACCTTCCAAAGGTCTGAGAGGTATTGAGGGAACCTTCGGAAGGTTTTCTGGGTAGAAGTCGGACTTCTGCTATTTCTTCAACCCGCCAGCTCGTTCCGGATCGTGTGGCTCCGGCCACGGCCGTGGCTTGCCGGTTCGCTGATCGACAGGCATGATGCGTCGGTCTCGCGCCACGAACTGCGGATCTTCGGACGCTTGGTAGGCGAGGCAAGCTGTGAGAATGACGTTGTTCTTCAGGTCATCGAATACAAGCTTGTCGTAGGTGTCACGATTGGTGTGCCAGGTAATCGAGCCATAGTCCCATGAGTTTGAACCGAGTCCAAATGCCGGCGCGCCGGCAGCGATGAACGGCGCATGATCGCTCCCACCGCCAAAGGGGATGCCCGGGAGGCCGACCCTGAGGTCGCGCGTGACTTGATCCGGCGCCCTCGACAACCATCGCGCGATATGCTCGCCTGCATTGAGCAAGCCCATCGCGCTGGTGTTGACCACTCGACCCGTTCCGTTGTCCTGGTTGAATACTGCCTGCACCTTGTCAACAATCTCCGGGTGATCCTTGGCGAACGCTCGTGACCCGTTCAATCCCTGTTCTTCGCTGCACCAGTGACCGACGATAATTGTGCGCTTCGGGCTGGGGTAGTACTTTCTGAGGACGCGCATCGTCTCCATCATGGTGATTGTGCCCGTTCCATTGTCAGTTGCGCCGGATGCGGCATCCCACGAATCGAAGTGCGCCGAGAGAATCACGTACTCGTCTGGCTTCTCCATGCCACGGATCATCGCGATCGTGTTGAATACGGGAACCGCTCCAAGGAATTTCGACTCGGCCTCAACCCTGATGACGGGGTTGTCACCGTATTCAACGAGCCGGTACAGCAAATTGTAGTCCTCAAGACTCAAAGCCACGACAGGGGCCTTCTCGTTGGTTGTGCCGAAGACCCTGTACGCACCCCATCCCATCGACCACTGCGACGTCAACACCCCAACTGCCCCGGCCTGCTCGAGTATCACGGCGAGTGTGTCCTGTTTGAAGCCCGTCTTCCTGACGCGTTTTTGCCAGTCTTCGGTGATTTTGGTGCGAAGGGCTTTCAGGCTATCGAAGGACTCTTTGGTGCCAAACTCCTCCCAGCTCTTGTCCGGACGTCCCGTGGGCTGAGGCTGCGAGATGAGAACGAATTTCCCCTTCACCTGGGCAAGCCACTTTAGGAACTCAAGCGAATCAGGCACGTCGGCAAGAATGATTAGCCCTGCCGTGATACCGCCCTTCTTCGTGCCCGGGCTCCAGGCGAGCATAGTGCCTTCGAGGGACCGCACTCGTGGATGCAGCAAATCAACGTGCGTGGACCCGCGCTCCCAACCGCGCCATTTGCCATACTCCTCGTTCTTCGCTTCGATCCCCCAGTTTTGATATTTCGCCACTGCCCAATCGTTCGCTCTCTTCATCTGTGGTGAGCCGACTAGGCGTGGACCAATGACGTCGAAGAGCTCGTGCGCAAGGAACTGCAGGCGTGACGAATCCATGGCTTCCTTCCAGATGTTCTTGATCACCTGGTCGTCCGTCGGAAAGGTAGGCCCTACAGTTGGCGGGCCAAAGGGTTGACCTGACGCGGGGATGACAATCAGGACGATACACAGGGAAAGAATGAAGCTCAAGCATCGTTTATTCATATTTCCTCCGTTTTCATTGAAAGATCGAGTTGCGTCGCTGATAGCTCGTGTTCTTCTCGTGCAGATGCAATCGTTAACGAACAAAGTATGGCAAAGTTGCGGTCGCTTCAAGTCAAATCAGGCAACGACATTCCCACTCGCGAGAAAACTCAATTCACGCGGATTGATTCTTCGCCATAAAACCGATACTATTGCACATCCACCTGCCTGATTTTTCCGAGAACGTGTCAGTTCTCCTCTCGTCGAACATCGATTCAAGGCCCGGAGAGCAACAATGAGATTCCTCCCTTTCGCGGTTCTCCTTCTCGCGTTCTCCTGTGGTGATTCTCTATCCCAAGAATCCCAACACACTTTCGCACTTGGCGACAACGAGTTCTTGCTCGACGGCAAGCCGTTTCAGATCATCGCCGGCGAAATGCATTTCAGCCGCATACCCAAGGAGTACTGGCGACACAGGCTCAAAATGGCTCGTGCGATGGGATTGAATACCGTCGCTACGTACGTCTTTTGGAACTACCACGAACGGTTCCCCGGGAAATTCGATTTCAAGACGGAGAGCCGGAACATCGCCGAGTTCATCAGAATGGCTCAGGAGGAAGGTCTTTGGGTGACGATTCGGCCCGGTCCCTATGCCTGCGCGGAATGGGAATTTGGTGGGTACCCCTGGTGGTTGCTGAAAGAGAAGGACCTCATCGTGCGGAGCAAGGATCCTCGTTTCCTCAAGGCGTGCGAACGGTACCTGAACCGGTTGGGAAAAGAGGTGGGCCATCTGCAGATTGCGAGAGGCGGACCGATCATCATGGTTCAAGTCGAGAACGAGTATGGCTCGTTCGGCAGTGACAAGGAGTTTATGGCGAAAATGCGCGACATGATCCGAAAGGCAGGATTCGAAGTTCCACTGAACACTGCCGATGGTTCGTATCAGTGCAAGGATGGCTGCGTTTCCGGTGTCCTGCCTGCGCTCGACGGAGAGTACAATCCACAAGCCATCCGAGACACCGTGCGAAAATACCACGATGGCAAGGGACCCTTCTTTGTATCCGAATTTTATCCCGGCTGGCTCGATAACTGGGGGCAGAAACATAGCATCGTGCCGGTCGAGAGTTTCATCGGTCAGTATGACACGCTGCTGGCTGAAAGGATTTCGGTAAGCCTCTATGTCTTCCACGGCGGCACGAACTTTGGCTTCATGAACGGTGCAAACGACAATCGTGAACGCCCGATCCTGCCACAACCGACATCCTACGACTACGGCGCGCCGCTTGACGAGGCGGGTCGACCGACGGCAAAATACTTCAAGCTCAAGGAGGTCATCGCAAAACATCTGCCGGCCGGAACGACGATCCCAGATGCGCCCCCGACACACCCTGTCATCGAAATTCCAAAATTCA
The DNA here is from genome assembly GCA_964614245.1 of uncultured Ignavibacteriaceae bacterium. Taxonomy (GTDB): domain Bacteria; phylum Bacteroidota; class Ignavibacteria; order UBA10030; family UBA10030; genus VGWB01. Next base: position 4,792 of record CAZTKU010000107.1, read on the forward strand.
AACTGACGAAAGCCGTGGATGTCTTTCATCTGCTCCGAAATCCGAAGACATCCGAGCGCCCGTTGTCCATGGAGGACCTGGACCAGGGGTATGGGTACGTTCTCTACCGCACCACAATTCGACAGCCGATCAAAGGCCTACTCAGGATCAAGGAGCTGCGCGATTATGCCCTGGTGTTTCTCAACGGTCAGCGAGTTGCTGTGCTGGATCGTAGACTCGGTCAGGATTCAGTCGCGATAGAGGTTTCCATGCCGAATTCCACGCTGGATATCTTTGTCGAGAACCTCGGCCGGATCAACTACGGCAGGAAGATGACCGACAATCGTAAGGGGATAACCGAGAAGGTGATGCTGGGCGGTGAGGAATTGAAAGGGTGGACGATCTACAGTCTTCCATTTGAGAGGATTAGCAGTGAGGCATTTCGCGAGGGCGTTCCCAAAGGTATTCCTGTGGTGAGGAAGGGCACTTTCAAATTGAAAGAGACCGGGGAGACGTTTCTGGACATGCGGGAGTGGGCAAAAGGATGTGTGTGGATCAACGGCCACAACCTTGGTCGATACTGGAAGATCGGTCCGCAGCAGACGCTGTATGTACCGGGGTGTTGGCTGAAGAAAGGCGATAACGAGATCACGATCTTCGAGATGCTCAAAACGGATCAGGACGAAGTGCAAGCGATCAAGACGCCAATTCTGGATCAGTTAAGTGAATGACGTCCGGGATGCCTACTTGAAACCAATCGTGAGCTCAGAATGAATGCGGAGGGATCACAAATCGACAGCGGAAGCACTCTCTATGTAGCGCTTGTGACAATGGTCGCGGCGCTGGGCGGATTGCTCTTTGGCTACGATACGGCCGTCATTGCGGGCGCCATCGGTTTTCTGCAGACGCATTTTGATCTCGACGCGACGATGAAAGGCTGGGCTGCAGCCTGTGCGTTGCTGGGTTGTGTCGCCGGAGTCTCGTTTGCGGGCGTGTTCAGCGACAAATTGGGGAGAAAAAAGACTCTCGTGTTGGCGGGACTTCTCTTTCTTGTTTCCTCCGTCGGAACGGCATTGCCAGAGGACTTTATCATCTTCGTGGTCTTCCGGATTCTTGCTGGCGTCGGCGTGGGAATCGCCTCGATGGCGTCCCCGATGTACATCGCTGAGATCACGCCGGCTCGCATTCGCGGTCGAATGGTTTCGGTGAATCAGTTTGCCATTGTCACCGGCATGCTGATCATCTACTTTGTCAATTACTTCATTTCCCTGCAGGGGGACGAGGTATGGAACGTCTCGACCGGCTGGCGATGGATGTTCGCCTCGGGCGTCATCCCGTCGGCACTCTTCCTTGCTCTCCTGACACTTGTTCCAGAAAGCCCGCGCTGGCTTGTCGAGCGCGGGAAGAAGGAAAATGCAGAATCGATTCTGACAAAAGTGGGCGGATCGGCTTTCGCTAGCGCTGAGCTTGTGTCGATTGAGGAGGCACTCGCACAGGAGCCCGCCTCACTTTCCCAGGTGTTTGAGCCGGGTCTGAGAAGGGTGCTGATGATCGGCATAGCGCTGGCGATTCTGCAGCAGGTCACGGGCATCAACGTTTTTCTGTACTACGGTCCGGAGATCTTCAAGCAGCTCGGATCGGGTGTGGACGTTGCACTGCTCCAAACCGTCATCGTGGGTGCCGTGAACCTGTCCTTCACAGTTTTCGCCATCTGGACGGTTGATCGGATCGGGCGAAAACCGCTCATGATCGTTGGTGCGGCCGGCATGGGGCTTTCGCTCGTTGCAATCGGGCTTGCGGCGCAATATCAGGCGATTTCACTCTGGGTGCTCCTGTTTATCCTGAGCTACATTGCGTGTTTCGCCTTGTCGGTTGGGCCGGTGACGTGGGTCTTGTTGTCGGAGATCTTTCCAACAAAAATCCGCGGACGTGCAATGTCGATTGCCACCTTCTGTTTGTGGAGCGCAAACTTCATTGTTTCCCAGACATTCCCGATGATGGACGAGAACGCGTGGCTCCTTTCCCGGTTCAACCACGGTTTTCCGTTCTACGTCTATGCGGGGTTCTGTCTCGTGCTTGTCTTGACGATCTGGAAGGCAGTACCAGAAACCAAAGGTCGTTCGCTGGAGGAGATCGAGAGATCTTGGGGTGTAAGGATCTCCTCTTAGTTATTGAACGGCCCGATCGAAGTTCAGCGGGGGAAAGTAATCCGGGTGGTGAAGTGCACGACCGGACGCGACTGCCTCAGCGCTTCGAAATGACCTCAACGACCCGCCATAGAGGTATGACAGACGCTCCGATATCAAGGATTTGAGTCATGAAGCTCAGTGCCATATGTCTGGCTGCTCTTCTCGCTGTCTTTTATTCAAATGCCTCTCAGCAACCCAAGAGACCGTCCGCCGGAGCCCGCGGCCAAATCATCATCGGCGCCAAGGCCTCCCAGCTGGAACAGTATGCTGCGAAAGAACTGCAGCGCTACCTCTACCAGTTCTCCGGGACGTGGCTCGAGATCAAAAAGGATGTAAAAGAACTCAAGGGTCCCTCCTTCGTCATTGGCGCAGCTGAATCCAATCCCGCGATCAGGAGGCTCATAGCAGACGGGCACTTCGCCGTATCAGCGGAAGACCCTGGCCCACAAGGCTACGTGCTGAAGAGACTGGTAGTCAACAAGCGGCCGGTGATCGCCATTGCCGGGAGTGACGAAATCGGATGCTTGTACGGCGTGTACGGTCTGCTGGCAGACTACTATCACATCGGATTTTTCCTCGGCGGGGATGTTCTCCCGGACAAGAAATCTCCGCTGACATTGGTGGATGTGGACGAAAGGAAAGCTCCGGCGATGTCTATCCGCGGCTTCCTCCCCTGGACAAACTTCCCTCAATCGGCAACGGTCTATTCGTGGGAAGACTGGAAGTTCATCATCGACCAGATGGCGAAGATGCGGATGAACTTCATCCATATCCATAATTATAACGGCGAGCTCGGTCACAACGAGATGTATCACAACTTCACCTACAAGGGATATACGTCTCGCGTCTGGATGCCGACGGCCCGCACCGGCCATAAATGGGCATGTCCGGGTTGGGACGTCAACAAGTACCTCTTCGGTGCGAGCGACCTGTTCGATGACTATGATTTCGGTGCTGATTGCGCCCTCCACAACGAGAACCTCTCGAATGAGGAAGTGTTCCGGAAGAGTGCCAGCTTGTTCCGGAAGGTCATCGAGTACGCTCATACACGCGGTGTTAAGATTGGTCTTGGTTTGGATATCAATCTCATACCCGAAGAGTACAAAGCAAAGCCCGAGGATCCGGAGGTCGTTCAGGCGAGAGTCGACCAGCTTGTGAATGACTACCCCGATCTCGACTATCTGCTCTGCTTCCAGTCAGAGGTCGTTGGCAAGAACGAGGAGTTTCACGAGACCTGGCGGCGAATCTTCATGGGCTTCTATGACGGCGTCAAAGCACGGATGCCCGGGATGCGAGTTGCTGTGGCGGGCTGGGGGCTCGACCCGAAGTCCATCGAGACTCTTCCCGCGGACGTTATCTGTGCGCCGATCGCGCCCTACTCCGATGCGTGTGAAAGCGGAGCAATCTACGGCGATCGTGAATACTGGGGTTGTCCGTGGTTGGAAAGGGACTTCAACAGCTCGGAGTACTACTATCCGTACCGTATGCATCTGTCCAACACCATTGCGGCGTATCAGAACCGCGCGCCGAACATGAAAGGTTTCTACTGCCTCACCTGGCGCCTGACAGATGCAGTGGAGGCAAAAATGTGGTATGTGAGCAAAGCCCCATGGGATCATGAGAATCGATACACTTCTTCTGAAGCAGTCTATCGCGAGTACGCCGGGCTCAATTATGGTCCCGAAGCTGCGGCTGAAATCACCGGGATCATCAATCAGAATGAGCCGTTTGCGAGCGACTTCGGAGAATGCGAGGGGACGGGTCAGTTCAAGCCGCAGCAGGCACGATATCTCTTCAACCTCTCGCGGTTCAGATTTTCCGGCGACAGCGCAACGACACAGAGGGAATATCTGGCAGCAGCTCATACGAGTCAACAGGGAGTGTGGCATGCACCTTGGGATGAAGGGGCTGACTGCGTGGTCTTCAACCGCAACGGCGATTGGGCTGCATTTGACAGCGTAGACGTTGGCCAGAGGGCAACGAGATTCGAAGCGCGCGTCGCCACGGTTAATGACGGCGTGGTGATGGAGCTTCGTATTGATTCATCGTCAGGTCCTGCTATCGGCTCGCTCAACGTGAACAGCACCGGCGGAATCCAGCGGTGGGAGAGCGTGGCAATCGACATCGCCCCCATCAGCGGCTCTCATAAGCTTATTTTGAACTTCGTGCCGAGCAATGAAGCGCCGAATGATGATGTCAAGGCCGCGGGCCAGCTTGCAGTGATTGACAAATGGATCAATGAAATCGGTTTACCGGCGCGACGTGCTCGGCTGCGGCTCCTCCGCAGTCGCATCGCCGCCGTGAAGGATCACATCGAGCTTAACCGGGATTTCCCAGACTATGCGTGGGGAGACCTTCCGGGCGCGGCGGTGTCATGGATTCGCAATTTCATCAGTCGAGTCACGGACATCTCGTCTCTTGGAAATGTCATGAGCACGCAGAACCGATATATCCAGCTCAACTACGATGCGAAGGAAAGTGATTTACGCACTGCACAGGAGGTGAAGGCTCCGTCCGCCGTGAATGCCCGTGGAACAAGGAAGGGAGCCATCATTACGTGGAAGAATGAGCAACCGGGTGTCCTTGGTTTCAACGTCTATCGGGACACCCTGAGGGTCAATCGGAAGCTTCTATCCGCCAGGGTGAACGCATTCTCCGACAAAGCGAACGGGATCTTCCGCTACCGTGTCACGGCTGTCGACTCGCTGAAAAATGAGAGCCCTGCCTCCATCGCGAGCCTGTGTGCGGCAGGGAGCTCGGACGTGTCAGCCCCGCGCATCGTTGTTATTTCGCCACCGATGTCGAATCCCGAAGGCCAGCGTTTGTCCATGAAGGCTCGCGTGCTCGACAATCGTGGATACTCGGGCATTTCGGCCACGCTTCGTTATCGGAAGCCGGGCACCGCGAAATGGCGGAAGCTACCAATGGAAAGAAGGACAAAGGCCGTCTTCACAGGCCAGATTTCCGCGGAGGAAGTTGGCTCAGATGGTCTGGAGTACTACATCGAAGCGTCGGACGGCGATAACAC
>CAZTKU010000108.1:0-9922 GCA_964614245.1 uncultured Ignavibacteriaceae bacterium
AGTCCTCTGTGATCGCCCCCTCGATAAACACGCCTGTTCTCATTTTTCCGAAGATCTGGCTGTCCATTTCCTTGATCTTGAGGAAGGGCACACCTATCTGTCGGAACCGGTTGAAATTGCCGTGCGCGTCATTCCCCGCGATCGCAAAGAGTCTCTTGCCTGCAAGAAGTGCCCGAATCCAAGCTTGCTTGCCGCTGCTGAAACCGTTCCCGATAATTCCGTTGGCATATTGAATTCCGTGGAGCCCTTCCGTTCGGAGGTCTCCATCTGACCAGTTGCCGCGGCCAAGCAGAAGGCGTTGAAAAAGTGGCACATGCTCGCGAGGGTGTGCGGCGTACGCCGCAGCACCATCTTCCTTTCCCCTCAAGACTTCCGCAATTGAGTGCTCACTTCTGGTCTGAAACCATCGCTCAGCGCCGTCACCTGAACCGGCGAGGAAGATCCTGTTGCCATAAAGGAGCAAGTGGACATTCTTGCCATTTGCGTTTCGGGAGGTCACCTCTTCACCGCGCACCATGGTGAACGCGGAGCTTGAACCATTCAGTTCATCAATTTCTCTCTGCAGTGAACTCCATTTAGGCAAATCCGGGTGATTCGACAGGTAGGTATCAACGTGATCGTCCAGATCGTACGAGTGATCGGTGACGCAAAAGAAGGAGAGTCCCATTGCCTGGCAGAGCTCGCGTGAGGCTTTCAGCGGAGGTCCAAACTCGACCTGATCATCCGTGTAGCTCGAATGTGTGTGTGCATCCCCCAGATGAAGGTTCGCGAAGCGGGGGAGAGGGTCGTTTGCGACGAAGACGCGAAGGGGATCGTGGCTCGAGGTACGATGGTTGTCGGAGCGGTAGGTCCTCGCCTTTCCCCGCCGCTCTAGTGTCATGAACACGTCCAGTTCGAGCCAGCCTGCCCACTTCGATACATCGAGCTTGAAGATTTGCCACCATAGCCGTTCGTTCAAGGGCGTCGGTTCTCTGAGCAATTCTGCCTGATAGACCTTCTTCGACTGCTCTCGAACTTCGACTCTTACTTGCCTCAGCGTGCACGGGTACTGATGAGCATCTTTTGCGATGATGAGAAGCGGGAGCGGAGAGCCGGGCTCCAGCCTGTGCGGAGCATCAGCGAGAATTTCGGGTTCGTTCTTCTTCAGAAAACTGACGAATGAGCGGAACCGATAGTGCGTTTCTGCATAAAGCAGGAGAGGGAGATACCACGGTATGCCCGGGGGATCAATCAATATGTTCTCCCTTTCCAAACAACTCTTCCGCCGAAGAAAACAATGAAGGGAAGCAGCAAGACGTACGAGGCGAAGTAGATTTCAAACCAATAGAAGTGCTTGAGGAGATCGGTGCGCTCGAGCCGGTTCAAGATGGTGTAGAGGAAGACGTAATCAGCAATGAATTTCACCATCAATCCGGTGGCTGCCACGAAGAAGCTTCCGATGAGAAAGGTGAGAAGTATCAAGAAATGAGCCCCAAATCCCACGGCCATGATGAGCAGGCCCGTCAGTCTCATATCCAATCCACCTCTTCCCCAGCGATGCTTCTGCCGGATCACGTCCCGCAATGCGGAGCAAGGTTCGCTTACGACGAGAACTCGAGGATCGATGGGATACAGGTAGTTCCACCTGTTTGTCCTCACGATCGACTGAAAGAGCATGAAGTCTTCCGTGACGCTAAATCGGATCTTCTTATAACCTCCCACATCTTGGTAGGCTGCTTTTCGGAACGACAGGTTGTTGCCGATGAGGCTTAAAGGATTGCGGAAGGCTACGGCTGATGCTGCGAGGCCCAGCAAGTACACCCAGTCGAGAGACTGCATTCCCTCGAATCCGTTTGACGCCTTTTGGATGGTTATGCCCCCAACAATTCCAACCTTGTTCCCGTAGCGTTTTGCCGTCCATTCGATCCACGTCGGCGGAACTGTGCAATCGGCGTCGGTGACGAGGATGACATCGCCGCGGGCCTTCTCAATTCCTTGGTCGAGGGCATTGGTTTTCCCCAGGAGGGTCTTGTCCTCATGCGCAAGGACGTACACAAGATTGTCGTGGGCTTCGGCAAATTCCAGGCAGATGGTCTCTGTCCCGTCGGTCGAATTGTCGTTGACGACAATGACTTCGAACTTCTCCTTCGGATAGGACTGTTGGAGGACCGATTCAAGACACGAAGCGATGTGTCGCTCTTCATTCCGTGCGGCAATCACTACCGAGATAAACGGAGATGTGTCGTGAATTTCGTCCCTGAGGCGACGCAGGCCCAACAGGGAGAGTGAGACCTGGAAAAGGTATAGAGCGAGGGCGGCGATCAGCAGCGGTTCGAGTGTCATGCGGGAAGAGGAGAGAAGTGGAAGCCGCGTTCTTCGAGCCGATCAAGCGTGCCATCCAGAAGGCTGTCGATCTTCCCTTCTGTAGAGTGGTTGTCATGGAAGAGGACGATCGATCCGTGCGTTGCCTTTTTGCCCACCTTTTCGACGACGGCAGAGTTTGGGTGATCATCGAAGTCGCGGGAGTCGACATCCCACATCACGACCTTGTGGGCCATTTCGCGAGCAACACCCAGAGTGTTGTGATCGAAGCAACCATAGGGGGGGCGAAAGCAGAGGGGCCGAACGCCGACGAGATCTGCAATCAGCTTATCTGCTTCACCGATCTCATTTGCTTGCAGTGTCTTTGCCTTCAAGAAAAGAACAGGATGCGAATACGTGTGATTACCGATGGAGTGACCTTCTTGCACAATTCGTTGCGCAAGCTCAGGGTATTGGGCAACGTGGCTCCCGACGAGAAAGAATGTTGCCCGAACCTTGCGCTTACGCAGGACATCGAGGACCTTCGGTGTAGCGACGGGATGCGGCCCGTCGTCAAAGGTGAGGTGGATAGATTGCTCATCCGTGCGCCAGAGGACGGAAGGAAACAGAACCTGCCCGAGCGTTCTTGTGAGAAGACTCATTTCTCCAGCGTCCGACCTTTCCAACGTATTGAAGCAAATTGGCCGATCAATCCGGCGAGGGCAATATACGGAACATGGAAAAGCTCTGCAATCAGAAAGCACAGCAGGGAGATTCTCTGTCGCAGCATCTTTGCTCCTCGTTGGAGTACGAGGAGATCACCAACCGTCTTCAGGAGGAACACTGGGACGATGAGGGTCCACAGAGCAGGTTCAGATAACGCAAAGACTGCAGAGAGAAGGGCGATGGCAAAGAAGGAGTAGAGCAGAACGAGTCTGAAGAGAATCATCGCGTTCTCATAGCGACCTCTCTTCGCTGCCCACCGTGTCCGTTGATGCCAGAACTCACGGAACGAATTCGGAGATGACGTCACAATCGTTGCCTCGGGGTCGCCATTGAACACGACGCGTCCGATGTTACGACTCACGATCCGTTGCATCAACGTTTCGTCGTCGCAAGAGCTGTCCTGACCGCCGTAGCCGCTCACTTGCAGGAACGCCGATTTCCGATAGGCGATGCTCGCACCGTTGCAGATAATGGGTTTGCCCGATCCAATGAGTCCTGCAGCCGTCGTGGTGAGTCCGAGGAACTCGAGACTCTGGAGCCGCGAGAAGATCGACGACGAAGGAAGTTCAAGAACGGGGCCTGCAACGAACGCGACGGAGGGCTCAAGACATGCCATCATTGATCGAATCCACTGCCGCGGGGCGACACAATCTGCATCCGTGCAGAGAATGATCTCACCTCGAGCGTTTTGATTACCGCGGGAGATAGCCTGAGGCTTGCCACTCGCTGCTCCTCCATGCAAGGAAATTACAGAGATCTTGCCCATTGGGTGCGCACTGGTCATGCTCGTGACGATATCGAACGTGTGGTCGGTCGAATGATCATCGACGACGATGATTTCGTATGCATCAAGTGGATAATCCTGGTCGAGCAGACTCTCCAGGCAACGCTCGATGGTTGAGTCTTCATTGCGCGCGGCGATGATGACACTCACAAAGAGGGGAGAAGCAACTGCAGGTTTGCTCAGATGCCCGAGGCCGCGCCAAACTGTCCACAAGAACCAGAGGTAGAACGCGAAAGAAGCACCGAGCGCTATGGCGAGTATGAGGGTCACTTTCGTTTCTCCAGTGTTCCGTTCTCTCCGCTGGAGCTGCCTCCTCGCGATGAAGGGAATTTCGGAATGAACAACAATCCGAGCATCGCAGGGATCACGATATTGACGACGAACAGCAGAAGCGATGCATTGAGGGCAGCGGCTTGCGAAATTCCGACGAGGGAATAGAAATACACCGAGCTCGCCTCCCGGATCCCCAGGTCGCCAAATGAGATGGGGAGCACCGCTTTGAGAAACATCATTGCCGCAAATCCGAGAAAGGCATCCCATAGAGTGACAGCCAAGAAAGCGTTGAGCAGCAAGTACATCTGAAGATAGATCACACTGTAGAAGGCGAGAGAGATGAAGAGAGCGAACCGGAGAGCCGAAGGCTGAAACAACGAAAGAGACGAAAGAAAGTCCTCAGCCCATTGCTGGCGGAAGGTCTTGAGTCGAACCATAAGAAAGACCGTCCTCAGCAAACCGGGCCGGAAGAAGATGTAGAGGAATGTTACCCACACGACGGCGATGATAAGCAGTTGCAGCCACGTTGTGATAGAGAGCAGCGTCACGTAGCTCACGATGCCCGCGATTCCCATGACGAGCAACATTTGCAGTTTGTCAACCAGTGTCAGACCGACGATTGTTGCCGAGGAGAGCGATCGATGCCGCAGCGCGCGACCACCAAACTCTCCGAGCTGGCCTGGGGTGATGACTCCGAGCGTTATGCCGAAGAGCAGCGAGGCAATCGTTTCGAGGTTTGAGCTTGATGAGTCCGCCAGGCGAACGAAGTATCTCCACTTCAGTATCTGAAGCCCGAGGTTCGCGACAGCAAGGAGTGCTGCCCCGACGATGTACTCTACGCGTGCCGAATCAAACGCGCGCACGACTTCAGAAGCAGTGACTGTCTGGACAACCGCATAGAGAATCAGCGCTGCGACGATGATTCGAACGGCGAGAAGAAGCCAAAACCGCAGTCGGCTTTTTCTTCGCTGGATCGCAGGATTGCCTATGTCCGGGGTTCCGGTTTCCATTCGAATCGCTTCAAGAAGCCCAGAGGGCCGATGACCGCGTTATACAGAATGTAGAGTATTTCCATCAGAATGAAGGATGGGGCGAACCGCCAGCCGTTGAAGATCGGCGCAGCGGAAACGAAGAGCACCATGTCAACGACGATCTTCGCCGCGAAGGTCCAGACCGGCAGCGAGCCACCAACGGACAGAAGAACAGAAAGAAAGGCGAGGAAGACGAGAAGATTGGCTGTATGAAAGAGAAAGAAGAAGAGCTTCATGGACGGAGGGAAAAATCTCCCCGCAGAGAAATGTCTCGCCCGTTGCTGAACAAATCCTCGCAGCGTTGCGGGAGGCGCGGTAGGAACGAAGCTCTTGGGATCCGTGACGTACCGGATGTTCCACCTCGTTTCGCGTCTGACGAGTTGAAGGAACAAATCGTCGTCTCCGCTGATCGAATGTTTGATCTTCTCGAAACCGCCGACTTCTTCGTAAACGGCCTTGCGGTAAGCGAGACTGCGACCGGTGCAGAGCCATCCTTTCCGCAGCCCGATCGCTCCTGCTGACCACACCGTTCCTTTGAACTCTTCGTATTCAAGGAATGAGTGGAACATGGATGTCAGAAAGCCCTGCTTCTCCGGATGCTGCGGCAGAAGAGACGCGTCATAGGGAGAGTATCCTGCCGCAAGACCCACGTCTGCATCGAAAGCAGAGACGAGCTCGGCGATCCACTCTGGTGGAGGATCGCAGTCCGCATCGGTGAAACAGAGGATTTCGCCTTTGCTGGACGCGATGCCGCGGGCGAGCGCATGCTTCTTGGCCGGCATGTCTCCTGCCAGCGTCGTGATCTCGATGTTCTTGAGGTTGGCGTGAGATTGTTGGTACGAAGCGATGATGTCGTGCGTCCGATCTGTCGATCGATCATCGACGATGATGATTTCGTAGGAGGGATAGGCTTGCTGCGTGAGCCGTTCAAGGAGCCTGCCGATATTCTTTTGTTCGTTGCGAGCGGCAACGACAATCGAGACAAATGGCTGCCGCCGGGACTTTTGAAACCTGGTGCGACGAAGTCCAACAGCCAGTCCGAGGACGACGACGCAGTAGTAAACGGTCAGCAGGATCAGGCAAACGTGGAGTATGCTCATGGATCTCGTGTGCCTCATAATCGGAAAATAAGCCCTTTTTATCAACAGGGATTCACGTTGAAACTTCCTCATTTATCGTCTATATTGCCCTTCGATTGCATAGGAGAGAACGGTCGGAGCTGTTGACCGCTGGATTGCTCTACGAACCAAGATCAATTCACTCACGCAGACCTGTAAGCTCATCCGGATGAAAAACTCACTCGTCATCGGAATTGCCGGCGGCACCGGTTCCGGGAAGACAACCGTGACGAACAAAATCCTTGAATCGCTCGACAGGGAGCGTGTTGTCGTCATCCAGCACGATTCGTACTACAGGGACATCTCGACCTATCGCGGCATGACGCCTGACAAGATCAATTTTGATCATCCGGATTCGCTCGAGACCGAGCTGCTTGTTCGGCATTTGCAGGAGCTGCGAGAGGGAAAGTCCATCGATCAGCCGATCTACAATTTCACAACGCATCAGCGGTTGAAGGAAACTCGCCGTGTGGAGTCGAGAGAAATCATTTTCGTTGATGGAATTCTCATCTTCGTTGAGAAGCGGCTGCGCGATCTGATGGACATCAAGATCTTTCTCGATGAGGATGCAGACGAGCGACTGATACGGCGGGTACGAAGGGACATCCTTGAACGCGGCCGTTCGGTCGACTCCGTGATGAATCAGTATATGAGCACGGTGAAGCCGATGCATCTTCAATTCGTCGAGCCGAGCAAGCACTGGGCGGATATTATCATTCCCCGGGGCGCGGAGAACACCGTGGCGATTGATATGGTTGTCACGAAGATCAAATCGATGTCGAGGCAAAGGGTCGAAGGGATCGGGTAGGACCGCATCTCGCGTCGGGTCAATTCTTTTCAAGAGCAAGGGCAAGCCGTCCGCGTTTTCTTGACTCTCCTCCGAAAAAAGGCTATCTTGACGGCGAAAATCAGAGAGTTTCCCAAGGATTCCTGCGAATGATTGGGTCCTGGAAAATCTGCGGAAGAAGAAACGGTTCGAAACCACTCGAGAAACGAAGAACTTCAGCGTGAAGCATCCCACACATAAATCCTTCGTCAATCCGCCCCAGCCTGCAATACGAACAATCGAGTCTTCTTACAAAAAGACAATCTTACCCAGCGGCATTCGGGTTGTGTCTGAGGAGATTCCCCATGTGCGTTCCGTCTCCATCGGAATCTGGATCAATACCGGTTCTCGAGACGAAGAAGCGTTCAGTAACGGCATCTCGCACTTCATCGAACACATGGTGTTCAAGGGAACGAGCAATCGCAGCGTGAAGGAGATTGCTCAGAGCCTCGAATCCGTGGGAGGATACCTCAATGCCTTTACCGGCAAAGAGCATACCTGCTACTACGCCCGTGTGCTCGACGAATACAGCGAGCTTGCACTCGACGTTCTTTCGGATTTGGTGAAAAACGCGACCTTTTCGGAAAAGGACCTGGAGAAGGAAAAGGGCGTAGTGATCGAGGAACTGAAGAACGCCGAGGATGATCCGGATGACATTATCCACGATTATTTTGACAAGGCCCTGTTCGGATCTCATCCGCTGGGATTCCCCGTTATAGGGACGGAACCGAACCTGCGGTCATTTGTGCAGACCGACCTGAAAACTCACTTGAGAAACCACTATATCCCGGGCAGGATGGTGATCGCGGCCGCCGGGAACATTGGTCACACGACGCTTGTCAAGCTTGCGGAAAAGTATCTTGATGGATTGTTCTCCGACTCGACAAATGGCTCATCTGCTCGTGCAAGGCCGCGCCTGCACAAGGCGGAGCGGCAGGAGTTTGCCAAACCTATCCAGCAGGCCCACGTGTGTCTCGGTTCGCAGGCTTTCAGCATCCGCAGCAAGCAACGATATCCGATGCTCGTGCTGAACACTCTGCTTGGAGATGGGATGAGTTCTCGACTCTTCCAGAACATCCGCGAAAAATACGGATTTGCTTACTCGGTGTACAGCTATGTATCGATGATGAGTGACGCAGGTGTCTTCGGTTCCTACATCGGGACTGATCGAAATCATATTTCCGCTTCGATCGATCTCATTATGAGAGAGCTCGAAAAACTCAAGACGAAGCCCGTTTCGCACGCGGAGTTGAAGCGGACGAAGGCTCAGCTCAAAGGAAGCATGATGCTGAGTCTGGAAAGCATTCCCAACCGCATGATGCGGCTCGGAAGCTCGGAGCTGCATCTGAATGCGCTCCAACCGATCGATACCATCGTGAAGCAGATTGACGCTGTGAGACAAGACGAGATTCAGGCCATTGCCCAAGAGTTGTTTGTCGAAAAGAAGCTCTCCACCGTCATCTTTCTGCCGGACGGGAAATCAGCAGACCGCTTGCCGGAAAGTGAGTCAAACGGGCCTGCCAGTAACCGCAGCAAACCTCGCCGTGTCTGATGGGTGTTCAATCCTGCGCGATGACTCAAACCAAGTGATAAACCTATGAACAGCAGAGCCAGTAAGACAGAACCTGTGCCGCTGGTGGAAGACGTCGGCCACCCATCGATCTCCACACGCGCACGGACAACTCAGGATTCGCCCATCCGTAAGCTTTCCGCCACCGCGGAAGCACGCAAACAGAAGGGCATAAAGGTCTATCACCTCAACATCGGACAGCCTGATCTCCCGACCGCTCCGATCGTATTCGACACCATCCGTGAGTTGAAACTTTCGACTCTGGCGTACGCCCCCTCGAATGGTCTACCCCAGGCGGTGACAGCGTGGAGGAACTATCTTCATCATGTCGGTATCGAGGTTGAAGAAAGGGAGATCATCGTTACATCCGGCGGGTCGGAGGCGATCGTTTTTACGATGTGTGCGATTTGTGATGCGGGGGATGACATCATCGTGTTCGAGCCGTTCTACACAAACTACAATGGCTTCGCCAGCATTGCCAATGTCAAGCTGAATCCCATTCCACTCTCGATAGAGGATGGTTTTCATCTCCCCGATACGGAGGAAATCGAGAAGCACATCACGTCGCGGACGAGGGGAATCCTCATCTGCACTCCGGCGAACCCAACAGGGACCATCTATTCGAAGGAGGAGATGGAGCGATTGGTGAGCATCGTCAAACGCCGCAACCTCTTTCTTCTTTCGGATGAAGTCTATCGCGAGTTCGCATACGACGCACCCGTCTATAGCGTCATGGCTTTCCCGGAGATTCACGACCGTGCGGTTCTGCTCGATAGTTCATCGAAGCGTTTCAATGTGTGCGGAGCGAGGATCGGTGCTCTGGCGAGCCATAACAACGAGGTCGTGCGCTCGGCCTTCAAGTTCGCGATGGCTCGACTCTCCGTCGCGTCTATTGAGCAGCTCGCTTTGGTACCCCTGCTGAATTCTCCCCGCACGTATACTCAGCCGATTGTGGAGGAGTTCCGGCGGCGGCGAGACGTGGTTTACGACGGCTTGGGCAGAATCCCCGGAGTGACCTACTACAAGCCCGAGGGAGCATTTTACATCATGATCGGCCTGCCGGTCAAGGACGCGGAGCATTTCTCGAAGTGGCTAATTGAGGAGTACCAGGAGAACAACGAGACGGTTCTCCTCGCTCCCGGGCAAGGATTCTACGCTTCGCCGGGTAGGGGAACCAATGAGGTGCGACTGGCATTCATGCTGAAGAGCGAAAATCTTCAACGATCCTTACTCATCTTGCGCTCCGGCCTTGAGGCGTACAACAAGAAGAGTTCCTTACGCTGACAATCTGATTTAGAACACCATGGCGAAGAT
>CAZTKU010000109.1:0-9897 GCA_964614245.1 uncultured Ignavibacteriaceae bacterium
GAAAAGAATTAAAAGAGCGATCTTGATGAGAGGCGTGCGCATCGGATTACCCTTACAGAGTTGGGAGGATCGATGAGGGACGAGTATCTTGGATAAAAGGATACCTGAATTGTCCCAAAGATGCAAGAGCTCTATTGAACCTTCCGAGTGTCTCCCTGCAGGTGCGCAGGAATTTTCAGAAGGTCTTCAGGCGTCAGCAAAAAGAATCGGCACGTCCGTTGTTGGACGTGCCGATTTACCAATTCGATGACGAACATCCGCTCGTCGCTTTCTCCCGTCAAGAAACAACGGGATGTCGCAACGTCAGGAGCATCCTGACGTCGATCCACATTGCAGACACTTGTAGCAGCTTCCGCTGCGAATCATGATGCTTCCGCATTCGTAGCACGGCGGCGCATCTGATTGCGACTGGTACACCGCCTTCTCGCTCCTTTCGAGGGCTGAGGAGGACTTCGATCCGGAAGCTTCAGTACGAACCCTCGGTGGCGCTGAGACTTCGCCCGCTGGTGGTGCCGTGCTCGCTGTTGTTGGCGCTTCCTCCTTTGGGAGAAACTTGAGTCCAAGCCATCGGAAGATGTAGTCGCTAATGGACTTCGCAATCGGTATCTCCGGGTTGTTCGTGAAGCCGGATGGCTCATACCGGGCGTGGCTGAATTTGTCCACAAGCACCTTCAGCGGCACGCCGTACTGCAGTGCGATCGAAATCGAGGTGGCGAACGAATCCATTAGGCCGGAGATTGTTGACCCTTCCTTCGACATCGTAATGAAGACTTCGCCCGGCATGCCGTCTTCGAACATACCGACGGTGATGTATCCTTCATGTCCTGCAATGCTGAACTTGTGGGTGATCGATCGACGCTCGTCAGGCAGTCGACGACGCGCTGGATGGGCTTTGGCCTCCTTCTTCTTGTCCATCGAAGTGCTCACCGGCTGGGTCCGTTTGCAGCCGTCGCGATAGACGGCAATGGCCTTGAGACCGAGCCTCCACGCTTCGGTGTACGCCTGCTCGATATCCTCCGTCGTCACCTCGGTCGGCATATTGACGGTTTTTGAGATTGCGCCGGAGAGGAACGGCTGAACAGCCGCCATCATCTTGATGTGTCCCATATAGTGGATGGACCTCTGCCCGTTTGCAGGCTTGAATGCGCAATCGAATACGGGGAGGTGCTCCTCTTTCAGATGTGGTGCTCCCTCTATCGTGTCGTTCTTGTCGATAAAGGCGACGATGTGCTCGATCTGCTCGTCGTCATAGCCGAGCTTCCGCAAGGCCTCGGGGACGGTCTGGTTCACGATCTTCAATAATCCACCCCCGACGAGCTTTTTGTACTTGACGAGCGCGATGTCCGGCTCCACGCCTGTTGTGTCACAATCCATCATGAAACCAATGGTCCCGGTCGGCGCAAGAACGGTTGCCTGAGAGTTGCGGATACCATATTGCTTCCCGAGCCGGACGACATCCTTCCAGACCTCGTCGGATGCCTGCCAGAGGTCAGTCGGGACGATCTGGCTGTCGATCCGTTCGGCATGAATGCCGTGCTTCTGCATCACGTTGAGCATCGGTTCTCGATTGATGGCGAATCCTTTGAACGGCCCGATTTCCTTGGAAACGAGAGCAGACTGCTTGTATGCCTCGCCGCACATGAGGGAGGTGATGGCCGCGGCGAAGGCACGTCCTTCCTCGCTGTCGTAGGCAAGACCGCGGGCCATCAGCAGCGCACCGAGGTTTGCATACCCCAGTCCCAGCGGTCGATAGTCAAAGCTGTTTTGGGTTATCGCCGGAGTCGGATAGCTCGCGTTGTCAACTTCAATTTCCATTGCTGTGATGGTGACTTGCACAGCCCGGCGGAATGCATCGACATCAAACTCGCCATCCTGCTTGCGGAACTTCATCAGATTGAGCGATGCCAGATTGCAGGCGGTGTCATCCAAAAACATGTATTCGCTGCACGGATTCGATGCGTTGATCGGAGCGGTGTTCGGGCATGTATGCCAGCTATTGATGGTCGTGTGGTACTGCATTCCAGGATCGCCGCACACCCAGGCCGCTTCGGCAATCTGCCGCATCAGATCTCGCGCGCGGTACTTCTCGACCGGTTTGCCCGTGGTAATGGCTTTCGTGACCCACTCCTTGTCTTCGAGAACAGCTTTCATGTATTCATCGGTCACGCGGACCGAGTGGTTCGCGTTTTGATAGGCGATGGAATCGTACGCACCTCCGGGGACGTTGAATCCGCCATCATAGCCGGATTCGATGAGAGCCCACGCTTTCTTCTCCTCCTCTGCCTTGCAGTTGATAAAGTCCACCACGTCCGGGTGATCGGCATTCAGAATAACCATCTTTGCTGCCCGGCGTGTTTTTCCACCGGACTTGATGACCCCTGCGAAAGCGTCGTAGCCCCTCATGAAGGACACCGGACCAGAGGCGGTGCCGCCGCCTGCAAGCGGCTCCCTCGAAGAGCGAAGCGTCGAGAGATTGGAGCCCGTGCCTGATCCCCACTTGAACAGCATTCCCTCCGTCTTCGCGAGGCTGAGGATTGAGTCCATTGAGTCCCGAACGGAATTGATGAAGCAGGCGGAGCATTGAGGATGCTCTTCGTTGCCGACGTTGAACCAGACAGGGCTGTTGAATGACAAGAACTGGTTGACGAGCAGATAGACGAGCTCGTGATAGAAGATATCGGCATCTTCTTGTGTCTCGAAGTAACCGCCATCGATTCCCCATCGAAACATCGAGTGCGCTACGCGTTCGATCAATTGTTTCACGCTCCGCTCGCGTCCCGGCGTGCCCAGCAATCCGTGGAAATACTTGGAGACAACGACATTCGTCGCGGTCATCGACCACGATTTCGGGATCTCCACGTCCTTCTGCTCGAAAATCCTCTCCCCCTTTTCGTTCGTGATGACTGCAGTACGCAGCTCCCACTCGACCTCATCATAAGGGTGGACACCCGGCTTCGTGAAGTATCGCTGAAATTTCAGTCCTCTCGTTTCGGTGGATTGTTCAACACGCTCCGCTTCTTCAGGAGTCGAGACAGGTACCTTCTCAAGCATAGCGCTCTCCTTGCTTACGACAGCAGTTCAACATAAATGAAAGTAGACTCTAGAGAAAAAGCTATCCGATAACAGGCCGTCGCCCGTTAGGGGATAGTTCATCATCGCATGTAGTGGGTAGTCCCCTCTCGCTGGTGTGAACGCCCGCTGGCGAATCGCGCACGCTTGATGTTCAGCCGGGCGTCTCGGGGGTAAAGAACAGGGAGCTCGATTTCTATCGGCGCAACTGGGTGTCAATATAAGCGGTTGCGGTAGCTTTGTCAAGTTAAAATTTAGAGGAGAGGAATTTTGGATATAATTTAACTTGACATAACTTTTCAAAAGAGGATTTCGTCCCAGAAAAGTCGAAGAAAATGAGAGGACGACTTTTTTGTCGCGCTGAGCCGTCGAGCGCGAGCAGCCGAGATCAAGTAAGTCAAAATCAAACAGCGAGATGAGCCCGTAGTGTGCTGCCTGTCGAGTGATGAGAAAATCCTCGCACATTCGTGCGACACGCTTGATCTCTACTCTTCTTTGCTCTTGCATCTCAAAGAAGCGTTCACTTAATTTGTCCAGCTTTCCATTAAAAAAAATTCATCTTTGGAGGAGCTCACGTATGGCAGTTGCTGTTGACTTTTCGACCATACCGGAAATGTTCGACAGAATCACTACGAAGTACGGGAATGATCAGCGGCCCATGCTCATGCACAAAGTGGAGAAGCAGTACCGGGGAATCTCGTTCACCGAGTATCGGCGAAAGGTGGAACTGTTCGCTCTCGGTCTCGCTTCACTGGGTGTCGCAAGGGATGATAAGGTGGCGATCATTTCGGAGAACAGACCCGAGTGGATTGTGGCTGACATGGCCATAGTCACGCTCGGTGCTGTGGACGTCCCCATCTATCCCACCCTCACACCGAAACAGATCGAATACATCTTCAATGACGCCGGCATCAAGATGGCAATTGTCTCCAACTCGCTCCAACTCAACAAGGTCCTGAAAATACGGTCCGAGGTGAAGACACTCCAGCGTATCATTCTCATGAATGAGAAAAGTGAGCAAGACGAGGGAACGGCGCTGGGATATCGAGAGGTCTTCTCGCTCGGAGAAGAATATGAAAAGACTCATCCGACCCACTTTCGTGAGCACCTGGCCAAAGCGAAACCCGAAGACCTCCTTACGATCATCTACACGTCCGGGACCACCGGTAATCCGAAAGGGGTCATGCTCACCCATCGCAACCTCGTCTCAAACATTAAGGCTTCCGCGAGCGTGATTCCGTTTACGGATGCCGATACGCTGCTTTCCTTTCTCCCCTTGTGTCACTCCTTCGAGCGGATGGCAGGCTACTACACCGCCATCGCCTGCGGTGCCACCGTAGCGTACGCAGAGACCGTTGAGACCGTTCGTGACAACCTGCTTGAGGTGCATCCGACGGTCGTTACAACCGTGCCCAGGCTTTTTGAACGCATCTACACCAGGATGATGAAGCAGGTAGACAGTAGCCCGCCTCCGCGACAGCGCATCTTTCACTGGGCTGTCAATGTTGGCAGGCAGTATGCCCGAGCCAGAAAAGCCGGGTTGGTTTCTCCGTTCCTCAAAGTGCAGCACGCGGTGGCGGATAGGCTCGTGTTTTCGAAGTTGAAACACCGGACAGGCGGACGAATTCGGTTCTTTGCATCGGGCGGGGCCGCACTCTCGAGGGAACTGGGCGAGTTCTTCGAAGCGGTCGGAATCACGATTATCGAGGGCTATGGTCTCACGGAAACATCGCCGGTGTTGACAGTCAACCGAGTCGATGACTACAAGTTCGGCACAGTTGGCAAGCCGATCCCGGGAATCGAGATCAAGATCGCGGAGGATGGTGAAATCCTGGCCAAAGGACCCAACATCATGCTCGGGTACTACAACAACCCCCAGGCCACGGCGGAAGTCATGGACGATGAGGGGTGGTTCCACACTGGAGATGTGGGGATGTTTGATCATCAGGGTCATTTGATGATTACGGACCGGAAGAAACACCTGTTCGTCAGCTCAGGCGGAAAGAACATCGCCCCGCAACCGATCGAAAGCTTGTTCCTTCAGAGCAAGTACATTGACCAGTTTGTGCTTGTCGGTGACGGCCGTATGTTCCTTACAGCATTGATCGTTCCGGAATTCGAGAACCTGAAGGACTATGCCCAGAGTATTGGTATCTCCTTCTCGCTAGATTCAGAGCTCACCCAGGCCGACGAGATCAGGAAACTCTATGAGAAGGAAATCCAGCTACTGCAGAAGGATCTCCCGACGTACGAGCGAGTCCGGCGCTTTGAGCTGCTACCTGAGCAGCTGACGGTAGAAAACGGAGAAATCACACCGACGTTGAAGGTCAAGCGGAAGGTCGTGGAGCAGAAGTATGCTCCGTTGATTGAGAAGATGTATCGGGACGTCTCGTGATCAGTCCGGGGTTGTGCTTCGGCGGGTGGACCTTCACCTCGTGGGAGCGAAATGAACTTCAAGGGACAGGCAGTTTGCCTGCCCCTTTTTTGTGTACGCTCTACTCTTCGCGCCGCGGGGATTCCAATGGACGTACGCGGGTGAATTTTCTCTGGACAATCCGGTCACTGACCACCCACGCATCGGGAAAGCCGGTCTCGACGAGCGAGGCGAGTCGCTTGTTGGCTTCCATTCGTGTTCTGAAATCACCGAGGCGAACCTTGTAGACGGGTGGATCGAAAACGACGTAGATGGAATCCTCGGTGACCTTTTGCACAGCGGTCATCCTCATCGCGTTCGCTTCGTCTATGCTGGGTGTAGCGAAGATCTGAATGCGAAATCCCTGCGCGAATTCCGATTCGACAATCACACTGTCCTGCTCAGCTTCACTCCTCCCCCGATGACCTTCAAGGTCGCGGGGCTTCTGCGCTTCCTCGATTTCCTCGTCATAATCGGACGGATCAAAGTTTGCTTCGTAGCGCGAGAGTGGGGCGCTCTGCGGGCGCGCCGACGGCTCCTCGCTCTGCGTGTGATCGCGAATCTGTTCCCTCGTCGTGCAAGCCGAGAAAAGCGCAACCGCGATCCATGGAGCCAGCGCAAGATATCGATTGCTCATTTTGCCATGTAGTTGATCCAGCAATCGGAATAGTCCTGAGGAAACTGAATGACCATGGCCTTCCTCAGGGAATCAGCCCCGACGCGCGTATCGAATTTTCCAACCCGTACGCGATAAAGCTTGTCGAACGGTTCGTAGTAATTGAAGATCGGAAGTTCGAGGAATCGTTCTTTGGCGAGCTTCTGCGACTGCAGGGCGTACTTTGTTCGTGCAAACGCGCCGATCTGAACCGTGTAAGCGGGGTTCGTCGGACGCTCGATCGGTTTGATGGGCCGTGTCGAGGCTTTCCTTTTCCGTACGAGGGATGCCACGACGGTATCTTGTTTCGATGTAAATCCGCCTCGCTTGGCCCGGAGCGAGTCGGCTCGCGCGAGCGAATCCGCGCGGGCAAGCCGACGCAGGGAGTCAGCGGAAGCCTGATCGGATATCGGGGCTCCCGCGCGTCTCCCGGACCCGGCTTCCTCAGACGAGACGCACGCATCAAAGGCGAAGTTCAGTGTGAGCGCACATGCTGCCGTGGTAACGATCAGCTTATTCATGAAGAATGGCTCCCTTCGTGGGTTGAGCTCCCGGGATCCTTCCACTCTGTAACGATGCGTACGCTTGGCTTGTGCCAAGGTGATTCGCTCCGCTCGCGATGAGCGCCAGCGCGTCGTCGCGAGTTTGTATTCCACCCGAGGCTTTCACTCCCATCGACGGCACGACAATCTTGCGTATCGGAGCGACATCTTCGACGGTCGCGCCTCCCTTGGCAAAGCTACATTGCCTGCTTCACCGCACAGCTGCTCAATTTAGGCTCCCGTCGCCTCAGGTTTGAGAAGCGTGTGATCAACTATGCGCGCCAGAGCTGCGTCGAAGCTGATAGCTTGGGGGTCATGAGACGAACTCATGCTCACGTGCTCCCTACCGCCGTGTTCAGCGCTTCGGGTCCACAAAAATTCATCGGTTAAATATAGGAGAAAATCATAGAGTTACAAGTCGATTTCGTCACGGAGGTGATGTGTCGAGCGCAGCCCCAAATCATGAAGTGCCTCCAGGGCTTCTACGGTTTCGGCACAAGGCTTTGCATGACCTCAGGAAGGAAATAGAAAACGATTCCTAGAATGATGTAGACTGACAGTAACTGAACACCCTCGAGCCAATTTGATTCGCCATCTCCTGCAATTTCTCCAGTGATCAAAACTGCGAGGGCAATCGCAATGACTTCGGCAGGGGTGAAGACAAGATTCATCGGCGCCGGGCCAATGAAGTAGCTGGCAAACACGAGAACAGGGGCAACAAAGAGCGCAACCTGTATACTGCTGCCGACGGCAATTCCGATGCTCAGATCCATGCGATTCTTGATCGCAGCGATGACCGCCGTCGTGTGCTCTGCAGCATTGCCGATGATCGCAACAACGATGATCCCGATGAACACGCTCGTCATGCCCAGCGATTGCGCGGCGTAGACGACGGAGCCTACGAGGACTTCACTCATCCACGCAACGAGGAGTGTCGCCACACCTAAGACGATCAGCGATCTTGAGAGAGACCACGGCCGGCGATGAGTTGTGGATTCCTCGTTTTCGTCACCAGCTTCGGGAAGGAACAATTGCTTGTGGGTGTGCAAGGAAAACACGAGGCTGAGTCCGTACGTTATGATGAGCACAGCCGCGATCTCCAAGCTCAGATCCGCCTCACGTGCAATGGCCTCTTGCCCGCCGAGAAAATGATACGCTGCTGGCAGGATGAGTGCGATGGCCGCAAGTGTCAACATGGTTGACTGGATGCGCGCGCCGCTGGCGTTGAATCGCTGGACTTTGTAGCGGAGCCCTCCAGAGAGGAATGAAGCCCCGAGCACGAGAAGAATGTTGCCGATAATCGATCCTGTAAGGGAGGCTTTTACTACCTCGTGCAGACCTTCGCGCAACGCCATGAGCGCGATGATGAGCTCGGCAGCGTTCCCAAATGTCGCGTTGAGTAATGCGCCGATGGCCTCGCCCGTCCTCTCTGCTACGTGCTCCGTCGCTTTGCCCATCAAGCCCGCGAGCGGAATGATCGCGACGCACGAGGAGAGGAAGATCAGCGTGTGCGATTCGACTGATAGATATTCAAGTGCAATGGTGACCGGTACGAAGACCAGCAGCCAGCTCAGCGAAGGCTTGAAGATTGTTGGCATGAGATCATAGACGTGTGGTTGAGTTTGTCGCTCAGACGTGACGCGTATCGCTGGGAGCTCGATCCGCTCTGCTGCTAACTCCCTGGTGATGACGGGAATGGCGTGGCTGACTGAATCCCAGCGGAGACTTCCGGAATGATGCCCATTCTGGCGTAGATAGGGTGCAGCAGGCCTCTCAGCACACGGAGACGCCTGGCAAAGATCAGCGATGCGACGATGCAAATGAGTCCGCTCAGCATCAGTGTTTCTGATACGCCTACTGTGCTTGCTAGCGAGCCCATCATAAGGCTGCCGAAAGGCATCATTCCCATGAATGCCATCGTGTAAAGGCTCATGATTCGACCACGCTTATCGTCATCAACGATCGTTTGCAGAATTGTATTGCTTGACGCCATCTGAACCATCATCCCGAAGCCGATGATCACCAACAGGATCAGTGAAAGCCAGAGTACGCGAGCCACGGAAAACGCGACAAGACCCGCACCGAAAAGCACCGACGCGCGAGCAATCCATCGGCCAAGACCGATGACAGTCCGTCGAGAAGCGAGATAGAGAGCTCCCGAGAGAGCGCCAATTCCCACCGCGCCCATCAGAAAGCCATACGTGTGTGAGTCGCCATGAAGGATGGCGCTCGCATACACGGGCATGAGAACGGTGTAGCCAACGCCGAGAAGACTTACCAGTGCGACCAGAAGGAGTACATCCCTGATGGGCTCGAATCCGAACGCGTATCGGAATCCTTCCTTTAGTCCGTGCAGAACGCTGCGCGGCGGCAATGGGTTGGGCTGGCGATTGATCCGCATGCGGAGAAGCGCCGTGATCACGGCGATGTAGCTCACCGCATTCAGGAGGAAGCACACCGCTTCGCCGACAGAGGCGACCATCACCCCGGCGATGGCTGGGCCGATCAATCGAGCGCTATTGAATAGTGAGGAATTCAAAGCAATTGCATTCCCCAAGTCCTCTTTTCTCTCGATCATCTCCGACAGGAACGATTGCCGCACGGGGATATCAAAAGCGTTGATCAGTCCGATGAGAAAACTCAGCAGGATGATCTGCCAGACTGCGATGGCCCCCGTCAAGGCCAGTATTGCAAGGGTCGTGGCTTGGATCATCGAGAGCGACTGTGTTACAACGAGCGCCCGATGGCGGTTCCAGCGATCGGCGAAGACCCCGCTCAACGGCGCAATCACGAACGCTGGAATCTGTCCGGCGAAACCGACCACCCCGAGCAAGAAGGCAGAATTCGTCAGTCGATACACAAGCCAGCTGAGCGCGATGGTCTGCATCCACGTTCCGATCAGCGAGATTCCCTGGCCGATGAAAAAAAGCCGGAAATTTCTGTGTTGCAGTGCGCGAAGAATCAGCGTCAGGCGGCCAGAGTCCGGAGGGTTGTCATTCTGCTCAGTTGCCATACGATGAGTCGAGGATGATTTGCGAAGAGGGTAACGTGAGCGAAACCTCAACAGCCGCCGGCGATCAGTATGAACCGTACAACGGACCGAAGTTCTTGCACGCCCGGAAATCTGCTCCCTCAAGGTCACGAGCGCCAAACGCAATCCACGCGCTGGGTCGGAAGATTTCTCCCTCGGGGACGTTATGCATCGAGACGGGGATGCG
>CAZTKU010000110.1:0-9893 GCA_964614245.1 uncultured Ignavibacteriaceae bacterium
GCCAGTCCCGCTCAAATAGAATCCGAAAAGCGGGATGCCGTACAGCGGCAAATGCGCAGCGGGCTGGCATGAGACTCTGGCTAAGAGGGGTGTCCTAGCTCGGTACAGTTCTCCCTGCCCGCCTTCGACAGCTTCGCGTGGGCAGGCGGGGACTTCGTCCCAACAAAAAACGTTGGGACTGCCTGCCCGCCCCGACTTCGTCGGGGCCCGCCATGCTTTCGCGTTTTCTGCGTCCCGCTGTTCCTCAAGCGGGAGTGGCGGGCGCTCGAACTGACTGGTTTTTTTGGTCCCTCTCCCGTAATCCCGAGGCAGCCAGCAGTCCAAAAATCGCCCGTCGGCACGGCCTCGGCTTGTTGCGTTTCTATCGAGAGTTTCCTAGCTTGAGAGCGGTCGACAAGAAAAGGTCGCGCAGGAGCACAACGGCTGCCACCGAAGGGACGCGCTCCAGCGGATATTTGCAGTGACCACTGCTGCTGAGCTCACCCGTCGCACCGTGCGAGCAATGTCGATCTCATTTGTCCTCATCAAGCTGAACATGGGATCGTTATGGGAAAAATTCCAGTTGCCATCCTTGCGGTGGACGACGAGGAGACCCTCCTCGAAGTGTTGAAGAGGATCCTCCAGAGCAAGGGCTATTATGTGCACACGGCGTCGGACGGGGTCTCGGCCATCAGTATCCTCCAATCACTCCCGTTTGACCTCGCGCTTCTCGACATCAAGATGCCTGAGTTGGACGGACTCGCAGTCCTGAAGTTCATCACGTCGAATCTTCCCGATACTCAGGTCATCATGCTCAGCGCATCGAACGAAATTGGCACGGCGGTGGAATGCATAAAGCTCGGCGCATATGACTATCTCCAGAAACCGCACGACAACGCGCAACTGCTCGCCGTCATCGATCGTGCTCTGGAACGAAAGCGGTTGCTGATTGAGAACAAGGCGCTCAGGATCGAGCTTGCACGTCGCGGACTCTCGTCCGACATCGTGACACAAGCAAGGTCGATGCTCGAGGTGCTCGACGTCGCTGCTCGTGCAGCGCCGACGGATTCTTCTGTCCTCATCGAAGGGGAGAGCGGAACCGGAAAGGAGCTGGTGGCAGGCTTTCTCCACAAGAACAGCGGAAGGCGAGAAAAACCGTTCCTGGCGCTCAATTGCTCGTCCATTCCCGAGACGCTCCAGGAAAGCGAGCTCTTCGGCGCGGAGAAAGGGGCGGTTGCAGGCGCAAGTGCGGCGAGGCAGGGACTCATGGAGATTGCCATTGGTGGCACACTGCTCCTCGACGACGTCGCCGGGCTCTCGCCGACCGTCCAGCCGATATTACTCAGGTTTCTTGAGTCAGGGGAATTTCGCAGACATGGCGGTCAGAAGGTGCACAGGAGCGATGTCCGCATCATTTCGGCGACGGACAGAGATCTGCGCGAGGCCGTCTCGCTCGGGAAGTTCCGCGAAGATCTCCTTTACCGGCTCAATGTCATTACGTTGCACCTGCCTCCACTCAGAGATCGCAAGGATGATATCCCGCTCCTCGTCGATCAATTTCTGCAAGAGAGCGCGGGGAAAAGGGGACGCAAGCAAATCGACGAAAAGGCTCTCGAGATCTTGATGAAATACGACTGGCCGGGGAACGTGCGTGAACTGGAAAACGTGATCGAGCGTGCCGCGGTGCTCTCTCAAGACGAGAAGATTCACAGGGAGGATCTTGCCCTCCCTATTAAGGGAACCCCCAAGAGCGACATGCGGAGGTCTTCCCTGTCGCGTGGGATTCGTGCAGGGAGCGCTGTGTCTCTGCGGAACATACATAAAGCTCATGTCCTGGGAGTGTTGAACTCTGTTCACTGGGACAAAAGGAAGGCGGCTAAGATACTTCAAATTGGCGTCAAGAGCCTCTCCGCGATGATTAAGCAACACGGACTCTCGAAGCCGACCTAGCGCCCCTCTTCCGCGGCTCTCGGTTCGCTCTTCACTTTCTGCCGTTCACTGTTTACCATTCACTCTTCACCATTCACTATCTACTACTTCTTCCATGAAAAAAGCTCTTGTCTGCGGTGCCGGCGGTTTCATTGGAGGCCATCTCGTAAAAAAACTCAGGAACGAAGGCTACTGGGTGCGCGGAGTCGACATCAAGCCCCATGAATGGTCGCCGAAGGCAGCGGATGAATTCCTGCTGCTCGATCTCCGCATCGAGGAGAACTGCCGCAAGGCGCTCACGCTTGACGGCGGCAGCGCGTTCGATGAGGTGTACCAACTCGCTGCAGACATGGGCGGCATGGGCTTCATCCACTCCGCCGAAACCGAGATCATGCACAACAGCGCGCTTATCAACATTTACATGACGGATCTGGCGGCCAGGATGGGCGTGCCGCGGTATTTCTTCTCTTCGTCGGTGTGCGTCTATAGGGACATGAAGCCCGGCGAGCCGGAGATGACGGAAGCTGAAGCAGTCCCGGCTCATCCCGATAACGAATATGGCTGGGAGAAGATCTACTCGGAACGGGTGGCCATGGCGTATGAGCGCCGCTACGGCATGCAGGTTCGCATCGCTCGCTTCCAAAACTGCTACGGCCCGGAAGGTACGTGGATCGGTGGACGCGAAAAAGCTCCCGCAGCGATGTGCCGCAAGGTGGCTGAAGCCGAAAACGGAGGCACGATCGAGGTCTGGGGCGACGGCACGGCGATTCGCTCGTATACCTATGTGAGTGACATGGTCGATGGCATTTACCAGTTGATGCACTCCGACCTGCACGGTGCGGTGAATATCGGCTGTCCGCAATACGTTTCGGTGGACGAGCTGGTGCACACGGTCGCCAAGGTGTCGGGGAAGAGGATCAATATCAAGCACGTGCCTGGCCCGGTCGGAGTGCAATCGCGCAACTTCTCGAACGATCGGATTTACTCTCTCGGCTGGAAGGCGAAGGTCTATCTTGAGGATGGTATCAGGTCCACGTATCCGTGGATTGAAAAGCAGGTGAGAGAGGCAAGATCCAAAAAAGCGTAGTAGCAGGTCCCCAGACCTGCACATCGAACATCGGCTCTCCAGACCCGCAGAATTGTTGACTCGCGCATTTGTTGCCACGATGCCGATCAGGGGATCGGCTTCTACCGGTTCGCACCGGGGTCCCTGATCCGCGCATCTGTTGCCATAATGCCGGTCAGGGCATCGGCTTCCACCGGTTCGCACGGGGTCCCCGTTCAGCACATTTGTTGCCATAACGTCGATCAGGGGATCGGCTTCTACGGTTTGATCGAATAACCCGCCGCAATCCGTGTTACCTCATTTCGTTACTTACTGTAAGGAGATTACGCACTGGAATGCACATCTAGGCTGGAATATGGATCATTATCGTAAGAAACCGCCTCGCTACACTCAAGACAGCTCCATCTATTTTCTGACATTCTGCACGTTCAAGCGGCGACCACTGCTACATCTCGAGACAGTACCAGAGCTTTTGATCGAATCGCTCATGTTCTATCAGGCGAGGGTCAAAAAACTCATCGCCTACACTATCATGCCGGACCACATTCATGCAATGGTCGAGGTCGATGAGGCCCGGTCCCTCTCTGTTTTTCTCAGAGATTTCAAGAAATACACATCAAGGGTAATCAAGAATCGGATAGAATTCCGCGGTCTGCTGGTGTCGGGAAAGACGAATCGCTTCAAGCTCTCAGAGCGAGTCTGGCAACCGGGAACGATGGACCATTGCATAAGGAATTCGTCACGAAACAGGGACTTCGAGAATCACCTCTCGTACCTGTTCAGTAATTCTTGGAAGCACCTCAGCATCCCTCCCAGAGATTTCCCCTACCACAATTTCGAAGCCTTCGTAGAGTCCGGGGTCTTCGATCGCGATTTCTTCGCATTTGATGAAGAACAGCTCCGATCGGCAAAATTGTACGAGTAGTAGAAGCGGATCTCCAGATCCGCATATCGTACGTTGGGTCCCCAGACCCGCACATTTGTTGCCACGATGCCGATCAGGGGATCGGCTTCTACGCGTTCGCACCGGGGTCCCTGATCCGCACATCTGTTGCCATCATGCCGATCAGGGGATCGGCTTCTACGGGAGCACACGGGGTTCTCTATCCGCGCTTTTGTTGACAACATGCCGATCAGGAGATCGGCTTTTGCGGGATCACACGGGGGTCCCTGATCCGCACATCTCTTGCCATGATGCCGAGCAGGGGATCGGCTACTACTTGACGTTCCTCCGCAATACGTCGAAAAATCGCCGCGCTTCGTCGGTATCCCGGTTTCTGATGATATGCCAGAGGAAATTGAGCCGGCCCGTGATCTTCTCCAGCTGGGCGAGGGAATGTGTGTTGAAAATGATCTCGGCGAGAAGGAAATCGTCCTCGGCCAGAAGCCCCCGCGCCACGTCAAGATGTTTCCTGAACGTCGTGCCGGGGACCGCACTCGTGCTCACACACGAAGAGAACACCATCGACGAGACGAAGGGGAGCGTGAGCGAATAGGCCATCATGCGATCATGTTCGTCAAATGAGTATTCGAAAATATTGACTCCGAGTTTTTCGAACAACTCCCGGAACAGTTCTTTCCCTTCGGGATCCGATTCGCTGATGATCACGGTGTTCTCGTTTTGCAGGTCTTTGATGTTCGCGAACGTTGGGCCAAACATGGGGTGCAACGAAACGAAGCGGAATCCAGACTGACGATAGAATTCCGGCAGGTCCCCTTTGATGGAGGCGACATCGCAAAGCAGACACTCCCGGCCGAGATGCGGAACCACGCTCCGATAGACCGGAATCGTGTTCTGCAAACTGACGCAATTGACCAGTGCTTGAGGGTTGAACGCATCGATCTGGCTTTGGTCCGTCATGACCTCGCAGCCCGAGATCGCCTTGCATTTGGCTGAATCGATGTCCAATACCGCCAGTTGATGCCCGTCCTTGAGCTGCATGGCCAACCACGATCCCATCTTGCCGACACCGAGAAGGCAGATTCTCATGGCTGTGCCTCCTGATAGAAACCGAGGATCTTGAACGACGCTGTCGCTTCCTTCATTCGTTCCAAAGTCTTTCGAACCGCCGGGTCATGTTCGTTGCCGAGGAAATCAAGCAGGAAGGCGTATGCGCCTGGATTTTTTCGGATCGGGCGCGACTCAATGCGCGTCAGGTTAATGGTATTCTCGGCAAAGATGCGGAGGACCTCGAAGAGTGCACCGGCCCGGTGCTGAGTCGAGAAGACCACGGTGCATTTGTTACCCGGCTCCGGTCGTGGCTCGCGGGAGAGCAGGAGGAACCGCGTGAAATTCTCAGTGTTGTCTTCAATGCGTTCCTTGATAATCTCGAGCCCGTAGAGCTCGGCGGCGAGACTGCTGGCGATGACGCCGGCCGAATTCTGTCGCTCGTGTGCCAGCCAGCGCGCAGCTCCTGCCGTGTCATAGAAGGGGCGCGGCTCAAGCTTGTTCCGCAAGAGAAATGCCCGGCACTGCCCGAGTGCCTGCGGGTGCGAGTAGACAACTTTGATCTCGCGGTAATCGCAACCGGGCAGAGCCAGCAAGTTCTGATGGATGGGTATGACGACCTCGGCGACGATCTTCAAGTCGGTCTCGACCAGCATGTCGTTGACTTCCGTGACTGCTCCTTCGAGAGAGTTCTCCACCGGCACGATGCCGCAGTCGAGGTCATGGCCGGCAACGCCCGAGAAGACGTCGCCGAATTCCAGACAGGGAATCGGCACCATTTCCGACCCGAGTCTGCGCACGGCGAGCTCCCCCCAGGCACCATGCTCGCCCTGGAATCCGACCAGCTGAAGGTTCTGCTCCTGGAGTCTCCTGCTTTCCGCCATGATGGAAAGGAAAACGTTCGCGAGAAATCCGCTGTCAAGGAGTGCCGAGGCAGGCTTGCTGACGTTCTTCAGCACCTGCTGCTCGCGTGCAGGGTCGCTGACCTGATCCTTCCGTTTCCTGGCACGCAGGGCGAATTCCATCCGTTGATCCAACAGTCTCAGCAGCTTCTGATCGATGTGATCGATCGTTGTTCGTATTTCGTGAAGGTCCATGCGTTCTTCTCCTAGGGATTCACGGTTTTCAAGATTAGAAGGGCATCAGCAAGTGCAATGGCGGTCGCTGCTTCCAGGACGACAGGAACGCGGAGTGCAATCGCAGCATCGTGCCGGCCGCGCACCTGGATTTCTGCCGGTTGCCCCGTCTGCAGGTCGACGGTCTGTTGCCTGAGTGCAATGCTTGACGCCGGCTTCACGGCGACGCGGAATACGATCTCGTTCCCGTTCGAGATGCCGCCGTTGATTCCTCCGGCGTTGTTCGTCGCCGTTGTTCCAGACTGGTCGATGATGTTGTCATTCATTTCGCTGCCGCGCATGCGTGCAGCGGCAAAACCGGCGCCGAACTCGATTCCTTTTGTTGCCGGGATGGCGAACACGATGTGACTGATCAGCGACTCGAGTGGGTCAAAGAACGGCTCACCCAGTCCGGCCGGAAGTTGCCGGACGCGACATTCCACTACTCCGCCCAAGGAGTCGCCGGCAGCCAGGGCCTCCCGGATCAGCGGCTCGTAGTCGCGGCTTCCGCCTATCTCGAGAACGCTGGCGCTTACCGTTGCCGGAGCGATCATTCTCTTGGCGATCACGCCTGCGGCGACAAGGCCTGCGGTGAGACGCCCCGAGAAATGTCCACCGCCGCGGTAGTCGTTGAAACCGCGAAACTTCTGCCAGGCGGTCCAATCGGCGTGGCCGGGTCGAGGGAGAGACTTGGTCGATTCATACGACGTAGAGTCGACGTCACGGTTCTCAAACTGCACCATCAGCGGAGCACCCGTTGACTTTCCGTTGAAGATGCCGCTCCTGAGCAACGGAGTATCTTGTTCGCGCCTGGCGGTTGTTCCCGGCTGACCGCTTCGGCGTCGGGCAAGATCTTCAGCGAAATCCTCCGCGGATAACGGGAGACCCGGGGGAACTCCATCCACGAGAACACCCAGCGATGGACCATGCGACTCGCCGTAGATTGAGATGCGAAACACTCTTCCAATCGTATTCATTTCTTCACTCCGATCGTTTCGAGGTCTTGAAAGAAATTAGGGTAGGATTTCGACACACAATCCGCGTCATCGAGGACGGTCTCCTGCTCCGCTCCGAGAGCGGCGACCGCCGCGGCCATGGCAATGCGGTGGTCGCCCTGAGTGCGCACGCTCGCACCCTTCAAGAGTTCTCCGGTGATGCGCAGGCAGTCCTCGTGCTCGCTGACGCGTGCCCCCATCTTTGTCAACTCTGAGATGAGTGCACGCGTGCGGTTGCTTTCTTTGATTTTCAGCCGTTCAGTTCCGCTGATCAGGCTCGTCCCCTGACAGTAACAAGCCAGGACCGCAAGGGGCGGAACGAGGTCCGGTGAGTCGTGCGCATCGAATTCAAAAGCAAGCAGTTCGTTCTTCCGCACGGTGACGGCCGCGGCGTCGCACAGGACTTCGGCGCCGCACTGTCTCAATGCATCGAGAATGGCTCTGTCGGCCTGCAAAGAATCCGGGTTCAGATTCTCAACCGTGACCTGACCCGCGACCGCTCCCGCAACAAGCATGAATGCTGCGCCCGACCAGTCTCCCTCGAGCCGATAGTGCACGGGAGTGTAGGATTGTCCTCCCCGGATGAAAAAGTTCGTCAGTGCTTCGTCGTGCTCGATCCGCACTCCAAATCGTTCGAGCGTCGAGAGGGTCATCTGCAGGTATGGCTTGCTGTGCGGATTGGCAACCTCAACGTGAGAATCGCCTTGCACCACCGGCAGGGCGAAGAGGAGGCCGCTGATGTGCTGGGAGGTACTCCCTCCGTCCACCTTCACGTGACCGCTCTTCAGAGGTCCTTTCAGCCGGATCGGCGGGAATCCGTTCCGACTCTCGCACGTGACACCGAGCTGCGTGAGGGCAGATTCCACCATGCCGGCCGGACGATTCATCAACGAGCCCCGGCCATGCAATGTCATCTCGCCTCCGCCCAAAGCCGCGATGGGGGCAAACACGCGAAGGCACAGACCCGATTCACCGCAGTCGAATTCATGCGTTCGTGGGTTCAATCCGCCACGAATCTCCAGACTGTCCGCTCTCTGGTCGATGGTCGCGCCAAGGTCCCCCGCCACCTCGACGGCCGCGTGCAGGTCATCGCACCACCCAACTCCGTCGATGACGGTTGTTCCCGCTGCGAGCAGGGCCGCAGCGACAGCACGCTGCCCGTCACTTTTTGAGGGTGGGGCAGCGATGGTGCCGTGGACTTCAGTTGGCCTGATGTATCTCATTCCTCATTCTCTCGATGGAGATGGCGGGACCCTTGCTGCGAAGCTTCGGGATTCCCGCAACTGCACAGATACTCACGTGACGACTCCCATGGACTTCCAGATCTCAAGCAATTCCTTTCGTGTCGGTTGACCCGGGGCGGTCTCAGTCCCTTCTCCGGAGGAAGCAAAGGTGAATGGGCTCCCGAGGAGCGGGCCCATAATGCGAGAGAAGCGGCCGAGCGGACCCATTCCCACCACAATCAACCTTTGCTGCCATTCAGGATTGGAGAGCAATCCCAGAAGGGTCGCATTGTCCTGCGGTGCGTTGACCATGCAGGCGATCTTGACATAATCCGCGCCTTCGCTGAAAGATCGCCGGATTGTGCTCTGCAAGACCTCCGCCGGCGGCGTTTTCTCGAAATCGTGAGACGAGATGATGACTCTGCATCCTTTCGATTGCGCAGCCCGCATGACTTTGGCTCTGAAGGCGACGGTCGACTCCATCTCGAAATCCACAAATGCTGCACCCAGCTCGATCGCACGAAGCAACAGGGCAAGACGCTCTGCGTCTCTCAGGGATCCGGCCCGGCACGTTGCGATGATTCGCTTTCCGGCTGCAAACAACCGTTCAAGTTCATTCAGGGAAGGCTGTATCAGATCAAGCCTGACCTCCGCGAAGTCGATGTCTCGCAGGGCACTGACGGCAGCGTCCACTGAGCGGTTTCCAATGCTCACGCAGATTACGGCAGCGCCGAGGGAAACGCGGCCGGAGTCATCCTGCGAATGCACGCCAGCCGTTCTCATGGGATCTCCGCCATGAATCGTTCGAGTGCCCGTGCTTTTTGAACAAGTCTGGCGAATTGCTGTGGTGTGAGCGCCTGATCCTTGTCGCTGAGAGCTTCTGATGGATTTCGATGCACCTCGACCATCAATCCATCGGAGCCTGCGGCAATGGATGCGAGACTCATCGGTTCAATCAAGCTCAGTCTGCCGGTGCCGTGGGTGGGGTCGGTGATGACGGGAAGGTGGCTCAGCTCCTTGGCCGCCGGGACGGCGCTCAGGTCGAGCGTGTTGCGCGTGTACGTCTCGAACGATCGTATTCCACGCTCACAGAGAACGACATTGCCGTTCCCTTCATTCATGATGTACTCGGCGCAGTTCAGCCATTCTTCGAGAGTGGAGTGCATGCCGCGTTTCAGCAGAACTGGTTTCTGCAGTTTCCCCACTTCCTTGAGTAAGGAGAAGTTCTGCATGTTGCGCGCGCCGATTTGCAGCATGTCTGCGTACTCGGCTACCCACGACACATCCCTCGTGTCCAGCACTTCGCTGACGAACGCGAGTCCTGTGGCTTCCCGGGCTTTGGCAAGTATCTTCAGTCCCTGCAGGCCGAGCCCCTGGAACGCATACGGAGATGTGCGCGGCTTGAAGGCACCGCCGCGAAGCATGTCAGCACCGGCTTCCTTGACTGCCTGCGCAGTTTCCATTGTCTGTTCTTCACTTTCGACACTGCACGGACCGGCGATAATGACGAGCCCTTCTCCAAAGCGTGCCCGTCCGACCGCAACGATGGTCTTCTTGTGCTCGCTCAGCGCCGCAAGTCTCAGGTTATTCATTCTCCACCTCTGGTTGGGAATCAGATAAGTCGATGCAAACCGATAA
>CAZTKU010000111.1:0-9798 GCA_964614245.1 uncultured Ignavibacteriaceae bacterium
GACATCGCCCACGAGGAAATAGACGGAGCCGGGTTCCCTTGGCGAAACGATCAGGTCGCAGTAATCACCGCTCACTGGTCCCGCAGCCTCGTAATGGTGGGCAATGCTCCAGCCTTCAACCTGAAGTTCTTTTTTCGGCAGGAGCGCCGATTGGATCTGGTAGGCAAGGTCCAGATCGCTCTCCAGAGCCTTTCGCTCTGCAGGCGACAGATGGTCCAGGCAATTCCTGCACAGCGGATCAGCGAGGATTCTCTCTTCCTCAATCGAATCGTGGCAGGTCTCGCAAATCCCGAACGTGCCGTTGTTCATCTTCTCGAGCGCCAGATCGACCTCTTGAAGCAGGTGAGCCAGATGTTCCTGTTGAGCCGCTTCAGACAGAGCACTCTGGAGCTTCTTGCGACGGTCAAGAAGCTGGGTTTGGAGTCTCGTTTCCGTAACAGGAAACATGCATTCCCTCCTCTTTCTCTGTTTTAAGAATGTGCCCTAATATACGTAAAAAGAACCTCTTAGGGTGCACTTTCGCGCAGACGATAAATGGGCTTCTCGATTGAAGTTGGCCAGATGTGCCCGACAGGTGCCACGATGGAGAACCTAGCTCAACAACATGCTCAAATCGGGTCACGTGGTGAGGAAGCTCCCCGATCATTCCCACAGAGCGACCACAGCCAATCATGCTGGAGAAATGAGGAAAAGAATCCAGTTGAAGCTGACGATGGACAGTGCATTCATGTCAGCTCCAAGCCAGGCAGAGCTGTGCTCTCGAACGACCCGATTTCGACCTGGACTTGCAGAGCATCTGACCGGCGTCACGACGTCACCACGACGGTCTCCTCTGTGTCTCTTGTGATGCAGGTGAAATATCAACTCCTCCGGGGAATTAGCTTGTTTGCACGATTTTCATCCAGAATCAGCGCATCTTGCGCAACCCGCGCGCGCAATTTTCGTAGATACTCTCTGTACTATTCCTTAGCTTGTCAATGCTTTGTTTTCTTGCCATTCCCCGGTCCGTTCAGGCAGACCCTCCACTTTTGAAAGGATATCCCGATGAGACGATCCATTGGTTTTTTCATATTGTTCTTTTCGCTCATTGCAGTCAGCACTCTCTTCGCACAGCAGGAAGCGCGACTCCTCCGGTTCCCCGCCACACACGGGGATCAGCTCGTTTTCACGTACGCCGGTGACCTCTATACTGTTCATGCGACGGGAGGCGTCGCCCGGAAACTGACGAACAATGTTGGATTCGAGATGTTCGCGCGATTTTCACCCGACGGAAAGCAGCTCGCTTTCACAGCTCAATATGACGGCAACACCGAAGTCTACGTGATGCCATCGGAAGGCGGGATCCCGAAACGGCTCACCTTCACGGCCACTCTGGGGCGCGACGACGTCTCCGATCGTATGGGGCCTAACAACATCGTGTTCGGATGGCGCGACAACAGGAGCGTCCTGTTTCGCTCGCGGATGATCGAGCCGAACGGCTTCAAAGGACAGCTCTTCATCGTCTCCACCGATGGATCCTTGCCGCACCAACTCCCTCTGCCGCGCGGCGGGTTTGGTTCGTACTCACCCGACAGCAAGAGGCTCGCGTACAACCGTGTTTTCCGCGAGTTCCGCACCTGGAAGCGTTATCGGGGCGGCCAGGCGGACGACATTTGGATCTACGACTTCGACACAAAGAAGACCACCAACATCACGAACAACCCCGCTCAGGACATCATCCCGATGTGGAGCGGCGATGCGGTCTATTTTCTCTCCGACCGTGACGAGAACAAGCGACTGAATCTGTACTCTCACGACCTCAAGACGGGACAGACGAAAGCTCTGACAAATTTCACAGAATTCGATGTCAAGTTCCCGTCGCTTGGTGATAAGGCGATCGTTTTCGAAAACGGGGGTTACATCTACCGCTTTGATATGGCCGCCGGCTCGTATGCAAGAGTCCCGATTTTCATCAACGACGACTTCAACGGCGGGCGCGGAGGACTGATCGATGTCAGCAAACAGGTCACGAACTATGAAGTTGCCCCCGACGGGAGCCGTGCCCTTTTCGGAGCACGCGGCGATCTCTTCACCGTCCCGGCCAAGTACGGTAACACACGAAACTTGACTCAAACCCCCGGGATTCATGACCGCAACTCCAAATGGTCGCCGGATGGAAAGTGGATCTCCTACATCTCCGATGCGTCGGGAGAGGACGAGATCTACGTGATGCCTCAGGACGGGAACGGAGCTGCCATTCAGCTGACGAGCGGCAGCGATACCTACAAGTATCAGCCTCTCTGGTCACCTGACAGCAAGAAGCTGCTGTGGTCGGACAAGAAGCAGCGCTTGCAGTACGTCGACATCGAGTCGAAAAAAGTCACACAGGTCGCCCAGGCGACAGCGTGGGAAATCACCAGTTATCGATGGTCACCGGACAGCAAGTGGATTACCTATGCCAAGCCCGAAGAAGAGTGGATGACGAAGGTCTACCTCTATTCACTTGACAAGCCACAAACGGTCGGTGTGACGGACGGCTGGTTCTCTTCCTACGAGCCGGTATTCAGCTCAGATGGAAAGTACCTTTTCTTCGTCTCGAACCGTTCATTCAGCCCCACCTACAGCCAGACGGAATGGAACCACGCGTATCTCGATATGGCCAAGATCTACCTGGTGACGCTGGCCAAGGAGATCAAATCCCCGTTCGCACCGAAGAGCGACGAAGTGAAGATGAAAGAAGAGAAGAAGGACGAGAAGAAGGAGAGCTCAGGCGATTCGGAAAAGTCAGAAAAGAAGAAAGAGACCGAAGCAAAGGTGACTGTCAAGGTGGATACGGAAGGGCTCCAGGAACGGATTGCCGTCGTGCCGGTAACGGCGTCGAGCTATCGAAGCCTGCAATCGGTGGGCGACAAGCTCTACTACATCCGTCGTGGGAGTAAGGATCAGAAACCGAAGCTGCTGCTCTACGATCTCGATAAGCAGAAGGAAACGGAACTCGGTGAGGTGAATGGCTATGAGATTTCAGCCGACAAGAAGAAAACGCTCATCGGTCAGGACGGCTCCTACGCCGTCATCGATCTTCCGACGTCGAAAATCGAGGTGAAAGAGAAGCTGAACCTCTCCGACATGAAGGTCCAGCTCGACCGCCACGCCGAATGGGGACAAATCTACAACGAATCGTGGAGGCAGATGCGTGACTTCTTCTATGCACCAACCATGCACGGGGTGGACTGGCCCGCCGTGCGAAAGACGTACGAGCCTCTGATCGCCTTCGTCAACCACCGGGCCGATTTGACCTACGTCATCGGCGAGATGATCGGCGAGCTGAGCGCCGGGCACACCTACGTGGGTGGCGGCGATATGCCGCAGCCCGAGCGGATCAAACTCGGATTGCTGGGAGCCACAATCGAAAGAGATCCGGATTCGAAGTATTTCCGGGTTGTGAAGATTTTGAAGGGAGAGAACTGGGATCCGGGCAGCCGCTCGCCGCTGACCGACATTGGCGTCGACGTAAGGGAAGGAGATTACATCCTTGCCGTCGATGGAAAGCCGACCAATCAGGTGAGCAATCTCTTTGAGCTCCTGGTGAACAAGGCGGACAAACAGGTGAAGCTCAAAGTGAACTCTGCTCCCAGGGAAACCGGCTTCCGTGAGACCGTGGTTGTACCCACCGCCGACGAGCAGGGACTGTATTACCACAACTGGGTCCAGTCTAACATTGAGAAGGTGTCCAAGGCGACGAACGGCAAGGTTGGCTACGTCCACATCCCTGATATGGGCGCAAACGGACTCAATGAGTTCGTCAAGTACTATTATCCCCAGCTCAGGAAGGAAGCGCTCATCGTGGACGTGCGGGGAAACGGCGGAGGAAGCGTGTCACCTCAGATCATTGAACGGCTGCGGCGTGAAATCGCGATGATCGACATTGCCCGCAACGGTGCACCGAGCATCGATCCCGGGGGAACCATCCTTGGACCAAAGGTCATGCTCATCGACGAGTTTGCAGCTTCGGATGGAGATATTGTTGCCTACAGATTCAAGCAGTACAAGCTGGGAGCGCTCATCGGCAAACGGACCTGGGGAGGCGTCGTGGGAATCCGGGGCACGCTGCCGCTCCTCGACGGAGGCTTCTTGAACAAGCCGGAATTCTCGCGTTATGACATCGCAGGGAAGGAATGGATCATGGAGGGTTACGGAGTCGACCCTGACATCGTCGTCGATAACGATCCGGCGAAGGAATTCTCAGGCGAGGATCAACAGCTGAACAAAGCGATCGAGGTCATAGTGAAAGAGATGAAGAAGATGCCGGCAAAGCTCGCACCGCCACCTCCGTATCCCGACAAACGGAAGTGAGGCGCTGATCAGCAACACATAGACTGGGTGCGGAAACGCGAAACCCGCCAGGTTCGTTTTACTCTCAACGAACGTCCTGGCGGGTTTTTCATTCCATGCTCCCACTGAGTTCCCGCTAAGATGGTTCTCTCACTCAGTTCACAACAGGCGTGAGGAGCTCGTTCTCAATCGCTTCTTTCAGAACATTTTTCGGCAGCGCGCCCACTGCCATCTTCGGTTGACCGGCCTTCGGCACAAATAGAAGCGCCGGGATGCTTTGGATTCCGAATGCGCCTGAGAGTTCTTGTTCCTCCTCCGTATTCACCTTGTAGAAGTTCACCTTACCGTGGTACTCTTTCGAAAGATCATCGAGGACGGGGCCGAGTATTCTGCACGGTCCGCACCACGGCGCCCAGAAATCGACGATGCACGGGAGTTCACCCTCGAACTTCCACTCCGGATTCTGTTCGTAGTTGAATACCTTCTCAAGGAATGTTCGCTTGGTGAGATTCTCTGGCATTGTGCGTTTCCCTTCTCGATCTATGATGATTTCTTTGATTTCAGGCAATATTTCCCGGTTCTTCAGGTTTGATGCAGCGGAAAGAAGAAGGATTCAGGAGGTGGGGTGCTGTCTTGGGATCGGAGGGAGCTTCATGGCCCCACGAGCAGGCAGCAAAGCGCTGAGCTCCGGTTCTCTCTGAATCCTCAAGCTGAAGACTTACTCCACCCTCTGGGACTTGAACGACCCCAGGAGTTGGATGTCCGGATCAAGGTAAAGTCCGGTTGGTGGTGATGGGATGGTGATGGGAAGGATCAATTTCGACTGATGCTGCGCTTCCACCTGAATCGTGGCACGCTGGCTGCCGCCGCGCTCGAAGGAGAGCTCGACGGTGAGGGGAAACCGATATGGCGGGAAACGCTTTCCCTGGAGTATCTCGAGCTCCACCCGCTTCGCGTCTTTGTCATACTTCCAGTTCACTGACACAATCGCATAGCCTGGCCGGCGAAGCCATTGGTCGAAGAACCAGCCAAGTTCCTTGCCAGAGATTTGCTCGAACTGTTCACACAGATCGTTGCTGACAGCGGTCTGGTGTCGGAAGCGATTGTAGTATGATCTGATGCCAGAGAAGAACATGCTGTCACCGAGGAGCGAGCGCAGCATATGAAGCGTCCATGCGCCTTTCTGATAACTGTTGACATTCAACAAGTCAAAAAAGTTGCTCTGCAGCGAATCAATGACAGGACGCTCATGCGACTCACGAGCCTGCAGAATTTCATCTCGCAGCTTGTTCATTTCCTCGTTGAAGGCCAAGTCCCCCGACGACTTCTGCACCCAGAGCTTTTCAAAGTAGGTAGCGAAGCCCTCTGAGAGCCACAGATGCTCCCAGGATCGCGGTGTCACTGCATCTCCAAACCATTGATGCGCAGTCTCGTGGGCAATGAGCCCCGCAGTCATTTGTCGCTCACGGAAAGCGTCCTCGTTGTAGAAGATCGCGCTTGCATTCTCCATCCCGCCGTAGCGCGTCGTGCTCTGAACGTGGGCAAGCTTTTCATAGGGAAAGGGACCCACGGTCCCGGCAAAGAACTCTACGATCGCTCCGGCCCTGACGAACGGCCCGGGGAGATAATCTCGAATCCCTGGAGCGACATACACGGTCTGCCTCACTCCTGGCGGAAACTCGCTCAAGCCCTTGGCCGTCAGTCCAAGGTCGAACGATATCAACGGGGCGGCGGCAATGACCATGAGATAGACGGGAATCGGTCTGCTCGTGCTCCATCTGGTAAGTGTGCGGGGTTTCCCGGACAATCCCATCGTTTCAGCGAGGCGTCTCTCCTCCAACACGGCACCATTGGCGATGACCTTCCGGTCGCTCGGTGCCCGGACATTCCATGTCACCGTCGCCTTGTCACTCGGATGATCAACCGAAGGAAGCCAGTAGCGTCCCCTGTTCGGCCAGTTGTCGCCGAAGCCGGTCCAGCGACCCGCTTCATCCGTTTGAATCATAAGTCCATCGTGCACCCATCCACTATACTTCACCGACACTTGCAGTGTGTCTGCAGAGGGTCGAGTGAGCTTCTTCAGCGGGATGCTGATGGTTGCGCTGTCCCGTAGGAATTCGACCGGCTTTGAATTGACCCAGACCGCGTCGACCCGGAGTGTGATGAGGTCGAGGGTCAGTTTCTCGACAGGCCGGTAGCGTCTCACAGACAGCTCGGCATAACCCTGGATGAATCGACCGGTATCGGGGAGATCAAGTGTAAACGTGTAGTGCAGAACGTCGATGCCGGGCTGGTCAATGTGCGGGTCGCCCTCTTGTGGATAGAGAGGAGCACAGAGAAGCAACAGTGCGACGAGAAGACTCCACGGGAGCGTCGTGTTGTTGATGTCCCTTTCCATCTTCAACTTGAAATTTCCCTTTCGTAACCAGCGGCCTTGCCGTTCATCGTAGGAAGAGGATAGCCACTCCACCCACAGCCACGAATGCACCGACGATGGCCCTCCAGCTCAGGACCTCCTTTTGGATGTATTTGACGAGGGGCAGCATCATGATCGGGACCGTTGCCATCAGCGTTGCGGCAATGCCGACCTTCGTATAACTAATGGCAACGAGGCTCAATGTAACCCCCAGATACGGGCCGAGAACGGCTCCCAGCAAGGTCAGACCCATCGATTTCCGATCGTTCAAATAGACTTTGATGGTGTTCTCATAACGTCCTGCAAGCTTCGCGACGGGGAGGATGACAACAACTGCAGTGGCAATTCGGACGAGTGACGCGACAAACCCGTTGATCGCTCCCTCCAGAAAAGCCATCTTGGCGATCACAAGGCCCACACCCTGGCCAGCCGACGCGAGAAGAGCGTACAGGATGCCGACGCCAAAGTGGCGCTGCGAACGTCCGAAGGAGTCACGTCGTTCGAGGACAACGATTGACACGCCGAAGAGCGTAACGAACATCCCGATCACGCCGAGCCACGAGAGAACCTCTCCAAGCAGGAAATAGGCCAACAATGCACTGATGGCCGGCGCAACCGACGCGATGAGCATCGTGAGACGAGCGCCGATGTATTCATATGACTTGAAGAGAAAGGAGTCACCAAGGACGAGCCCGATAATGCCGCTGAGGGCGAGGTTTTGCAGCTGTGATGAGGAGAGATGCACGTCAATCCCCGCAATCACCACGGTTGCGAACAGCAGGAGGCTGGCGAGAATCAAACGGGTCACATTAAGCCGGATGGGTCCAACTCGAACCGTTGCGGCTGAAAATGCGAGTGCGCTGCCCGACCAGCAGCAGGCGGTGAGCAGCGCGCTCAGTTCACCCAGGAGTGGCATGTCGAAGCTGAAGTGAATGCGTATGCGAACGCGGCGATGAAAAACGCCCTCTGTTGATTCCTTACGTCCCTTCGGTCCCAGAAAACAGAGAATGCAGATTCAACGAACGGGTCTTGGTCTTGCTGGCGAGCGTGACATACGTGCGGGCCAGCGCGTCCTTTCCTGCCCCAAGTACGGTGCTCACCAGACCCAATGCCTCCCCGTACTCGTTGGCCGGGAGGGCTTTCAGGACTCGTTTCCAAATCGCTTCTTCCAGCACGTTGAACGCCGTCTGCACCTCCGACAGGTCAAAGCCTGCTGCGAAGCGCTCCCTCGCAATGGTCTCTGCGTGTGCGATCATCGGGCCCAGGTTTCGCTCCTTCACACCGCGCACGGTCAGGACATAGAGCGCCTTGAGGCGCTGATGCGTCTGATCTCTACCAGCCTGCTCGTAGCTCTTGAGGTGCGTGCGGCCTACAGCCGCTTCTGCCCCCGTCAAGATTTCATCGGTTGAATCGTGGAGAAGTTGTATCAGATCCATAGAGATGCCTTCATGAAATGCAGACCATCAATCGATCGTGACTACCGGCGATTCCGCTACCGTACCTCAAGATAATCCCTCTCCGGCAGCTTCGGGAACGCGGCGTGCGGTTCCGTCTGGTACCAATATGCAACCGAAGCCATGTCGTCCTGCAGCGGCAAGTATCGGCCGTCAGCGCGCCAGCCAAGAGCTTGAATCGTCACTCTCAGATCCTTCTCGAATCGAACGGGATCCATGATGTGCCAGCGATACAAGCCGAACCGCTGCTGCGAGTTGTACAGGCCATCGGGGCGAATCACCTGCGCGAGGCCGCTGTAGGGCGAGTTGAAGTCCTGATACTGATGCGTGACCTGGTTTTCGAAGTTGTACGAGCCGCAGAAGTAATCCTCGGTTCCTGTGCCGCAGATCGTCGGGAATTTGTCATCACCGTCCATGAAGAACTTGATTTCGCCTTCTCCCCACCATCCATTATTGTTGACCCCCCATGCCAGGTAGGTGCCGACATAGTGTCCCCAGCCTTTGACGCCGTCCAGGATCGTGTACACGGATTTGTACGGCAGGGGATTCACGCGCCGGAACTGAGCGTGGAAATACCCGGCATCTGACGGTACTTCTGTCAGCGCGTAGTCAATCTGATAGTAGAGGGTGATATCGTTCTCGCCAATGTTTTCCATCGTGATCCTGCACGATTTCCGGAACGGCATTTCCCAATAGCAGTTGAAGGCGCTTCCAGGATTGGCCGCTACCGGGAGCGACGATATGTGCGTAAAGACTCCCCAGCCATTGCCAAAGAAGTCGCCCACAGGCACTTCAACCGACGGATCCTTTTCTCCATCCCAGTAGATGCGGAAGATCAAGAACCGCCAATGGCCGGTCGGTGTCATCCAGATATGCTGGATCGCGCCGGGCCCGTCAATCTCCGCCATCGTAAAGACCGTTCCTTTTTCAATTCTTACCGATGGGGAGACCTTCCATCCTTGACCCAATCCCCGTGCTGCCTTTTCTCCTGTTCCGCTCGTCGCCATGCCCGCCTTCCCTTTTTCGCCGGTGAAGTTCTCAGGTGAGATGGACCGCGTCCTGGCTTTGGAGAGCCGGGAGAGGTTTCCCAGGTTCAAGTTAAGTCCATTGAATGCCGATCCTTGTGCATCGAGTTCGTTCGTCATAACGCCTCCAACGAGAAGTAAGCAGATAAAACTGACAAGATGTTTCATGGGAGCACCTCCATAGAAGTAGGTTGTCGTTCTGAAGGTAGGATGTTGCTGCACGAAGGTAGGGGATATGTGTCATATTTTCAAGCCGCCGGTGCAAAAACCATCGCTCGCAGTGGTTCTCTATCCAGCCGTTCACGAGCACAGCCCCGCGTTCCAGTCAGCTTTCGACTCCAAAGTTCGACAAGGCTGCTCGGAACTGAGATCTTTCTTGGCCTTCGCCCAAAAAGCACTACCTTTCGATTCATCATCATCCAAATTCCATCATAGAACGAAAGGTCGCCCGCTCGAAAACCCTCACAGGACCATTCATCATCCTTGTCCCGCTAGCGCTGACTGCTGGTGCTCAACAGAAAGGTCCATTAAGGACTCAGAAAGACAAGGTCAGTTACTCGATTGGATTGAAGATTGGAAAGAACTTCAAACA
>CAZTKU010000112.1:0-9730 GCA_964614245.1 uncultured Ignavibacteriaceae bacterium
CTGCTCTCTAGCGCTGAGAGTTCATCAAAAGGTCGATGACCTCACGCACCGCACCTGCACCGCCGCTTCGCCTGCACGTATAGTGAACTCTCCGTCGGACCGCTTCCACGGCATCGGCTGGAGCCGCAGAAAACCCGACGCGCTCAAGTACCGGTAGATCGAACTCGTCGTCTCCAATGTACGCTACGTGCGCATCCTCGAGATTCAGCTT
This sequence comes from uncultured Ignavibacteriaceae bacterium, assembly GCA_964614245.1. Lineage (GTDB taxonomy): Bacteria > Bacteroidota > Ignavibacteria > UBA10030 > UBA10030 > VGWB01. The sequence goes on from CAZTKU010000112.1 coordinate 212, forward strand.
GGCCTTGATCTGCCCGTAGACGCTGAGCTTGTCGTCAAGGTTCTGATAGACATCCTCGATCCCGAGCTCCGTCGCCCTGCGTGCGACGATCGTCGAGACTTTTCCCGTGATGATCCCAACACGTATTCCCGCCCGCTGCAGTTTGACGATTCCGTAACCGTCCTGGGTGTTAAATTTCTTCAGCTCTTCACCTGAAGCCGAGTAGTAAATGCCTCCGTCGGTGAGAACGCCGTCGACATCAAGCAGAAGGAGTTTGATCTTTCGGAGCTTTGAACGATATGAGTTTTTCGTGGGCAAGCGGGCGCTGAACCAGTGCCGTTTCCAAAAAGGACTACTGTATTGAAAAGCAGTTTTTGAATCGGAAACGAGTCCCGCTCGTAGTGCGAGCGGGATGCCTTTCTGATACAACAACTCTTATTCGAAGTGGCACTAGGATCGCTTCTTCGAGGTCTTTTTCACCACCGCATCGATCGCCATGACCTGCTTGATCAGGTCTTCGAGCAAATCGAGCTTCAGCTGACTTGCTGCGTCGCTCAAAGCGCGCGGCGGGTCCGGGTGGGTTTCCACAAAGAGCGCGTCACACCCGACGGCAACGCCAGCGCGAGCGATCGGGAAAATGAACTCCGGCTCCCCCCCGCTCCGCGTGGACTCACCTCCGGGAAGCTGCACGGAATGAGTCGCATCAAGAACGACGGGAAAGCCCGTTTTCCTCATAATTGCCAGCGACCGCATGTCGACAACAAGATTGTGATATCCAAACGTCGTTCCACGCTCCGTGAGCAGGATCCTTCTGTTCCCGGCTGAGACAACTTTCTCCGCGGCAAGCTTCATGTCGTCCGGAGCCATGAACTGGCCTTTTTTTATGTTGACCGCCCTCTGGGTATGACCTGCGGCCTGCAACAGGTCGGTTTGGCGACACAGGAAGGCAGGAATCTGCAGCACGTCGGCGACGCTAGCCGCTTTCTCAGCTTCCTCGACCGTGTGAATATCTGTCAGAATCGGAACGCCAAACTCCTCTTTCGCCTCGCTGAGCACAGCGAGAGCCTCATCAATTCCTATTGTAGAGAAGGAATGAGCGCTGGCTCGGTTGGCCTTCTTGTATGACGACTTGAAGATCAACGGGATACCGCAGCGTTTGGCTATCCGGAGAATTCGCTGCGCGGTGCCGAGCAGCATTTCGCGATTCTCAACGACGCACGGACCTGCTATGAGAACAAGAGGAGCGCCATCACCGATACGAATATGGCCAACTGTAACACTCACGGTTGCTCGATTGCGTCTCGATGTGGTGTGATGGGAAAGCCGGGTGAACTTCACTTTCAACTTACGAAAAAAAGGAACAACAATCAAAAATCGGTCTTGAAGGGGTCATTCTTGCATCTGCTCCGTTATTCACGTATTTTTCGGCACACAGGAAACGGCCAAACACATGAAGCTCCGCGCATACGCCAAGATCAACCTCGGTCTGCACGTCGTCGGCAAACGGCCCGACGGATATCATGACATTGAGACCATCTTCCATCAGATCGATCTGTTCGACGAAATCGAGATCCACCAGAACGAAGAAGGGATACACTTTACAAGCGACGCTCCGGAACTCAGTTCAGACAGCTCGAACCTTTGCGTACGCGCTGTCAACCTCCTGCGCGACATTACCGGTGTTCACGCGGGGGTGGAGATCACGCTCAACAAACGCATCCCAATCGGCGCTGGGCTTGGCGGCGGAAGCACCGATGCAGCCGCCGTTCTGCGCGGACTATCGAAGATGTGGGCTCTGGACATCACTGATGACGAGTTAAGGACCGTCAGCGCCTCCCTCGGCTCGGATGTCCCTTATTTCTTGGTGGGCGGAACGGCATATGCAACGGGACGCGGCGAAATCCTTGAGCCACTGAACCTCGCGATCCCTTACTGGATTCTCATTCTGGCGCCGGCTCTGCATGTTTCCACTACTTGGGCGTACACGAACCTGAAGCTCACACGAGAACTCCAACGAGATAATCTCCCCAACCTCCTCCATGCCGGCATCAAGGATGCGACCGTTCTGCGAGAGAGACTGAGGAACGAGTTGGAAACTATCGTGTTTCCTCACTACCCCGAAGTGCGTCAGATCAAGGAGACGTTGCTGAACGGTGGCGCTGAGCTCGCGCTGATGAGCGGAAGTGGTTCCTCTGTTTTCGGGTTCTTCAGTGACGAAACCATGGTTCGAACGCTTGCCCGGGAGTTGTCACGTCGATATCGGGTCTTCCTCACGAAACCACTGTTCAAACCACAACCTTGCTGAGATCGCTCCAGTCAGTGGCTCGGTCCACCTCTCCTTTCAAGATTCTGCGACACTGCTCATACACTGTCGCCACAATCATCGTGGCTGCCAGTATCTCACTTCCTGCCCCCCAGGAAAGGGTTTCCCTCGATTCAACCCGATTAGGCCAAGCCGATACAATCAGGACTGATCAGTCGACAATTCGCTTCATCCAGGCGATCGGCAGCCTTCAACATCGCATCGATACTACTGATGCGTTGCACAACAGACAATTCATCTGGACGGACGCAAGGAACTCCGGCGATCTCCTATGGAAGGTACCGGGCCTCTTCGTACGGGAGCTTGGCGAGATCGGACTGCCCGGACAACTCAATGCGTTTGGGACGGACGATCGCGGAATCTCCGTGCAACTCGACGGACGCCCGCTTCGAGACCCTGTCAGCGGGACGTACAACCTTTATGATATTCCCCTGGAATATGTTGAACAGCTCGAGATTCTCACGGGTGCGCACTCTTCCTACTTTGGCTCAAACGCGCCGGGCGCCGTCCTGAACTTCGTGACGCGCCAGTACAACAATGCTCGACCGATGACAAAGGTCCGCTATCTGCAGGGTCCGTTCGAGCATATTCTTTCCGACGGCATCTTTGCGCAAAACGTAGCGCGAGGACTCAACCTGATGGTTGGCTTCCAGCGCCAGGTGACCGATGGCCGGTTTCCAAACACAGAATACGATTCGTGGAACGTCCGGAGCCGCCTGCGCTTCAATTACTCCGATCGCCTCAATCTCTGGCTTAGCGACTTCTACAACAGATCAAAAGTGGGCTTCAACGGAGGCATCGACACGAAGAATAGCCCGTCAATATATGATGAGGTGACCGCAGTCGTCAGGAGCCGAAATGCCGGCCAAACCATTGCGCGCCGCGACGTGACATTGGGCGCGACAGCAAGATTGCTTTCTGATTCAACGATGACGACGCAAGCAATCCTCTACTATTCAACGATCGAGCGTGAGTATCAGGAAGGAAGCGCCCTCTTCAGCCCGACGACGTTGTCTGATGTGCACAGTTCATCCTATTGGGGTCTGAAGCTCGAGCAGCAACTCCCTCTCCCTCTTGGTCGACTTGATATCGGTACCGATGTCGAGAGACGAGCCGTCGAGCAGAGCAGGACTGTTGGAGAGCGATCCGAGAGCTACGTTGCCCTGAGAGGGCGGACAGAGCTGCACTTTGGTGATTTGATCACTACAAATCTCTCCGCTCGAGCAGAGCGGTTACGAAAGGGAAGTTCGATCTCTCTTGGGCTACGATTCAGCCGGCAATTCGGTGATTGGCTGAGCTTCTTCGCGGACTACTCCCGGTCCTATCGATCACCAACCATGCTCGAGCTCTATTGGGCAGATTCAACGGTCACTCGGGCGGATCCCATCGTCAAAGAGCTTCATACGCTTCGAGGAATCGGCATGCGAGTCCAGCTCGGCACCACGCTGGATTGGTCGCTTTCCGCCTTCGACCGAGATATTTCTGACGCGATTCTCTTCACGCCTATGGCATCAACCGGTGTCTTCCCTCAAATCAGAATTACAAACGTCCCCGAGATTTCGTCTGCGGGCGTGGCAAGCAGCCTCTCCTTCCGCGCATGGAACTTTGAGTTCAGCACTGCATTCACCTATTCAAGTTACAGCGAGGGGAATGTCGCAAAGCTCGTCATTCCGAAGTTCTTCGTGCAGAGCGAGCTTGCCTACCGTAACGTGTTCCTGAACGGCGCCCTCGATGCAAAACTGGCTCTTCGTATGAAGCTCGCAAGCAAAGAGAATGGGCTGCAGTTCGTCCCACCTCTGCTCGTGTACACGTCTCAAGAAGACATGCAGCTCGGCGCGTTTTTCGCCTCAGACTTGTATGGGATTGTCAAGATCGGCGACGCTTACCTTACACTCGTTTGGGAGAACCCGTTTGACGTCAACTACGCTCTGTCCCCGGTCTATCCGATGCCAAGCCGAAACATCAAACTCGGCGTGAACTGGGTTTTCACGGACTAGGATTCGCGCGATCAATGACTGGTGACACACCAATGAGCAAGATTGTCTCTGTCTTCGGAAGTTCGAGACCTCAGGAGGAGGATGAAGAGTACCGGCTTGCGCGAGATCTCGGACAAGCACTTGCACAAGCCGGATTCGTCGTGTGCAATGGCGGTTACGGCGGCATCATGGAGGCCTCAGCGCGCGGAGCGAAGGAGGCAGGTGGACAGACTATCGGAATTACCGTTGAGATATTTCCACGCACTGTGAATCGGTGGATCGACAAGGAAATTGCGACAAGGTCACTCCCGGAGAGGCTAGCAAAACTTCTCGACAGCGCGGATGGGTACGTGATCCTCAAGGGCGGCACGGGCACACTGCTTGAACTCGCCTACGTCTGGGAATTCATTAACAAAAGATTGACCCCCGAGAAACCAATCGTTCTCGTTGGAAACTTCTGGAAGAACGTCGTCGAGACGTTGAGTGAAGAGCTGAAGTGGGAAGGTTCGGGCGATTGCGCACGGTTCTTGACAATCGTGCAATCCCCGCAAGAATGTGTCAGCACATTGAAGGAAAAACTCACCTGATTTCTGCCCCACGACCGGCAACCCGCTACTCTACCTCTTAACCTTTCCTTTTCCCCGCAATCGCCCGTCTCAGGACGTCGACCATCCGGTCGGCGGAGTCACTCCAGTTGAATGACTGCGCCCACGTGATTGCCCCATTTCGTAACCGATTCCGCAGGTGCTCGTCCCGCAGGATAAGGAGGATCTTCTGTGCGAGCTGTTCGATGTTGCCGTATTCGTACAGAAGCCCGGTCTTTTCATCCAAAACTGAATCCCGCAACCCGGGGACATCGCTCGCGATGACAGGCACACCACAGGCGTTCGCCTCGATGACAGTCAGCCCCCACCCTTCCTTCACCGAGCAATTGACAGCGACACTCACCTGATGAAGCTGGCGCACCGTCTCGTCTTTCGTGAGGAATCCGGTGAACTGAACCGCCTCCGTCAATCCAAGCTTATGTGTGAGAGCCTCGAGCTCCGGCCGGTAATCCCCATCGCCAACAATTTTCAGCTGCACCTCCGGCATTTCTCCTCGCACAATCTGACAGGCGCGCAACAGATGATCGACGCTCTTGTATTTCTTCAACCTACCAAGATGACCGACAAGGGAGGCCGAACTCGGAGGCTGACCAGCCGGATGATAGACTCCGTGATCGACGCAGTTGGGCACGATGGAGATGTTCTCTTTGGGAAATCCAAGCTCAACCATCTCCTGTCGGGTGCTCTCAGAAACAACAGCAAGCGGTGTCGAGCGATACACTCGAACGGCAAGCTTTTCTGCTGCAGCGACATACAGCGCAGCCGGCAGTGAGGCTTCGAGAAAGATGCTCTTCCCAAAAAAGTGATGCACGATCCCCACGAGGGGTTCACGCACAAACCAAGGGGAGTAGAATGGAATCTTGTTGATGTCGTCGACAACAACATCATATCCTTCGTGGCGGAACTGTGATCTGTAACGAGAAGGTACAGAGAGGTTGAAGAGGTTACGGCTCCCCTGACGAAGCACGCGTATCCCATCGGTCCAGTCCTCAGCCTTGGCTCCCGGGAACGAACAACAAAAAAGGGTCACTGAATGACCCTGAGAGGCGATCCGCTTGAAAATTTCGTGAAGGTGAACCTCTGCCCCACCGCCGAGCGGGTTGTTGATGTCCTGCCAGTTGAACACGAGGATTTTCATAGGAGGGAAATGCTTGTCATTTCTTCCCAACAACGCCTATCGAGATGCCTGAGTAGAGCGGCAATTGCGTGGTCCACAAAAGCGATCGAAGCCTTGCCCGCGCTCGACTCAACACCTTGAGGGGTTGAGGAGTCAACGGAAGCTCGACGCCGAGGTTCTTCAAAGCTTCTCGAAAGGATCTGTAGAGAAAGCTGGGATACATCCATTCACCGTAGGAATGAACGGTTGAAAGACCGAGAGAGCGCAGCAACGACTTGAGCTCTCCGATGGAGAACGATCGCTCCCAACCGGCGAACCATTTGTTCATTGCCATGAGGATGTGCTTGGCAATCGTGTAGACGTGATAACGCTGGGGTACATCGACCAGCAGCAAACCTCCTCGACGCAACACGCGAATATTCTCACGAAGGAGCGCCTCGGCTTCGCGTGGTCGAAAGTGTTCGAGCAGGCCTTGGTGGAAGACGATGTCAAAGACCTCATCGCGGAATGGCAGCCGGAAAGTGTCTCCCCCGACAATGAGAACGGGTAAGTGGGACTCATTGGCGAGGCGTTGAAGAATGCGGAGGGAGCCCTCTGCGTAGTCGAGTTGATAAACGATGGCCCCATGCTCAACGAGCGGAAAGCTGTCTCTCCCCGTGCCGGCGCCGATCTCCAACACGCGTTTCCCCCTGACATCGGTTATGCGGAACAGGTTGCGGAGGATGCGATCGGCATTCGAATACACACGCGCGACCTCCTGCTTCTCCTCCCAAAACGCTTCCCAGTTTTCCCGCCGTGACGCTTTCTCATTCGACGTGTTGGCAGCCGACATTCCTACTTTCCCTTTGGCGCCGGCTTGTCCGGAGCCACTTTCTCATTCGGTGGTGCCGCCTGTGCGACAGTGTCCCTCGGCGTCGTCATTCGCTTCTCCGCCTCGATGCGGCCCCGAATTTGATTCACGACTTGATCGATACCCTGCTCACGTGCGTACGCGACGCGTATGACATCGAGAAGCTTGAGTGCCTCATCGTACATCTGAAGGCTCTCGTAAGTCTGCAGCAGGACGACGTAAGCGTTGTCCGCGTAGAGAGGCTCGGCAACGCCCCGCTCGACGACCGGCTTGAGGTCGTTGACGATCTCCATCGAGACCTCACGGAACCGCTGCTGGTTGCCAGCCAGGCTGTAAAGACTCGCAACATATGTCTTTGTTCGATAATCCATCTGGATGACTCTGCGTGGAATGACCACTTCCATCCTCTCTATCACCTCGCCAACCTTGCTGACCTGATTTGCAGCGTTCGCGTAGTACTGACCCAGCAGAATGAACGCCTGGCGGTAATTTGTCATCAGCCGCCGGACGTCCTCATCAAAGTATGTTGTGCTGTCATGCAGCCCGCGCCAGAGGAAGCCGAGCTGTGGCGTCTTTGACGGCTTCTCAATATCCGTGAAGATATTATTTCGCATACGATATTCGTTCATGCTGGACCAGAAATACTGCGCCTTCTTCGGCACGAGACGAAAAGCCAACCCTTCGAGCTGCATGTACTCCCGCAGGCCAATTTGGCCGTCAGGAGCAACCGTCATCGCAAAGTAGACCGGCCGCTGCCAATTCGAGCTCGACACAATGTCATACACCATGATATCTTGCGCGCGGATCGCTTTGACATTTCCAAACTCGACTGTATGCGGCATATAGAATTTCACAGTATCCGAAGTCTTCGGTTCGGCCCCTTGTTTCAGCGTCGTGGCGGTCCCTTCAACACTGAACTTCCTCATGACGTCTCCGGGAACCGGAAGTTGCACGACCTGGCCCTGCCATGGATATGGACCAATGGCATCGATCTCGGGGTCCGGCAATCTGATCGGCACTTTTTTCGCACCGTAGGGCTCCTCGTGTTTCAGCTGGCGGATGTACCAGGGGGTGTTGAGCAAGCTCAGGTTCACGATGCGGATGTCACGACGAATGCCCTCGACGTCCTGCAAATACCAGACCGGGAACGTGTCGTTATCTCCATTGGTGAAGAGGATGGCATCCTGCTCACAACTCTGCAGGAGATTGTACGAGTAGTCCCATGCGACATAGTTGCCGCTTCGGTTGCCTTCGCGGAAGTTTGTCCTTGCCATATTCACTGGAATGAACAGGACCGCCAGGGCAAGCGCCGCATATCCGGTCAGAGCCGGATTTGCCGATGTCTGCAGCTTCTCCCGCAGCCAATCGATGATCCCCAACACTCCCATGCCAATCCACATCGAGAAGATAAAGAATGAGCCAACATAGAAGTAATCACGTTCTCGAGGCTGCGGATCCTGCATGTTGAAGTAAACGACCAGGGCAAGCCCCATGACGATGAAGAACGAAGTCGCAACGAACGCCATTTTCGGGCTCTTTGTCCAATGCACATAGGCTCCGAAGAGGCCGAGGATGAGCGGGATTGCGTAGAGTTGATTGAAGCTCACTCCGGCTTCCTTCCAGTCCCCCTCAGACCCAACATAGTTCCACCCAAAATAACGCAGATACATATGGTCGAGCTGATATCGCCAGAAGTAGTCAAAATCGCTCGTATACTTCTGCTGCGCCGCACGCTGCTCGGGCTCGTTGTTCCACCGTCGATCAATCAACGGAGCCGTCCCGTATTGCTCGCGATTAAGATACGAAACGAGTCGCCCCATGGTGCTGGGATCATTTTCGTTCATCGGCGGCTTGGCGTTTGCGCGGATGTACACCATTGTATAGGTAGAGTAGCCGAGCACGATAAACAGGAAGCTCAGCAAAGCGACATTGGCTGTTCTGTGTCCGGTTCTCGTTGAATAGCGAACCCCGTAGGCTGCCGCCGCAAGCAACGCGATCGGCAGGAGGCTGATCAAGGAGCTCTTCGTGCCTCCAAACTCTCCATCGAGGAGAGAAGGGAGTTCCTTCACAACACCAGGATAGATTGCGGCAAAGACGATGACCGCGACGATTCCAAATTTCACGAAAGAATTTAGTGAGAACTCGTAACGCCGAAAATAGAAGAGGAGCATCACTCCAAAGAGAGCCAGAATGGCCAGCAGGTGGATTCCAACTGCCAGACCGATCAGGTAGGCTATCAGGAGAATGTATTCATCACTCCGTTCCCAGTCGGCCCGCTCATACCACCGCAAGCCCAGCCACAGAATGGCGCTGACGAATAACATGCTCACACCGTAGACCTCGGCCTCGACGGCGTTGAACCAAAACGTCTTGCTGAACGTGAGGGAGAGAGCCCCTACCGCTGCGGAGCCGTACACGACGATGCGATCATACGTCGTATCAGGGCGCCCCCTCCACATCATGATGAACCGAACGCCGATGAGGTACAGGAACAAGATGGAGAAGGCACTCGCGACGGCCGAGATAAAATGCATGCGCACGGCGATATCCGGCGTGAACGGAACCATTGAGGCAAGCCGGGCGACGAGCAGGAAGAGCGGCGCGCCGGGAGGGTGCGGCACCTGCATGGAGAAGGCCGCAGCACAGAACTCACCGACATCCCAAAACAC
>CAZTKU010000113.1:0-9680 GCA_964614245.1 uncultured Ignavibacteriaceae bacterium
AAATATTGCTCGGCTTCCTGCTCCATCTTCGTCGTGAGCGCTTCGACAAAGTAACTGCCGGCCAGAGGGTCAATGGTGTTTGCGACGCCCGTCTCGTAAGCGATAATCTGCTGGGTGCGCAATGCGATCTTGACCGCTTTCTCTGATGGGAGCGCCAGAGTCTCGTCCATCGAGTTCGTGTGCAGCGACTGTGTCCCACCCAGAACTCCCGCGAGCGCCTGATATGACGTCCGGACGATATTGTTCTCCGGCTGCTGGGCGGTGAGCGAACACCCTGCCGTCTGCGTGTGAAATCGAAGCATCCACGAGCGCGGATTGTTTGCCCCATACTTGTTACGCAAGCGCTTTGCCCAAATGCGCCGTGCTGCCCTGTACTTGGCAATCTCCTCAAAAAAGTCAAGATGCGAATTGAAGAAGAAGGAGATGCGCGGAACGAAATCATCCACATTCAAGCCTCTCGCAATCCCTGCCTCCACATACGCGAACCCATCCGCGAGCGTGAACGCAAGTTCCTGCACCGCTGTCGAGCCGGCCTCCCGTATGTGGTATCCACTCACGGAGATCGGATTCCACTGCGGCACCTCCTCGTTGAGGTATTCGAACATATCGACGATGAGGCGCATCGACGGATCGGGAGGATAAATCCATTCCTTCTGGGCGATGTACTCTTTCAGGATATCCGCCTGGACTGTGCCGCGGAGCTCCTTGAAAGCGACGCCCTGCTTCTCTGCAACGGCCAGATAGAAGGCCATCATCATCGCCGCCGGCGCATTGATCGTCATCGATGTTGAGATCTCGCCTAGGTTGATGCCTCGAAAGAGGATCTCCATATCCGCGAGCGAGCTCACCGAGACGCCACACATGCCCACCTCCCCTTCCGAGAGCGGATCGTCAGCATCGCGGCCCATCAGCGTGGGCAGATCGAAGGCAACGGACAGCCCCGTCTGTCCGTGCTCGAGAAGATAATGGTAGCGCGCATTCGTATCCTCGGGCGTCCCGAATCCCGCAAACTGCCGCATGGTCCAGAGCCTGCCGCGATAGCCTGTCGGGTGGATCCCCCGCGTGTACGGATACTCCCCAGGGAATCCAATCTCGCTCAGGAAATTGATTTCGTGAATATCATCGGGACCGTACAGCAACTCGATAGGCTCGCCGCTCACCGTCGTGAATTTCACCGGTCGAAACTTGCCGCTCGTTTTGACCTCCTCCTCCCAGCGACGCCTCGCCTCTCGAATCTTTTCAACGCTTTCGTTCATAAAGCTCACCCTTCAAGTCGGATTTGTCGTTACGTCCTCCCAAACCTTCTGTCGAGCTCGTCGACGGGAATCTTGACCACCACGGGTCGACCGTGTGGGCACACGTAGGGCATTTGCGTGGCAAACAGTTGATCGATCAGGACGATCATTTCCGTCGTATTCAACCTGTCCCCCGCCTTGATCGCCGCTTTGCAGGCAAAGGACTTCGCAAGGTTGTCCCGCACATCGAGCGTTCGGGCGTGTTCATTGTTCTTGAACTCGTCCAGAACATCCTGAAGGATCTGAGCTTCACTGCCGACACGCACATCAGCCGGGATCCCTTCAATGACAACCGTGTTCTTGCCAAAGAGCTTAACATCGAATCCGATTTTCCCAAGATGCGGCGCCAGCTCTTTGACCAGACTGTAATCACTGGCACTCAGCTGAACCGTTTGCGGGAAAAGCAATTGCTGCGTTGTCGGCAGGCTGTTCTCGAAATTCGACAAGGCATTCTCATAGAGAATCCGCTCGTGAGCGACGTGCTGGTCAACGATCAAGAGACCCGTGCGGATCTGTGAGAGGATGTACTTGTTGTGAATCTGCCAAATGGCTCTCCCTTCCTGAACAGGTTCCTTCTCCCCCGGCGCTCGGATTGGTCTGTGAGGGAAGACTCGGTCGGCGGCAGGTTGAGTGGCGCGCTGAAGATCGGATGGGAAGGTCGCCTCACCATCTTTCTGCGCTGCATCGGTACCCATCCGTCGTTCGATTTTGCCGAAGAGCTTCTCAATGTCGATCTCCTCAGCCCCCACCTGGGAGAGAATGCCCAATGATGGAGCCTGAGGGGATGATCCAGTCGGAGTCCCAGGTCGCTGGGCAAAACCCAGCCGCTCGCCAAACCGGCCGGGGATGTCATCCGTCTGGAATGACAGCGCCGGTATGAGATTGTTGGAAGCAAGCGATTTCCGCACGATTGAGAGAACAAACCGGTAGATGTTCGATTCATTCTCGAACTTGACCTCCATTTTGGAGGGATGCACATTGACGTCGACCTTGTGGGGGTCAAGAGTAATGTTCAGGATGTAGAACGGAAACATCCCTTTCTCGAGAAGATGCTCATACGCTTGAAATACCGCGTGGTTGATCGCTCGATTCAGGATAAACCGGCGATTAATAAAGAGAAACTGATCAACACGGCTCTTCCGAGAGAAGTCCGGCTTGCCGACGAACCCATCGATTGCCAGGTAATCAGTTTTCTCATGCACATTGACGAGCGATTCGAAATGGCGCTCACCAAAGAGGTCTTTGAGACGATCCTCTGTCGACTTCGGTTTCAGATTGAGAAGTTCCTCATCGTCGCTCACATACTGCCAGGCGACTTCGGGGTGCACGATCGCCATCCGTGTCACGACGTCTGAAATGTTCTTCAGTTCAGTCGTTCGCGTCTTGAGGAAATTCCTTCGTGCAGGCGTGTTGTAGAAAAGGTTTTTCACCACAACTGCGGTACCTCGCTCCATTGCCGCCTTTGTGCTTTCCTTCAACTCATTCCCTTCGACCCGAAGGAGAGTCCCAGTGTCATCGGACTCCTGCCGCGTCCTCAATTCGACTTGAGAGACCGCAGCTACGGAGGCGAGGGCTTCTCCGCGAAACCCGAGAGTCGTGATTGCCTCCAGATCCTCAGCCGTTGCGATCTTGCTTGTCGCGTGCCTCTGAAAGGCGAGGAGTGCGTCCTCGGGCGACATTCCTTCCCCGTCGTCGATGACCTGAACGAGCGCTTTTCCCGCGTCCTTGACGATGACGCTTATCGTCGTTGCCTTCGCATCGAGCGAATTCTCAATCAGCTCCTTTACCACGGATGCCGGTCGCTGCACAACTTCGCCCGCAGCGATCTTGTTCGACAATTCTGGCTTGAGTATGTGAATCCTACCCGCCAAGTGGTTCTTCGCTCCTTTTAATAACTCCGATGCCTGGACGATCTGGAAGGGCCAGCTTGCCCTCGATGATCTTGACCCCATCGTACGGGTCGTTCGAGATCAGCACATTCCCATCGAGATCAGCGTAGTCGATCAACGGGGATAACTGGGCCGCAGCAGAGACCCCCACCGAACTCTCGATCATGCAGCCGACCATCACCTTCAATCCGCAAGCCCTCGCGGTGTGGACCATTTTCAGAGCCTCGCGCAATCCCGTGCACTTCATCAGCTTGATGTTGATGCCGTCAAACACGCCCTGCAATCTTGGAACATCGCTCAACCGAATCGAGTTCTCATCGGCAATGAGGGGAAGATTGACTCTGTCCCGAAGCCACGCCGTGCCGGCAAGATCACCTGCCGGCAGTGGCTGCTCAACGAACTCGACACCCTCCTGCTCCAGCCATTTGATCTTCTCCAGCGCGACCTCTTTCGTTTTCCATCCTTCATTCGCATCGACACGCAACGCCTTTTTCGTGACCTGACGAATCGCCCGCATGACCTCGTCGTCATTGGCGCGACCGAGCTTGATCTTCAGGATCGGATACTCTTCGGCTTCTCGCACTTTCCTCTGGATCATTTCCGGCTCGTCGAGGCCGATCGTCATGGAAGTCAGCGGAGCTTTCTGTTTATCAAGTCCCCAGTACTTATGAAGTGGAAGACCGACTTTCTTTCCTATCCAATCATGCAGGGCGATGTCGATCGCAGCCTTTGCCGAGGTATTCTCCACCGCAATCCCATCGACATAATCGAGAATGGACTCGAGCTGAAACGGGTCCACAAAGCGCCGAACATTAAGCTTCGCAAAGAAGGCCTCGACCGTTTCTACTGACTCGCCGTAACGGTTGGAGGGTGCGGCCTCACCAAAACCGACGATTCCAGCGTGCTCAATCTGAACAAAAACGACAGGAGAAACATCGCGTGAGCTGCGCGAGATCGTAAACGTATGCTTGAGCTTGAGGTCGAATCGAGAAAATGTGAGTTGCATGGAACGATCAGGATTGCTCCTGGAAACCCTCGAAGAGGGCGTTGACGAATGCTCGCCGGTCAAATGGCTGCAAATCATCGATCTTCTCGCCAACACCGATGAACTTCACCGGGATGTTCAGCTCGTTGCTGATCGCCAGAACAATGCCACCCTTGGCGGTTCCATCGAGCTTCGTCAGAACCAGACCGGTGACCTCGACGGCGTTTGTGAACTGCTTGACCTGCTGAAGTGCGTTCTGGCCGGTCGTCGCATCAAGAACGAGCAGTACCTCGTGAGGGGCGCCGGGCATGCGCTTGTCGAGCACTCGCTTGATTTTCTTGAGCTCCTCCATGAGGTTGACTTTCGTGTGAAGCCGGCCCGCGGTATCAATGATCACGACATCCGTCTGCTTCGCGATCGCCGAGCTCAGGGAATCGAACGCGACCGCCGCAGGATCCGCACCGCGAGACTGTTGAATGATCTCGACCCCTGCCCGCTGAGCCCAGATTTCAAGCTGTTCGTTTGCCGCCGCACGGAAGGTGTCAGCCGCCCCGACGACCACACGGAATCCTGCCGACCGGAAATTGTGAGCAAGCTTGCCGATCGTAGTCGTCTTGCCCACACCGTTCACGCCAACAACCATGATGACAAACGGTCTTGGACCGTCGGGCAGCTTGATCTCGGACGCGCGCTCCTCTCCGTTAGCGTGCAGAACTTTTGCGATCTCGTCCTTCAGCAGCATCGTCAATTGGTCTGACGATCCGTAGTGATTCTCCCGCACCCGCTTCTTGATGTTCTCGAGAATGGTCATTGTCGTGCCGACACCAACGTCGGCAGAAATCAGTATCTCCTCAAGCCGCTCGAGCATCTCATCGTCGATGGTACTCTTCGAGCTGATGAGCTGGCTCACCCTGCCAAAGAGCGAGTCGCGAGTCTTTGTCAGTCCATCTTTGAGCTTCGTGAACGCGTCAGAGAGGAGCATTACGCGGCACTCTTCTTTTCAACTAAACTTCCGATGAACATTCGTTGAACGTAGTTGATCAGCGAAACAGCCATCATCAGGACACTCGCCCACAGTACCGCGCTCCGGAACGCCTCGAGCGTTTCTACCCGAAGAGTGGAGAGGACAAGCACGAGAGCGATGAGCAAAACGGTGAGCTTGCCGGGCAAGTTGGACTGGCTGATGATGTTTTTCTTTGCCTTTATGTACATTCCACCAAGCAGGATCAGCACATCACGCCCAACGATGGCTGCAACGTACCACAAAGGAATATCCCCGACCCATACAAGCATCGCTGCCCCGGCGCCGACGACGATCTTGTCCGCAATCGGATCAATGATTTTGCCGAAGTCCGTCACCTGATGAAGTTTCCTCGCGAGAAAGCCATCGAGCAAATCAGTCACGACGCCGAGGACCGCAATCCCCGCAGCCCATAATCTGCTGTTCGAAGAATCTGCAAACAGAAAATACGTGAAGGGGGCGAGCAGAACGATTCGGCTGAAACTGAGAACCGTGGAAATTGTCCAGACCCGTTGCAGCATCAGTTGTCGTGTGCTTCCTTGGTCAGTTCTCTGTCGATCGGGATAGGGTAGTCACCGCTGAAGCAGGCGGTGCAGTAGTGGGCGCCGTTCGCCTTCGGTGCTGATTCCAGGAGATTGTCCATCGAGAGATACGCGAGCGTGTCCACCTGTAATTCCTGTCGGATCTTCTCGACATCGCTCTCGCACCGGTTTGCGATCAGCTCTTCCCGGCTCGGGAAATCCATCCCGTAATGGCATGGATATTTGATCGGCGGGCAGGTTACGCGGAAATGGATTTCTTTCGGCTCCGCTTCCTGGATCAGTTTCACAAGCAGCTTCGAGGTGGTGCCGCGGACAATAGAGTCATCAACGATGACCACTTTCCGGCCTTTGATGACGCCTCTCACGGTGTTGAACTTCGTCTTCACTTTGAACTCCCGGCTGTCCTGGTGCGGCATGATGAACGTCCGGCCGACATAGTGGCTGCGGATCAATCCGATTTCTAACCGGACATTATCACCGATCTTGTTCGATTCTGTAACGAAGCCGAGCGTCGCCGTGTTGCTCGAATCCGGCACGCTGATGACGATCACACGGTCATCCTCGTTCTCCGGCTTCACGGGTGCCTGCTGAGCAAGGAGCTTGCCGAGCTTTCGACGCACCTTGTCGACGTTCTCCCCGAAGATCTTGCTGTCCGGTCTGGAGAAGTAGATGTATTCAAAAATGCAGTAATGCGGGCGCGGAGTCTTCGTGACGTGGTACGATTTCAGTGTGCCCGTCTCAATCCCCTCCCGGTCGATGACGAGCATCTCCCCGGGCTGAACATCGCCGATATGCTGTGCGCCGATGATGTCGAATGCGCACGTCTCCGACGCGACAACGTAGGCGTTGTCGAGCTTGCCGAGCGCGAGCGGGCGGAATCCATAGGGATCTCGCGCCGCGATGAGACTCGTGTCCGTGAGGATCACCAGTGAATACGCGCCGTCGACAGTCTCGAGCGCCTCCTTGATTTGCTGGATTTGGTTTTCCCTTTGACTGCGCGCAGCAAGATGGAGGATAATCTCACTGTCGGAGGACGAGTGGAAGATCGTGCCTTCTGATTCGAGCTTTTCCCGCAGGGTGTGGAAGTTGGTGAGGTTGCCGTTGTGACCGAGGGCCAGGTTGCCGGCCTTGTAGTTCACGACGAAGGGTTGGATGTTGAACTCGTTTTCCGAAGCCCCCGTTGTCGAATACCGGTTGTGTCCGATCGCTGCAGTGCCTTTCAACTGCTGCTTCAGGATTTTTTCATCCTTGAAGATATCCGCAACAAGGCCGACGCCCTTGTACGAATTGAACCGCCACTTCGCTTTCTCGGCCAGGAATTCGCTCGTCACGATGCCGCTGGCCTCTTGACCGCGGTGCTGAAGGGCGTGCAGCCCATAGTAGGTCATGACGGCGGCTTCCGGGTGGTTGAAAATGCCGAAGATTCCGCAATGGCAGCGGGGTTTTCCCTCAATTCGATCTCGTTCTGTCACGTTTCAAATGTAAGAAAAAAAAGATGGCTATACAAGATAAGGGCGCCGTAAAAGAAACGGCCCGGCTTGTTGCTGCGCCAAGCCAGGCCGACGAGATGAGCACCCCGTCCGCTATCGCTTCACTTCGACTGTTCGCGAATAGACGGTAACAAATGACGTAAAGATGTTGATGACGACATCAAGAGGAGCCATTTCGGTCTTGATCTGATAGTCTTTCGCCCCCTTAGCCATCACCTTCGTGTCGATCTTGTTGATCGGAACGAGGCCCCACAACACGTACCACTGCCGTTCTTGTTCGACAGCGCCCGATTTTGAACCCTCACCGATCACATGGATATGCGTCATGCAGCCGGTCAGGAAGATCATCGAAGCCAGCAAAATGATGGCAACAGCCTTTGTTGCTCGCATATGCTACCTCCCTCTAGTTGGTGGGTTTGTTGATTGGGTGAATTTCGATTGAGCCGGCCACAGACTCAATCGTTTTGATGAATTGCGGATAAAGAGCTTTCGAAACTGCAAAATCGAATTCCGCAGGACATTTCAATTGCGTTGCGCTGAAAACCATCTTGAAGAGAACACGTTGATCATCTGAGACAAGAAGCTGGTGGACTTTGAAGTCGTTCGAATAGAAGACGGCACCCCTCACGTCGGCACGTGGAGCGGCGCTCCGGTGATACCTTTCGAATTCCCGAAGGGTCGTGCTCGAGTCTCTCGCATCAAACCCTGGAAATCGTGCCACCGTGATCACGCTACCGCTCAAGGTGTCCGTCCAAGCATAGAGAATTTGCGGGGTCCCTTCGGGACTATCAGACCGGCTCTCACGAAGGCTCCTGACAGCGGTTCGTTGAGCGTTCCTGAGGAGGTTTGGTGAGAGCGCCCGCCAACCCTTCGGGGGTGAAAAGCTGATGCCAAGCGCCGTATCGATCATCGGGGCTGCTAGTACTGACGAATCAACGCTGAAATGCACATCTTGCGGAGCGAGTGACTCCGTACGCTTTTGTGCGCAAGCCAGGAATCCCAAGCCAAGGATCAGAGCTACTGCCGCCGGTTTCACGTTCTCCGGTATCCTTTGTACACTTCTGAAAGTTCGATGCGTACGCAAAATATGAAATAGAGCTGATGAAATCAACGAATCAGGGGAAAAAAAAGGGCGGGAACACGCTCCCGCCCCTGTGATACTCTTTCGCCCTCGCAGAATCAGAACTTGAAATCGAGACCGAGATCCAGTGCCCCGTAGCTCAGGGAGCCATAGCCGATCGATGCCCTGACTGCCATGGTAGGTGAGAACCAATAACGCGCTCCACCTTGTGCATTGAGCACCAGCCCGCCCGAGCTCGCTGACGGTTCAAAACCAAAAAAACCTAATCCCCCAGTCCATTTCGCAGACGAGGCATCGTATCCCAGGATGACACCTGCCCACGGATCGAGTTTGCTTCCGGCATCCATCTTGAAATGATAGTTGCCTTGTGCACCGATGAGAATATTGGTGTACTTGAATGAACCATATCCAAAATCTTCTGTGTAGCCCCAATACCGGAAGACACCACCGATACCGACCGTCCCGAACTCCATTTTCATTCCGTATTCATAGTTGGCGCCGAACTGCAGAGCCGAACCGAGAAATGACAGGCCGACCGATGGTCCCGCGTAGCTCTTTCCTGCTTCGAATTGAGCATTGGCTACAAACGGGATGGAGATGAGTAAGATGACTGTAATAACGATGTATGATCTCTTCATTAAAGCCTCTTTGATGATTTGAGGGAATTTGTTGGTTAGAGTCTTGCCGAATACAACCGGTGTTGATATGACAACTGATCTTCAATCTATCAACAAATGGGTTCAAAGTCAAGCGACCGATTCAGTTTCGCCATGCTGAGATCGGGATTTTTGCCGACCTCAGCGTGTTCCAGAGTGAGGATGAATCTTCGCATGCTGTCACAAGAAAAGCATGAGGTGGTCATCCTCGCGCTGCTTCTTCATACTACTGTGCACACATATGATCAGCATACGTGCGCGGATCATTCGGCGGAAGGAAAAGCGCGTTCTGCCGTTCCGATGCTCCCCCCTGCTTGATCCAAATGCTACTTGACAATGTCAATTTCAATGCTGGCCAGCAAACCGAAGGAGCGCTGTGCACCTTCTGAACGCCAGGGGAAACGCCGGCGTTCGAAAAAAATCGATTGCATTCAATCATAAACTGAGCTTGACACCTGCAGCAAGGTTGAAGTATCCCGGCGTATCTTTTATGACGATGCTGCCGTAATTCGCGTCTTCCGTGAATTGGAATTCACTCCCAAAGGGAATATAATGCTTCAGTTGGATGAATGGACGAACCATCCCTGTCAAGTTCAAAGTGGCTCCGTAAAAGACCACCAGACCGACTTTGAATTCGCTCTTTCCCGTAACGTTAACGACCTGCGGGCTGCTCGGCGGTCCCACAGAGAGATCACCGCTACTGAAGTAATTCAAACCGAAA
>CAZTKU010000114.1:0-9655 GCA_964614245.1 uncultured Ignavibacteriaceae bacterium
GCAGTTCGCGATTGTCTGAAGCGAAGCGCGTTGTGACATACGATCTTCCAACTGACCCGACGGTCGTGCTTGACGAGCTATTCGATCAGAATACCGGTCAAATTCTCAAGCTGCCGGCTCAGTATGGGTCGAACAGCGGCCTACAGAGGTACTTCAAATTCCGAAGGGATTACATTCGCGATATCGACAAGATCTATAACGGTCAGGAATACTACCTGGTAGTTACGGCTTACAGTGTGGCCACTGTTCCAGGGTATCTGCCTGCCGCGCTGGAATCGACGCCCATCGTTCTCAGCGTGAGGCCAAAGGTGCCGTTCGGGAAGATTTACCAATCCGCGCACGGCGACACGCTGAAATATACACACACAGGCGTGAGTGATGGCCTCATCAGGCCGATCGTGATTGATCCGGCTGCCAGCAACGGCAACACCTACGAGGTGAGTTTTGCGACCATAGGTGAAGCCACGACCTGGAAGCTTGTCAATAAGACCAAAGGCACGACGATCTTCCCGGCGGAGACCAACCAGAGTGGTGACGCGGACTACAAGTTTGTCGAGGGCGGTATCTTCCTGAAAGTTGAAGGCCCGCCACCTGGAATGAAGAGTTGGTCGATTCCTTCTGGAGCGCGCCGGTTCTCCACTTCGGGAGCAATGTCCGGACTTGGCCTGGAAGGATTCAGTAACGTTTCAAATCCGGATGCCTACGATGCAACCGGAGACGCCGGTACGATCGGCATGGTCGGTCACCTCGCGTTTGGTGGGATCGGCACGAACCTGAAAGTCACGGACTACCACTCAGTGCTTCTGAAGTGGGCGCCTGTTACTGCCGCGCTTTGGGATCCGAAGGCCACGCCAACACATGCGAATTACTCGAAGGGCTATCGGTACTTGCGCTCTGCGGCAGCCGCTGCGGCAAAACCGGAGTTCGTACCCTGGATCATCAATGCGGTTTCCGGGTATCCCTATCAAGACTACAACTGGAGCGTGCCGCTCTCGGCGTGGGACGTGGACGTGAACCCACCGGTTCGACTGATGGTCGGTAATTTTGAAAACAACGTTGCCGATGGGGATCTCGATGGTCGCTACTGGCCAGGAAACACCTCGGTTGACAATTCCCTGAGGCGTGAGTTCCTCTTCATCTTCGCGAAGCCGTACTCCGAGACAGCGGATCCGGCGCTATCCGTTAACATCTCCAACAACGCAACAACGCCGCTGATGTGGGTTCTGACCGTCGCTCGTCGGAATGATCCTCCCTACTCGGAGAATGATCATTTCTTGATCGTTGCCAGTCACGTGAACACCGCCTCTGACGTTTTCACGTACACTCCTCCTGCTCCGACCACCGGGGCAGAAACGGAGAAGGCGAGCGCCGACAAGATTGGCGTGTTCCCGAATCCGTATTACGCCTACAACGCAGCGGAAACAAACCGGTTCGGCAGATTCGTAACGTTCAATAACCTGCCGCCGAAGGCCACGTTCCGAATCTTCAACCTCGGGGGTCAGCTTGTACGCCGGATGGATAAGGATGACCCATTGCAATTCACCCGGTGGGATCTGTATAGCAATGCCGGCTTCCCTGTCGCCAGCGGCGTGTATATCGTGCATATTGACATGCCCGATATCGGGGTTACGAAAGTACTGAAGGTGGCGATAATCCAGGAACAAGAAGTGCTCGATAGCTACTAATGCCTAAGGAGGACACGACCATGACAAAGAGACTTTTGATTGTTATTCTCTTGACCTGCCTGGCACTTGCAGTCGTAGCTACGAGTGCTTTTGCGCAGAACAAGAAGATTGGAACTGCAACCGCGACGGAGCTTCTCATTCCCGTTGGAGCACGAGATCTCGCTATGGGCGGATCCAGCATTGCGACCACAAGAGGTGCTGAGGCGATGTACTGGAATCCCGCCGGTATGGGAAGGATGAAGCACTCCGCAGAGGGGATGTTCTCATCGATGACATACATTGCTGATATTGGGGTCAACTATGGCGCTGTTGCCGGTTCGTTCGGCGAGTTCGGTGCCATCGGTTTTAGCGTCAAGACCTTGAGCTTCGGCGACATCCCGCTGACGACGGAGGATGACCCAGAAAACACCTCGGGAAAATTCTTCTCGCCGGCATTCGTAACCGTAGGGATCAGCTACTCCCGGCCACTGACGGATGCTGTCTCCGTTGGCGCCACGGTGAAGATCATATCAGAGCAGATCGATCGCGTGAGCGCAAGCGGAATGGCATTCGACTTTGGTGTCTTGTACAACGGCCTGATCGGGATTCAAGGATTTGATCTGGGTGTGGCGGTGAAGAACATCGGACCTCAGATGAAATTCGACGGTACCGGTTTGTATCGCACTGCTACGTCTTCAGACGGTCGCCGCCCCGAGCAGAAGTACAAGAGCGATGCTGCCAGCTTCGAGCTTCCCTCTGTCGTCGAGATCGGGTTGGCGTACGAGGCGAAGATGGGCGATAACATGATCGGGAGCCTGAGCGGATCCTTCACCAACAACAGCCTGTACCTTGACGAGTATCGGGTTGGTGGCGAGTTCGGAATCACCTTAGAATCGCTCCAGCTCTTCGGCCGGGCGGGTATGGGGATGGTTCCACAGGCGGAAGAGAAGGAAGACATCTTCGGTCCCACGTTCGGTGCCGGTCTTACCTATGCCGCAACAGGTATCACCATCACACTGGACTATGCGTACCGGCAGGTGGAATTCTTCGACGCGAACAATGTCTTCTCGGTGAAGCTCGGGTTCTAGATCGCTTCGCATCTCGCGGTTTCAACATACAATAGGCTGTTCCG
Source organism: uncultured Ignavibacteriaceae bacterium (assembly GCA_964614245.1). Taxonomy (GTDB): domain Bacteria; phylum Bacteroidota; class Ignavibacteria; order UBA10030; family UBA10030; genus VGWB01. Next base: position 2,797 of record CAZTKU010000114.1, read on the forward strand.
GTAACTCGGAGCAGCCTTTTTTTATGCAGATGGCCGTCTGCTGATGAGGATGACGGGGGCGCGGGCGTGATTCATAGTGACCCCTCGGCCTGAGACCTCGGCCAGTTCGCTCGAGCCGCTCGGACCAAAGGCTTGTGGAACTGTGGTGCGATGGGATTGGGGACAAATCTATAATGATCTCCAAAGACAAATCGTTTTATCGGAGAAGGCTTCCTCACTACCAGCCTCCAGGTGCAACTTTCTTCGTGACCTTTCGACTGGCTGGTTCATTACCCGTCGAGGTCATTCAGCATTTGAAGGAGGAGCAGAGAATGTTGGAAAGATCAGATGCTCGAACCGAAAACAAACAGCAGCTAGGCAGGCTGTTGAAACAAGAAAGGGATGGGTATTTCGGCAGGTTTGACAAGTTTCTCGATAACGCGGCGACTGGTCCACACTGGCTCAGTGAGCCACGGATTGCGGCTCTGGTTGCGGAGGCAATTCAATATCGTGACGATAAGGATTATGGGTTGTTGTCGTGCTGCATCATGCCTAACCATGTTCACATGATGCTTGCAGTAGAGCGAAGCGACGCTTCGCTTTACAGGATTCTCCAGTCTTTGAAATCCTACACCGCTCTCGAGGCCAACAGAATCCTTGCTCGTTCAGGAGCCTTCTGGCAGCACGAGAGTTATGATCACGTTGTGCGGGATGGGGCGGAACTTGAGCGAATCGTTTATTACATTCTGAACAATCCTGTCAAAGCTGGATTGTGCAAGCATTGGCGCGACTGGAAGTGGACATACGTTAAGGAGGGTTTGATGGAGACGTACACCGAGCTTTAGCTCGCAACATTTGCTGATAATAGTCGGAGCGCGATTTTCGAATCGCTCGGAGAGTCGCTCGGTTTGTTGATTGCATTTTGATGTTTCACAAAGCTTTCTCTTTTCGAATTAACGAAGTAAGAAATACTTGCTCTTTCGAAATTATCCTGTGAAATTGTAGTGTATTTCGGAGCTGCAGGAAGAGAGAGTGCCTATAGAAGCACTTCTCTGAAGAGTTGACCATCATCATATCAGACCCGGAGCCCAATGAGAGTTTTTCGATGTCTTCTTAGCGCATTCCTCCTTCAGACTGTCGTAATCCCATCTTTCGCTCAAACCTATTTCCCTGAAACAGGACCGGACGCTCTGCACCAGCGATCGCTCGACGTGCGCTCGAGGCTCAATGTGCTTTTCCTATCGCTGCAGCCTGGCTATGAGGACTTCGCTGCGCTCGCCTATTTTCGAATGGCGCGAGGCGCCAAGGTCACCAGCGCTTATGTGACAAACGGCGAGGCAGGAGAGAGCGACAGAGGGGGCGAGTATCCGATGACGCTTGCGGCAATACGAAGGGAAGAGGCGGCGCAGGCGATGGCTTCAATCGACGGGGAGGCGTACTTTCTCAACATGCCCGATATTGCTGCTGCACCTGATTCAGCGAGCGTGCGGACGAAATGGCAAGCAGACACCCTTCAGCTGCGATTGATGAAGCTCATCTCCGACTTTCGGCCAGATATCATTCTTGTCACGCGTGATTGGGCGAGGGGCAGTACGAGTCCACAATGGGAGGTCTTGCGAAGCGATTTGCTCAAGGCGCTCCAGCGTCTTGAGCCGCCGAAATCGGAAAAGGATCTTCTGCGGTTCGATCCGTTACCTCGCTGGACGGTCGGGCGCGTTTGTGTTGATCGCGGGTCAAAAACGGGTGCTCGAGTATCGGTCGAAGACGTGCACCCCCGCTGTAGGAAATCCTACGCTGCAATCGGTGAGGAGGCGGCCCGTGCATACGTCTCGTTGGCAAGACAGCGGAAGCTCTGGAGGACAGGGCAGCAAGACTCATCCACCGGCAAGGTTGGACTCTTCTATGAGCTTGCCTATCCGCCCAGCGGACGTGCGATCAGAAAAGTGGATCAGGACCTGCCACGACCTGTCCCGGCACGATACGGCTGGATCGAGCGCGAGCTTCTCGGCCTTACCTCGGCGGCATCAAAAGGGAGCACGTCGGAGAGCTTGTTGCGGCGCCTCGCAGCGATCGTGGATTCGTTGGATCTCAAGATCGCACTCTCATCGAATTTGGCTCCCCTGGAGCGCAAGATCTTGCTGCAGTGGAAGCTTGGATTGGAGAATCTTCGGATTGTCTTGCTCGGCATAAAGGTCTCCTATACACTGCGTGATAGCATCCTCACGAAACGGCAGATAACGTTCCTGAGGATTGACTCCACCAGAGGTATCCCCGAGGGCGGCACGACGGAGATCTTCTTTCCGTTTACTGATCAAGGGTGGATCGTGAATGAGTCTTGGGTGAAGAGGATGCCAGTCAAATACGGGGAAGATTATCGGCTTCTCTCACCCGAGCGCATCGACTTCAATTACCCACGGAATGAGTACGGCCTGACGCAGGCAAGCGACAAGAGGACACTGCTGTTCTTCATTATTCATAAGGGAGTAAAACGTGAGCAGTCGTTCGTGTATCGGGGTGTCTTGAAGCTCCTCTTCGCGCCCCGATTCACCGTCGAAATCCTGACTCCGATCGTGCGCGTCGTGCCCTCTGAACGCATCATCGTGCAGCTGACGAACCACTCACGCGATGGGGTCCGCGATACGGTTTTCGTGAATGATTCCTTGGCTGCTTCAAACGAGGGCCCGTTTCGACTCAACGTGAAGGACCAGGTTCATCGCGACACGCTCCGGCTCACGTGGAAGCGCACTCTTGACGATGGCACGTATCTCATTCCTGTTCACATCCGCGAGGAGACTGTTGCTGGGTTTGCAGCCAGAAAATTCGATGTGCGCATTGACTCGAGCAAGCGCGTCGGTCTTGTCACAGGATTGACGAATAGCCCAACCGAGGATGCATTGCGCCGTCTTGCCGTCAAATGGGACCGGTTGACGGTGGACGAGCATCTCTCCGAGGCGATCTCCTCCTATCAAGTCATTCTGATCGACCGGCGGGCTCTGACTCTTGTAGAGCAGCTTGCAGCACATCGTTCAGCGCTCGAACGATTTGTTGAACGGGGAGGCCATCTTATCCTTCTGGCCCAAGACGCCCCGGTCTGGAACGCTTCTCCCATCGTCGAGGGGATTCGCCTCGCAGCATCCCACAGCTTCGATGAACAGGTGCTCGTTGAAATCGATTCAACGCACGATATGGTCTTATGCCCAAATCCGATTGCGCCCGGCGATTGGTCCGATTGGCTGTATGCAAGAGCATACAACCTCGTCTCAGGTGAGGAAATATCAAGTGCAAGTGTCCCGGTACGAACGGCCAAAGGGAAGAATCCGTTGATCGCAAGCTGGAGGAGAGGAGGGGGAACGATTACATACTGCGATCTCGCGTTTCACCCTCAGTTTCTCAACATTCATCCCGGCGCATTTCGACTGCTTGCAAACTTGATCTCCTATTGATATATTGTGGCGAAAGGAGCGGTATGAGAATGAAGAGACTTCTAGCTATGCTGGCGATCGCGGTGATTGCAGCGACCTCGATGGGCGTGGCACAGCGAATTACGCCAAGCGGGAGGTTCGTCCTCAACCTCGACTATGCCAAGTTCAGAAATAACGATTCGACCGGCTATCTGGAAATCTACTATGGTTTCTATCCTCGCCTCATCACCTATGATCTCATCAACGGACGGTTCGGCGGTCTGTTGAAGGTGTACACGCGGATCAAGGATACGCTCACACAAACGTATTTTGTCAACAATGTATCCAACGTTCCGGTCGCCGTCGCCGACACGACTGAACAATCTCTCCGATCAACATTTGTGACCCAGGCGGGCCACCTGCTCCCGAATGGGGAATACACGCTGGAAGTCGTTGTGATTGACTCGTTGGCACCCGCTCGGCGCGATGGCATCCGTTTGCCCATCTCCATGAAGGCTTATACTGGGACCGTTGAGAGCAGCGATCTGGAGCTTTGCTCGAACATCAGAGCCTCCGACCAGAAAAATGAGCTGTTCTACAAGAATTCTCTCGAGGTTATGCCGAACCCAACGCTCATCTTTGGCGTCGCATCTCATCCCATGATGTTCAGCTACGCGGAAATCTACAACCTCAACCTTGAACAGACATACACGGTCAAAACCCAAGTTGTCGGGCAAGACGGCAAAGTCGTCAAGGAGGCCTCGAAGTCCCGAAAATACGCAGTGAAGAACGCGGTCGAAGCCGGAACGACGAATGTGGCGTCCATTCCATCGGGAAAGTACCGCTTCCGCCTTACGATTGCAGACGACACAGGAATTGCTGTTGTTCAGACAGAGAAGACCTTTTACATCTACAATCCACACATCCAGGGAGCACAGGTTTCATCCGTATCGATCAAGGCAAGCGAGCTTGCCGGGCTGACAGGAGACGAGCTGGCGGAAGAATTCCGCAGGGCGCAGTACGTCGCCACAGACCCGGAACTCAAGACGTTCTCGCAGATCACGTCTGCTGATGGTCGCCGAGAGTTTCTCGCAAAGTTCTGGACGGAAGTGGAAGTTGGAAGGATGGGACGATCCGGGATACCGCGAATGGCTTATCTCCAGCGGGTCAGCACTGCGAATCAGCGGTTCCGGGCGATGTCGCGTGAAGGGTGGAGGACCGATCGGGGACGCGTGTTTATCATCTACTCAGAGCCGGATGAGATCGAGCGCTTTCCATCGTCCGAAAACAGCAAGCCGTACGAGATCTGGAACTATTATGGCATTGAGAATGGAGTGCAGTTCGTGTTTGTTGATCGCTCCGGGTTCGGGGACTATGTTCTGGTGCATTCGACGAAAAGGGGAGAACTGCGGGATGACGAATGGCAGCGCTTCCTTCAATAGTAACGCTGCTGACGATCGGGATATCGTCGCTGCTCGCGAGCGCACCTGACACGCTCCTCGTTGAAGATCGTGTGCTTGGCTCCTTCCAGCGGGCAACCCGCCTCGTCATCAACCCTCAAGGCTGGATCTACGTAGTTGACGCTGATCCGAACACGGTTGTTCTGTTCAGGGATCAAGACTCCTCACCGTCGTTCATCGGCGGCTACGGGTGGACGGCGACGACGTTAGATCAACCCTCAGGCATCGCGACCGATGGTCTCAACGTTTACGTGTCCGATCTGGGAAATCATCGCGTCCAGCGCTTTGACCGGTTTCTCAACTACATTTCCTCCTTTTCGACCCGTGACACTGATGTTGTGTCGGCCCGATTTGGGTACCCAGGCGGAGTTGCCCTGTCCAGGCTCGGTGATCTCTTCATCCTGGATACGGAGAATCTGAGAGTCGTCAAGTACATCGGCAGCGGACGGTACGAGCGTTCGTTCGGCGGTCTTGATGACCAACGAGGCAAGCTCGAGCATCCGCTGAAGATTCTCGCCGGACAGAACGATCATATTTACGTCCTTGAGCCCCAACGACTCCTGGAGTTTGACTACTTTGGCAACTACATTCAGACGATCGGAGTCGGTGTGCTCGGCAATGCGCGAGGATTCGACGTTGCCGGGAGTGGCGCTCTCGTTGCGACTGCGGATACGCTCTATTGGTTTTCGGAGCGGGGGGAGATGACCCTTGCGATTCCGGTGCGGTTCATCATGACGAGCGTGCCAATCCGCGACGTTTCGGATATCGCTCTTGTCCGCGATCAACTGTACGTCCTTACCTCGAAGAAGGTGTTCACGTTGAAGATTTGTTCCGCAGATTAGTCGGGACGACGTCGAGTCCATTCTTGACATTCTCTTCGTTTTCTGATATTTTCGTGCGCGCAGCGTGCGCGTTGAGCTACCCAGCTGTCACTCTTAACGTGTGGAGGTAACCGTCATGGCATCACGGAGCATCAACAAAGTCATTCTAATCGGCAATCTCGGCAAAGATCCCGAGCTTCGATACACGAGCAGTGGCGTTGCCGTCGCAACCTTCAGTCTCGCTACCAACGAGTCGTGGAAGGATCCTGAAGGGAATACCCAGGAACGGACGCAATGGCATAATGTCGTTGCCTGGAGGAAGCTTGCGGAAATTTGCGGTGAGTATTTGAAGAAGGGTGGCAAGGTGTATATCGAGGGACGCCTGCAATATCGCACTTACGACGACAAGAACGGGGTTAAGAGGTATGTGACCGAGGTCGTGATGGACGAAATGGTGATGTTGGACAGTCGCGGCGCCGGCCCTTCCGCTGATTCCGGGCCCGCTGCCCCTCAACAGGAAGAGACAGGGGGGAAGGTAGACGATCTGCCGTTCTGAATATTTGGACCATCACACCCAGTCCGGAACCAGGATACACACGCCTGTTGTTCAAATTGGGTTTCCCGTGATTGACAGGAAGCGGTTACAGGCTCCCTGCGCTTCAGAGCGCTCAACCCGGGGCACCTCATCGTTCACCTCTCTCTCATAATTCTTTCTACTTATGAAATCGATTGCCAAAGCCATTCTCGTCACATTTTTACTTCTGTTAATTGCCCTCGAAACCACGCTCCCCGCATCGAGACGTCCTGTGCGCGCCAAACACGGGATGGTCGTTTCCGCCGACAAGCTCGCGTCCAAAGTCGGCGTCCAGATTCTGAAGCGAGGGGGGACTGCTGTTGATGCGGCTGTGGCGGTTGGATTCGCGCTTGCCGTGACCTTCCCCGGCGCGGGGAACATCGGAGGTGGCGGCTTCATGGTCATCCGGATGGCCAACGGCAAGACGGTGACCATCGATTACCGGGAAAAAGCTCCGTCAGCGGCGCATCGTGATATGTTTCTCGATGAAAACGGGAAATTCGTCCCCTCGAGAAGTCAGGAAGGATACCTTTCGAGCGGCGTGCCTGGATCGGTGGCCGGATTGCTGTATGCCCTCGAGAAACACGGTACCTTGAGCCGTAAGGCAGTTCTCCAGCCTGCGAT
>CAZTKU010000115.1:0-9623 GCA_964614245.1 uncultured Ignavibacteriaceae bacterium
AAGCCTGCGGCCACCGCTGATGCAAGTCAGAGGGGAAATCGCGGTGGTGGAGACTGAAGGCGTCACTCCTTCTCAGGCTCGAAATCTAATGGCAGCGCATCTGCCATGCGCTTCCACGACCAGTAGCCGAACACCTTCGTGGGAAAGGCTTCGTTCACAAATCCGCGTTCCGTGATGGTGATTGCGTAGTAATTGAGGGCAAGCCACGAGACCTGTCCGGTTGCGCCAGCTTTATGAAGGAGGTTGTATCCGCTTTCCACGTCGCCACTGTATTCCACTTCGAGAAAGCCGCTGAACCTGAGAGTCTTCTGACCCGTTCCAGGACCATAAGAAAGGATTTCGTCTTCCGTGACGAGTTTCCGCGAGGAAGCAACGCGGTCCATTCGCAGGAAGTCAAGATGGAAGATCGAATATCCGTCGTGACCCAGCTGTTTGTTGAAGAGGGAAATGAGGAAATGCCGAAGGGAACCGCGAAACGCGCGCATTCGATTCTTCCTCCACTCCACCTCCTGGGCGGGCGTTGATGGTCTGAGCTCCGTGAATTTGGGCGTACCCTCGAGGATCATCACCTCATTCTGGACTCTGAATGTCTTGAGGAGCATTTGAACGTGGTATCCGAGAGCGAGGTTCTCAATCTCGACGGGTTGACGTGCGGTTGCCTCAAAGACATCGAGTCCGTCGACTTTGAAATCCAGTATTTCCGCGTTTGTAATCTTGCAGTGCTCGGCGTTTTGAGTGTTGCCAAGGAAGAGATCATTGAACTTTTGAAGCTGTGTCCTCCATTCGACGGGATCCGGCGCGGAGACCATCACTTCTTCCAACTGCACGCTCACGGGTTTCAGCCTGATTTCGAACCTCTTTGTTCTGGGCTCCGTCAGACTGGTGCGGAATGAGTGGAGCGAGTAGCCGATTCTCGATACAACGATCTCATGAGTGCCGAAAGGGATGTTGCGAATTTCGAACAATCCCCTCTCGTCCGTGCTACAGCCGAGCGTCGTGTTTGCTACGAACACGTTCACATTGGAAACCGGTGCAGAGGTGGAGTCGTCAAGTACTCTGCCGGCAATCGCGGCCTGCGGGTTCGGTTGGGCGGATGCGCTGAGAACGAATGACAGAATTCCCAGCAGAGTGGAACTGATTGTTTCTTTGAAAAGACTTGAGTGGACGGTGCTACGCATGTTGGATATCGATGGAACGGGCAATTGGCAATCTCATTCTCACAAAGAATATATGGATCAGGAGGGATTGGTGCAAACCTCCCCGAAGTGGCGTCAGGCCCGTTCCGAAGGAATGCCTTCGGCAAAGGGCTCCTTCTGGCGACGCCCCTCCTTCGAATGAAGAGTTACCTCCGGACGCGCCCATATTCAACTCTAAGTCCTGATCATCTATCCTGGTCTCGATCGGGAGTGTCAGGACGAAAGTGTGTGTCCGAGAACCGCAACGGTAAGGACATCACTCTGAATCCCGTTGAGTTCGAGCGGAATGAAGAATCCGAACCAAATCAAACACTTCGCTGCCGCCCAGTGTGACAATTGTATCGTTGTCGGACAGGCTCGACACTCCTGACATCACTCCAAGTATGGGTTCTCGCAGGCGCAGTGTCAGAATTCTGATAGAGTTTGCCGCTGATCGGACATGTCGGCACAGGAGAAGATTGCTGTAGGAATTAGCCGGTAAATGAGGTATATTGATTGTGTCGCTACAGCGACCACCGCATCCGTGCATCGAGCATCGGAGGCGGATCACGAGACTCGCTCTCTGATGATAAGAAGCTAAGGTACTGTTGGGAAGAACTTCGTGCACTGCACACCAGTATGAGCCTGGTTGAAAGACTCTACCGCTAAGACACCAAGGAACGAAGTGAGAAGAGTTTTGTTCATTTCTGTCTTTGTGACTTTGTGGTTCGTCCTTTTCAAAGCATAGATTTTTCGACCACTCTTCTCGTTGTGCACTCACGGATTCGGCAGGGTTTGACACTCCGCATTCCTACCATCTGCAGCCCCCTTTCCATCCTACGCAGCGCGTTTCATCGTTTCTCTCATTCATTTGTAAGGATTTTATTCATGCCATTTTCAAAACTCGGTCTTTCAGACCAGCTCGTGCAGGGCATTCTTGCAACGGGCTACACGGCTCCGACCGCCATTCAATCACGCGCAATTCCTCTTGCTGTCGCAGGAAGGGATGTCATCGGCTGCGCCAAGACTGGAACGGGGAAAACAGCGGCATTTGTGCTTCCCCTGCTTCATCATCTGACGAAGAACGCGGGGCATCACTCCGGCCGACACGTCAGGGCACTGGTTCTCACTCCCACACGCGAGCTTGCCCAGCAAGTGGAGGATTTTATTACAGGCTACGGCCGCTTTACATCGATCCAGAGTCTTGCAATTTTCGGAGGCGTGAGCATGGAGAATCAGTTGAAGCGCTTGCGCCGCGGAGTCGATATCGTTGTCGCAACGCCGGGGCGTCTCATCGATCATCTCAATCGCCGGACGGCCGATCTCTCGCGCGTTGAGGTCCTTGTCCTCGACGAGGCGGACCGGATGTTCGACATGGGCTTCATCAACGACGTCCGCACCATCATCGCGCGGGTACCGGAGAAGCGACAAACGCTGTTGTTCTCCGCAACGATGTCGAAGGAGGTCAGATCCCTCGTCGCATCGATACAGAAGAATCCTGAGCTAATCGAGATTGGTGAGCAGCGGCATCCGGTGGAAACGATCCGGCAACATTTCTACAGCGTGCAGCAGGAGACAAAATTGGGGCTGCTGCTTCACGTCCTGCAAGCCCAGGCGATGGACAGCGTGCTCGTCTTTTCCAGGACGAAGCACGGCGCAGACAAGATCTCGCGTCGACTTGAGAAAAGCGGCGTGAAATCCGTTGCCATCCACGCCAACCGGACACAGGCACAACGCCAGCATGCGCTTGCAGGATTCAAACAAGGGCGCTACAGAGTGCTTGTGGCCACAGACATTGCCGCGCGGGGCATTGATGTTGAGGGGATTTCTCACGTGATCAATTACGACACCCCGGCGTTCGCTGAGGACTACATCCACCGCATCGGCCGAACGGGACGAGCTGCGGCAACCGGAGACGCCATTACGTTCGTCTCACATCAAGAACGGGATCATCTGAAGAAGATTGAATACTTCGTCGGGAGGAAATATGAGTTGAAACACTATCCCGGCTTCGACCACGTCAAAAGCGCACTTCCTGCTCCTGCAAGTGGGGACGCACACGGAAAGCGGAATGAGCCAGCCGAGCATCGGCGCAAGCACTCCACTGGAAAGCCGCGGATCGCACCCAAGCATCGAGGTCACGGCGGTGAGCACAGGAATCGTGCTTCGCAGATGGCCGGGAACCAAAGGAACACAATGGGGCACCCTAAGACGTCTGCCACGACTCCGCCGGAGGATAAAGACTGGCGCAAACTCATTGCCGCCGCCGAAGAGGAACAGAGTGGGTTTCGGAAGACAATCAAGAAGATCTTCAAACGCGGCTAAGTCTTTCATACCATTGTTAGATCCTTCTGAAGAACAATGGATAGGAGGGAAGAGATGGAATGATCCCGATCTGAGAAATCAGGTCGGGATTTTTCATTTTAGGCCGAAATCCTCGAATCATACCCGTTTTTTCCCTTGCCAGTGGGGCCCTGTTGCCTTTCTGTCTAAACTGCAGTAGCTTCGTGGTGCAGCCTCTGTTTGCTCGTCCTATCGAAACGACGTCGACATTTTTGCCGGTCCCGATAGTTACTCAGGCAGTCACTCGTGATCGGGGCGAGAGTCTCCCAGTTCGGAATCCACGAGAAGCCCACGATTGCGTCGAGGCAAGTCGGCTCTATCGGCGAGCCTCTGGAGAGGAAAAGCCAGGCATTCCTCATCAACCAAACTTCGTCACATTGAGAAAAGGCGAAATGGGTTCCGGGCCGCGTGACCGTGAACAGGGTTCGACTCCCAGCCCTCCTCGCGGTCCGGCGGGCGCTGAGCGTGACTTGGATCTGATATGATCGGACAGACAATCTCACACTATAAGATACTCGAGAAGATTGGCGGTGGAGGTATGGGTGTGGTCTACAAGTCCCAGGACCTCAAGCTCGACCGCTATGTTGCTCTCAAGTTTCTCCCACCTGAGTTGACCGCCGACCCCGAAGCCAAGAAGCGCTTCATTCACGAGGCCAAAGCTGTTTCCGCCCTTCAGCACAACAACATTTGCACGGTCCACGACATCGATGAGAGTCCTGATGGTCAGATGTTTATCGTGATGGACTGTTACGAAGGGGAGACGCTCAAGAAGAAGATTGAACGCGGCCCGCTAAAGACCGATGAAGCAACCGACCTTGCCATGCAAATCGCGCAGGGACTTGCCGAGGCGCACCAGAACGGCATCGTCCATCGCGACATCAAGCCAGCCAACATCTTGATCACGAAGAGCAGTGTGGCAAAGATTGTGGACTTTGGATTAGCGAAGCTCACTGGGCAGGCAAAACTGACGAAAACCGGCTCGACAGTCGGAACGGCGGCGTATATGTCGCCGGAGCAGGCAAAGGGAGAGGAGGTTGGCCCACAGACGGACATTTGGTCATTGGGGGTTGTGCTGTTTGAGATGTTAGCGGGGCATCTTCCCTTCCGTGGTGATCATGAAGCGGCGCTGATGTATTCGATCGTTCACGAGGAGCCTCAGGTTCTCTCCCGTTTCCGCCCCGATGTTTCGCCGAATGTTGCGTCGGTCGTTTCGAAGGCTCTGCAGAAAGATCTTGGTTCGCGCTATCAGAGTGCGCGAGAGCTCGTCAGTGAATTGACAAGCGCGACGGCACAAGGGGCCCAGCTGCCCCGGCAGGAGAAGTCGATCGTTGTGCTGCCGTTCGTCGATATGAGCCCAGAACGGGATCAGGAGTATTTTTGTGATGGAATTGCTGAAGAGCTCATTAATTCCCTCGGGAAGCTCCAGCATCTGCGCGTAGCCTCACACACCTCGACGTTCTCGTTCAAGGGTCAAGGGCTTGATGTCCAGACGATTGGGGGAAAACTCAACGTTTCCACAGTGCTCGAAGGGAGTATCCGCAAAGCAGGGAACCGGCTCCGCATTACTGCGCAGCTTGTCAACGTTGAGGACGGCTATCAGTTGTGGTCAGAGCGCTATGACCGTGAGCTTGACGATGTATTTGCCGTTCAGGACGAGATTTCAAAGGCGATCGTCGACACCTTGAAGATCAAGCTCGGACTGGGTGAAGACGAATTGATCATGAAACGGTACACGGAGAACCTCGAAGCCTATCAGCTCTATCTCAAGGGACGATTCTATTTGAATGAACGGACAGCCGCCTCAATAAAGAAGAGTCTGGAGTTCTTCAATCAAGCTGTGCAGAAGGATCACGACTATGCGCTTGCGTATGCAGGCATGGCAGACGGATATCTGTTGCTCGGCTGGTACGGCGACCGTGTTCCGACCGAATCATTCTCGCGCGCACGAGCGGCGGTGGGGAAAGCGCTGGAGATTGACCCGACACTCGCCGAGGCACATGCGTCCCTGGCCGCCATAAAGGAGGGATACGATTGGGCTTTTATTGGAGCCGAACAGGAGTTCCAACGCGCCATAGAGCTCAATCCCAACTATGCAACGGCCCGTCACTGGTATGGTGTGTATCTGGCAAGGATGGGAAAGTTTGACGAAGCACACCGCCAGCTCCACCGAGCGTTAGACCTGGATCCCTATTCGCCCACAATCAACATCAACGTCGGCACGGCATACTATCTTGCGCGAAAGTATGATGAAGCCGTCCCGCACATTCGGAAGGCGCTCGAGATCGATCCGAACTTCATCCCGGCTCATTCCTCCTTGGGGCAAGTGATGGTCGCGCAGGGCCGTTATGAGGAGGGGATCCTCGAGTTAATGTGCGCAAATGTCACGGGCAATGATCCCTGGATTCTGGCAACCCTTGTTCACGCCTATGGGCTTGGGGGAAACAAGCAGGCGGCGCAGCTGATTCACAAGGAGCTGAAGGAAATGTCCGCACGACGCTATGTGCCGGCAGTGTGTCGTGCGATAGCATGGTTGGGCCTCGGCGAAAGAGAAAAAGCGTTCGAAATGCTGGAACAAGCCTATCAGGAACGGGCAGGTCTTTGGTTCTTGCTGCGAGGTGACCCTGTATTCGACAATCTTCGCACTGACCCGCGCTTCACTGCCCTGCTCAAGAAAATTGGTTTGTAGCCGCCGTTCGTGACCTCGCAAAGAGGTCCGGGTTCTCCCTCTGATCGGTCTCTGTAAGTATTCAGATTTCTGACAATCCAGATGTTCGAAGACAGCGTCTTACGCTTTCCGTCCAACCCTCCCAGGCTTTTTGCTTCCTTCCGTCCGGAAGGTATTCACGCCTTTTCTTAAATGAGACCATGACCCGAGAAGGAACAAAGCGTTTGCCTTTAAGAGGAGACCGCCATAAATTCTGTGCACCTACTCCATCAAGCTTATCGGATGTTTAGAGAGCGTGCAGCCCAAGTGGGTCTGTACGTTTCCGGGAACTACCGGTATGACATGCTTGAATTGATCAGGGTATAAGAGATGGATCACAGCACAATGGATACGAAGGACTAGACCATGGCTATTATATTGCAGGGTAGCGGACTCACCGTTGATCAAGTCGTCCGAATTGCGCGGTCCGGCGAAAAAGTCGAACTGCATCCCGAAGCGCTAGAGCGAATCAAAGCCTGCCGTGCGATGCTCGAGGAGAAACTCCGGGCGCGGGAGATTATGTATGGAACGAACACCGGCATTGGAGAATTCTCCGAGATTGTCCTGACGGACGAGCAGGTCAAACAATTCCAAAGATATCTGATTTACAACCACGCTGCCGGCATCGGCGATCCTGCGCCAATTGAGTACGTGCGGGGCGCAATGGCAAGCAGGATCAACGTGCACGCACGAGGGAAATCCGGGTGCCGTCCCGAGATCACTCTGACGCTGGTCGAGATGCTGAACAAGGGAGTGACACCTGTCGTCTGCCAAAAAGGCTCGGTCGGCGCGTGCGGCGATCTGGCACCGATGTCTCAAATTGCTCTTTTGTTGATGGGCGAAGGCGAAGCGTATTATCAAGATCAACGATTGCCGGGGAACGTTGCTCTGGAGCGAGCCGGGATCGCCGTTCCCGGGTTGCAAGCACGAGATGGACTGGCAGCAATCAACGGCTCCAATCTCATGACGGCGATGAGCGCAATTCATCTTTACGACATCAATCGATGGTTGAAACAGGCAGAGATTGCCTGTGCCATGTCGCTTGAAGCGCTCTTTGCAAACATGAAGCCGTACGACGTCAGGTTGCATGAGCTTCGGGGATTCCCGGGCGCGGTGCGCAGCGCCAAGTCTATCATGGCGTGCATCAAGGGGAGTGACCTGCTCGCCGGGAAGATCAAGACCAAGGTGCAGGATGCGTACTCGATGCGCTCGTCGCCTCAGGTGATCGGTGCGGCACATGATGCGGTGGCGCACGCGAAGCGTCAGGTTGAGACAGAATTGAACGCCGTCGCCGACAATCCGATCTTCCTGCCGGAGTACAAGCTCACGTTGACGGGAGCGAATTTCCAGGGCAGCCCGATCTCTCTCCCCATGGATATGGTGGGAGCGGCTGTTACGATGGTGAGTGTGCTTTCGGAGCGAAGGCTGAACAGGTTGCTGAATCCGGCGCTCAGCGTCGGACTGCCGGCATTTTTAACGAAAGGGGCCGGCATGTTCTCCGGTCTCATGCTGAGTCAGTATACTGCCGACACGATGATCGTCGAGCAGCGGATGCTTTCGTATCCGGCGTCCACCGCCTCGATCTCTGCAGCCGCAGATCAGGAGGATTTTGTCTCCATGGGCATGAACACAGCGATCAAGAATGCACAGATTCTTGATGACGCCTATGGAATTCTTGCCATCGAATTCATCGCAGCGGCACAGGCTCTCGATTTCCGTGACTTCACTCCGGGTCTTGGTGTACGGAAGGCTAAAGAGGTGATTCGCAGGCACGTCAAGCACCTCGACGAGGACCGGCCGCTCTATCCCGATCACACGCGGATGAAAGAGGTCGTGAAGTCTTGTGAGATCCTTGAAGAAGTTGAGAGCACGATTGGCAGTCTTGAGTGAAATTGACCGAGTCGGAGATTCTCGTCTTTCGGGCCGCACTGCATGAGCCTCGTGACGCAGCTCCACCGGGCAGTCAGCTTGTTCCCATCACCAAATATCGGAAAGGAGTGACCCATGAAGCGGGCTCTTCCGTGTTCCGCGTTAGCAGCGTCATTCTTGGTCCTTCTGACAACTCCTGCCACTTCTCAGAATGTGTTACTCGTCCCCAATGGTGGGATCTCAAAAGACATGCGCTCCGAGACGTCCAATCGATGGAACATGGGTTTCAACGTCGGAGCGCTCATCTACTTCCAAGCTTCCGATTTGGTCTCTGTCGGAGGAAGGGTGGCGTATCATAGCTGGGAGGCTGATGGCGAGGGGTGGGTAAAGGACTACAATCCCTCAGTGAACTACACTATCCAAAGCACGTCCGGAAGCCAATCGGTCATCGAGATCGTCCCTTTTGTTCGAATAGCAACCTCTCGCTCTGACAATCCCGTTAAGCTGTACGTTCAAGTTGGAGGGGGATTGTTCCTTGTGAGTCCAGGTGATGTGACGGTGAAGGGCTCATTCAGCACGCCCATCTCATACGGCACGGGAGAGATAACCTTCAAGAATGAATCGATGACGGGCTTTGGCATCCAGGCGGGTTTGCCGATCTCGATCACGCGACTGCTGCAAATCCTGCCCATCTACAGCCTGTATTGGGCAGGGGGGGACGCATACCATCACTACGCAATCAATATTGGATTGACGCTGGGTAACTGAATCATCGCCTCAAAGGATCCGGACTTCGTCGGGAAAGTCGGCGGCGGGGGGACGTGCGTCATCTACATACCTCGTGCAGAGAGTTAGATCGGATATTCGCTCTCAAAAAAAAGAAGAGATAGCGGGTGAACCACTGTTGAAAGGAGAACAGCATGGAAAGAATCAGAGAGCTTTTTGTTGTCGTCGAGAATAAGCCCGGAACTCTGGGTGAACTGCTCAGTCACCTCTCAAGAGAAAAGATCAACATCGAGGCAATTGGACTTTTCCAGGATGTGGCGAAGATTTCCGTCTCCGACATCGACCGTGCAAAAAAGGCTTTGTTAACGCGGAAGTATCAGGTTGAAACAAGGGAGGTGCTGCGTCTCGAGATCGATAATAAGCCGGGATCGTTCGCGTTTATCGTCTCACGACTAGGGAATGCAGGCCTCAACATTGACTACTGCTACGGAACCGTCGGAAAAGGACAGAAGAGTGCTGCGGTGATTGTCGATGTTGCGGATCTTGACCGCGCGATGTCTGTTCTTGAAGGAGTTGAAAAGTGAGCGTGATTCCACCCCAGCCTTTGCTTCACGCAAGCGATGAGTTCATCAGATGACAAGGTTGCCTCTCAGCCCGAACTGGAACAGCGCTGTCGCACGACATCGACTCGCAGCTTAAGTTGAAGTACTGTAAACGTATTGTCTCTATCTCGATTCCTAACACGATCCACCCCCCTCGAGGAGAACATGCATGCAACGCAACATTCCGGTTCTCACGGTCTCCGA
>CAZTKU010000116.1:0-9600 GCA_964614245.1 uncultured Ignavibacteriaceae bacterium
ATAGCCCTTGATGGCGCTCTCGTAGTCTCCCCTTCTGTAGAAATCCTCGGCGCTATCGAGGTAATACGAGGCGGTGCACGCGGTGAGGAGTGCGGCAAGCGCTATGAAAGAAATCCTGGTGAGCATGGTGAAACCAGTCACTCGCGATGTAAGTCCCACGCACTTTGAGAGTGCGAGGGACTTCACTCAGTCAGCTCTCTCCGGCGGGCGCTTCATGTTCTTGAGGCCGACGGTTTGGACCAGGTCACGATACGTGATCAGGCGAATGTTTTTCTGCTTCAATACTTGGTGAAACTCCGGCGAAAGCAATGCTCTGAGCTCTCCGTTCCGGTGTTTGCTCATCTCCGGCAGCCCGAACGTATTCAGGTCGACGAGCGCGTCCATTTCGGGAGTCTCCATCCCGATGTGGAAGACCATCAACCTTACTGGACCCGGCTGAAGATCCTTCGCAAGCATCACGAGTGTATCAGTTTTGCTCACTGGCAGTGTTACATAAAGACCTTCGACGTCAGTCTCCCCAAAATACCGAGAGATCGCCAGGCCATATTCGGCGGCGAGCGTCTCAAGAAGGATCCGGAGCTCGGGCGTACTCACTGCCGTTCCCATATGGTAGTCGAGATAATCTATGCGAAGTCCCGTGCTCTTCGCGCGTTCAATCTGTGCCCGCAGCTCCCTTTCGACTTCTTCGATCTTGGGCTTGTTTGCAAAAAACGCAGCGCGCGATGGGAAGAAGTAGCCGAGGCTATCAACCAGGCTCGGCACGGCACTTCGTCCGGCGACGGGACCCCAGCGGTAGTCCTTCCACTCCGCGTTGAGCGTAAGATGAATCCCAACGGACACATTTGGGTCATGCCTGAGAAGGTCGACTGCTTCCTGATACCACGGGCAAGCGAACATCACGGAGAACGAGACAGGCATTCCGCTCTCCATCACCTGCTGAGCGGCCAGATTGACAGCGTGGCACATCCCGAGGTCATCGCAACGAAGGAGCAGTGAGATTTGGCCTGCGGAGAGCGAATCGGCTTGCGCTCTGCCTCCCGGCATGGTCGAATTGAGCTTGCACTTGCTCAAGAGGTATATCACACTCGACGGATGAGAATGCTCACCAATCGCCTCCCCCGTCTTGAGTCGCATTTCGAGCACTCCCAAATTTCCATTTTCAACAAGTATCTGGACCCTGTGAGGCGGGATCTTCGCTGGATCCTGCCCAATCGCCGTTCCCGCCCCGAGAACGACAACCGCAAGCAAGCGAACCAATTGAGCGCCCAGGCAACTCAGACTCCTCATTGGTGTTCCTCCTTTTTGATCTGCGGAAGAGAGAATACTGAAGACTGGTACGGGAGGCCGGCAGTCATTCTAACAAACTTGGAGGGTAAAAACAAGAGATCGAACAATGGAGAATCTCTTGATTTTCCTACACTCTTTGAGTACTATCGGTGCACGCAAACACCTTCTGATCAGCCCTCTAACCCATTGTGAATACGCACACTCCTCAGCTCATCCCGAACGAGCGACTGAACGAGATCCGGCTCCTTTACCCTCATATTGCCAAGGGGATGGTCTACCTCAACCACGCCGCCGTCAGCCCGCTCTCCACGCGCGTGCTTGACGCAACGGTCGGGCACTTGCAGGATCGTTCGTCAGGAAGAGTAGAGACATTCTGGGATGACTTGAAGCAAATTGAGGAGACGAAACGATGCGTGCAGCAGCTCATCAATGCCGAATCGCACGATAGGATTGCGCTCGTGGGTAACACTTCCGACGCCTTGAACATCATCGCCTCGGGACTCGAATGGAACCCAGGGGATCGCATTCTCTTGAATGATCTTGAGTTTCCTGCTAACATTTATCCATACAATCATCTGAGAAGCCTCGGCGTCGAGATTGACATCATCCATTGTCCGGATGGCAGGGTGACGCCCGAAGCCATCTATGCCGCCTTAAGGCCGCGCACGAGACTTCTGGCGCTGAGCGCGGTCCAATTCTTGTCGGGATATCTGGCGGATCTGTTCGTGCTTGGCGAGATCTGCCGATCGCGCGGAATTCTCTTTGTTGTCGACGGCATTCAGGCAGTCGGAGCAGTCTCCATCGATGTGCAAGAGATGAGGATTGACGCGCTCGCTGCCGGCGCACCGAAATGGCAGATGGGTCCGCAGGGAATTGGGTTTCTCTATCTCACAGAGGAGCTGCAGGCACGCATCCACCAAAAGTACCTGGGGTGGTTGGCTGTGGAGAATCCCTTCAATTTCTCCGACTACGATCAAGCCCCTGCGACCTCAGCGCGGCGGTACGAAGGCGGCACGATCAACATACCGGGAATGTGGGGATACCATGCAGCCCTCCACACTTTCCTTGAGTACGGCATGAGCCTCGTGGAAGGGCATATTCTCGCGTTGACGCAAAGACTCGTCGATGAATTCCAAAGCATCGAGGGTATACAGCTTATATCGCCAACAGAGCTTCGTGAGCGGGCCGGGATTGTGACGATCCGGCCACCAGAGGGGATTGATCCAGAGGCGTCGTTCAAGGCACTCTTTGACCGAGGGATCATCGTGTCGCTCCGTCAGGGGCGCTTGCGCTATTCTCCCCATTTCTATAATTCGATTGAAGAGATCACGACGGCAGTGGAGGCGACCAAGGAATGCTTCAGAAAGACGGGATCCTAGCTGACACAAACGTGACTCGTTCAAGCACATTTCTCTCCCCTTTCCTCCTCATCCTTTTCCTTCTTCGTTTGTTTACTCTGTGTTCTCTGTGTAACGTTCTTCGAAAGGTCTAGACCATGGCAAAACCGAAAATCAGACGGGTCGCAGTCAACACTGGCGGTGGCGATGCACCTGGATTGAACGCTGTCATTCGAGCGGTTACGATTGCCGCTATCGATCGTGGTTGGGAATGCGTTGGAATTCGAGATGGATACAATGGTTTGTTTCTTCCCGAACAATATCCTCAGGGTGGACTGATCAGCCTAACTCGCGAACGTGTTCGAGGAATCACCCACCTCGGAGGAACCATCCTCGGAACAACCAACAAGGGGAATCCATTGAAATATCCGACGATGGGACCCGACGGAAAGATGTATGAAAGAGACCGCTCCGATGAACTTATCCGAGCTTTCCAGAGTGAAAGAATCGACGCGGTGGTTGCAATCGGCGGCGACGGATCGCTGACAATCGCCAATGCGCTGGCAAAGAAAGGGCTGCGCGTGGTGGGTGTGCCGAAAACGATTGACAACGACCTGGAAAAGACGGTCATCACATTTGGATTTGACACCGCTGTCTCGTTCGCAACGACGTGCATTGACCGACTTCACTCTACTGCCGAGGCCCACCAGCGAGTAATGGTCGTGGAAGTGATGGGCCGTTATGCTGGATGGATCGCTCTCAACAGTGGCATTTCCGGCGGCGCTGATGTTATTCTCATCCCCGAAATCCCTTACCACGTTGAAAAGATCGCTGAGAAAATTCGCGAGCGTGATCGATATGGAGCTCGCTTCACGCTTGTGGTCGTCGCGGAAGGAGCGAAGCCGAAAGGTGGCGCTACCTCCGTGATCTCAAAGGAACTCGGCCGAGCTGAGCGCCTCGGAGGAGCAGGTGAGCGCGTAACGAAAGAGATTCAGGACGCGACAGGCAAGGAGACACGATGCGTTGTTCTTGGCCACTTGCTGCGCGGGGGAAGCCCGACGACCTTCGATCGCCTCCTGTCGCTTCGATTTGGAGCCGCTGCAGTCCGGGCGCTCGACGCGGGCAAGTCCGGGGTCATGGTCGCACTCGATCCACCGACAGTACGGTATGTGCCATTGGAAGAAGCGACACGTCGGATGAAAGTCGTGCCGCTCGACTGCGATACGATGCTTACGGCACGCGATCTCGGCATCAGTTTTGGAGATTGAGAGTGCCGCGAGATTCCTGAAATCATATGGCCCTTCTTGAACGAGTACATCTATCTGGAGGATGCACAGTCCCTTCAGGCGAGACTCGAGTTGGTGAAGCGCTACAAGTTTAGAGGTATCTTCGCCTGGAGGCTTGGCCACGAAGACCCGGCAGTCTGGCAAATCCTTGATGAGGCGAGAGAATGAGTGCAAGAGAGAAAGGATGAATCAAAATGCAAGCTGAAATATGACGATCGAAAATTGACATTCGAACCTCGCGACGGACCCGCGCTTACGACACACACTTTTCCACTACTTGGCAGTCAATTCCTAGTATCCCCCTCAGATAGCGAGAATTTCTCCGCCGATGAAGAGTCTTGACATTTTGAAGCATCTCTCCCGAACCGACAAATGGTATCTTGGCGGCGCAAATCGATTCCTTTGGGCTCCGACATTTCCCGTTTTTCTTGACTTCCCGGGGTTTTGGGACGAAGCCCACTACTATAACTATGAACTGAAGCCGCTCTTTACGTGGACGCTACTTGACGAGGATGCTCAAGAAATTCCCCTGCTGTTCAAGAGTCGAGCATGGACTCCCGCTTCCCTCACGCAACACTATGACCCTCGTTCTCGAAGCTCAGACTCCAGACTTCGAAATTCGAATCCCCAACTCCAAATTTCTGAGAGTAAAGCTGTCTTGCCGAACCATGTCGCCACGACTCTAGTCATGATCAAGAACAAGTCGAAGCGTCGAAGAAAGCTGCACTTCATCGCATGGACAGCACAGGAGCATCTTCCCTCACAGCAGTCGAGCTGGCTTGGCGACGTCGCATATCATAGCGGCGTCGCGTCGTTCAAAAAATTCCTGCGGCCATCGGTCGATCCTCATTTCGAACTGGCGTGCGCGTTCGCCATCAATAAGAAAGTCCATTCACACAGCATCAATCTCAGCGAGCGAACGGCCCTTCAGCCTCATTGGTGGTTGACTCCGTGGTATGAGAAGTTTTCTCGCTGTGCTCTTCCGAACGAACTGAACCTCACCGGCGTCACAACGGAAGGCCTGATCTATTTCGGCCTCCACGTCGAACTCGCGCTGAAGCCTCATGCCGAAGACTCCATAGCCATTGCTTTCGCTGCTGCTCCGTCACTCGAAGAAGCGAAAGCCAACCTCCACCCCGTCATCAAGCGGTCAAATCCGATTGACCTTAGTACCGTCAGCTGGGAGGACTATTTCGCTTCCGTGCCCACCTTTGTCTGCTCGGATGAGTTTGTGACACGCTACTATTGGTACCGTTGGTATGGATTACGGCTCAACACGATGTTCGGAAACGAGGGAAATTACAGGCGACCGTTCGTTTGCGAGGGGATCGGCTACTTTCGAGCGCCAATCTCGTACAGCGCACAGTGCCACATGCTTGAAAATCGTTGGCATCATGAGCCGGAGCTTGCACAGGGAAGCCTCCTCGTGTTTATCGACAATCAGCGCGAGGATGGCGGATTCCGTGGCTACATCGACGTGAATCACTACCGGCAGGAGATGTTCTATCATGCCAACTGGGGCAATGCGCTGCTGCAGCTGCACTTTCTCCATCCATCCAGCGAGTACCTGGAAAACGTCTACGCTGGGCTGAAAAAATACGTGGCGTACTTTGATCGTGAGCGGGATGAGGAGGTCAGCGGGCTCTACGACATCGACAATCACTACGAGACCGGCCAGGAGTACATGCACCGTTACACGGCGGTGAACCCCAGGGCTGATCAGGACAATTGGGGGGAGGTATTTCGGCTGAAGGGTGTCGATGTTACAGTGTACCTCTTCGAGCTCAAGCGCGCTCTCAGCATTGTCGCCGAACAACTGGGCAAGTCGGATGACGCAGAATTGTGGAAAATGGAGATGGAGAAGGTCAAAAGCGCCGTCCTGCAAAAAATGTGGGATCCAGATGAAGAAA
This sequence comes from uncultured Ignavibacteriaceae bacterium, assembly GCA_964614245.1. Lineage (GTDB taxonomy): Bacteria > Bacteroidota > Ignavibacteria > UBA10030 > UBA10030 > VGWB01. Next base: position 5,821 of record CAZTKU010000116.1, read on the forward strand.
TGTTCTTTGATGTTGATCCCACGACAGGCAAGCGAACGATGATCAAAGCTGCGACGTGCTTCTATCCGTATTTCACCGACATCGTGGATGAGTCGCACCTCCCGGGGCTGAAACGCCATCTGCTGAATCCGAAAGAATTCTGGACACCGTATCCTGCTCCTTCCTCCAGCGCGGACGACGAATTCTTCTCCGCGGCGCCGGAATGGAAAGGCAAGCGGATGAACTGTCCCTGGAACGGGCGGGTCTGGCCGATGACCAACAGTCACATCGCCGAAGCGCTTGCTTGCTCCGCAATTCGTTTTCGGGATCGGCTGTTGAGGAAGAAGGCCGCTGAATTCATTACCAAGTTCGTTCGGATGATGTTTTTCGACGGCGACCCCGGCCGCCCGAACTGCTTCGAGCACTACAATCCTTTCTCGGGCAAGCCGAGCGTTTATCGGGGTATTGATGACTATCAGCATTCCTGGGTAAACGATTTGATCATCAAGTATCTGTGCGGCATTCGGCCGGAGGAACACACGATAACAATCGATCCGTTTCCGTTTGGCTTGAAGCAGGCGATGATCGACAACGTGCTGGTGCGCGGGAGAAGGCTGAAGGTTGAAATCAAGGGGAAGCGGTTCACGCTGTGGCTCGACGGGAAGCAACAAGCGGAAAGCACAATCGGAAAAGCCATTCAGATTCAACTGTGAAAAGGAGAAATCACAAATCACAATGGAAAATGACAAATCAGAATTCAAAAAGGAGTTCAGGAGCCGGCTTTACTCCTTCACGCTGAGTTAGTCTCTCCATTATCCTATGACAGAGCTGCGCCGGGAACTCACCCTGTTTGACATGACGATGATCGCCATTGGGTCGACGATCGGGTCAGGTATTTTTCTGACGCCTGCGCTGATCGCGAAGGCTCTTCCGTCTCCTCTCTGGATCCTCGGCGTCTGGGTCGTTGGCGGATTGATGGCGATGTCCGGTGCACTCACCTACGCTGAGCTTGGCGGAATGATGCCGAGAGCCGGTGGAGTCTACGTGTTCCTCACGGAAGCGTACGGCGGATTGGTCGGCTTCCTCTATGGATGGGCATACTTCCTCGTCGCAAACACGGGTGCGATCGCGGCGTTGGCCGTTGCGTTCTCGACATACTTCGGCTACTTCGTCCCAGTCGCCGCCGAGCACACGACAATTGTCGCCATTGGGGGCATCGTTCTCGTTACAATCATCAACGTGTTGGGGGTGAAAGCCGGCGGGGTGTTTTCTGACCTCTTTACCATGTTAAAGCTTGCCGGAATAGGAGTCTTGATCGCCGTGGGACTCGGCTGGGGATCGAGCTCAGCGACAGACTTCACAGCCCCGCTTGGTGATCTACCCAACGGTCTCGCCAGTGCGTTGACGCTGGCATTTGTCAGTGTCCTCTGGTCGTACGGTGGCTGGCAGCATTCTACCTTCACTGCGGCAGAGGCGAGGGACCCTAAGCGCAGTGTGCCCCTTTCCCTTATATTCGGCGCACTTACCGTGACGATCGTTTACGTGACCACAAATGTAGCCTATATGTTCCTTCTTTCCCCGGGCCAAATGGCGGCCTCGTCGCGCATCGCTTCAGACGCGATCAGCGTAGTTCTGGGGACATTCGGCGGGAGCCTGATTGCGTTAACGATTTTTATTTCGACGTTTGGGACAACCGGCATCTACACGCTGACGGCGCCGCGGATCTACTACGCTATGGCGAACGATGGCGTGTTCTTCAAGAAAGTTGCTGAGGTACACCCGAGGTTCCGCACGCCGATGTTTTCCATCATCTTCCAATCGATCTGGGCCATCGTGCTCATTTTGTTCTGGGGAACGTTTGAGAGTCTCATCTCCTACGTCGTGTTCACTGATTGGATCTTCTTTGCGCTGACAGCCGCGAGTATATTCATATTCCGGAAGCGTCTCCCGAATGCCGATCGACCGTACAAGACTCTCGGCTACCCGGCTACTCCATTGTTTTTCGTCACCATTTCGAGCTTGTTCGTCGTCTATACATTTTTTGAGAAGCCAGCGGAAGCGTGGGCAGGTCTGATTTTCCTCGCGCTCGGGGTACCCGTATATTACCTTTGGCGACGTCACCATCTAAGAATCAAGAACGCAGACTGAGCCACCCGGTATGCGTGTGTCCCTCCCCGCAACTCGATGATGGCGCTCACGCTGAAGTCGAAATGGTTGACTCCTTGGTTCACGCTCTGACAGAGCCAACTTACGGTCGCGTCCGAAAGGCTAAGCCCGACAGCGTACGAACCTGTCGGGCTTTCTCATTTCGCACAAGAATCCGCGTGACGATTTCCCCTGCTACTTCTTATCTGGATAAAGGATCTTCGAGATCTGATCCCTGCTGTCCCGCAGATGCGCTCTGGTTTCGCGGTCGGCAGCACGAGCCATCGATTGTGCAATCACAGCATCGAGATCGAGCAATTCAGATCGAATCACTGCGCGTGCTTCACCGGGCAAAGGTGTCGGTGGAGGAAAGACAAAACCGGGCGGCAAATTTGCTGGCGGAGTAAATAGAGGCGGATTCAGCTTGTTCCCCATTGCCTCGATATATGCACGCTGGAGGTTACGCCGGTACACATCGGTCTTGATTGGATTGGCGTTCAGCTCGTTCCAAACGCCCTGCCGTAGGCTTGTCAGCATCTCGGTCAGCGTGTATGCCTGGACACCTCCTCTCGGGACAGCGGCCGTATTGATCAGGCGTGCCATCCGGTCGGTGTTGAGCAAGATGTTGAGCAGCATGCGATGCCCCTGTAGTACTCGTTCGACGGCACCGGCTGGCTCGATCAATGCAAGGATATCTGGTCTCAAGATTTCTGCTGGTGTTCGGAATGCCTCTTTCTGGAGGAAAGCCATGCACTCCCTCTGCTTCTCGCGAGAGACAGGCGTATGCACGACACCTTTTTGGCCCGCGACGCGTTCGGTCCGGACCACTCCGCCAACATAAGAGGCGACGTGCCCAAACTCGCGGTTGCGCTGCGCGATCAGCTCACCATAGACCTCCCGTAACGTGCTGTAGTCCTCCCCTTCTTTGGTCGTTGCCCCAATCAACATATCGGCGATCACGTTGACGTTCTTAAGCCCGTATTTCGTCGCGGCAACAGGATCATCTCCCATGTCCTCGGTCTGCACTGTGGGGTCATTCGGATCGGAGACGCCAAAACGTAAATAGGGTTCGGTCTCCTGGCGTGAAGCGATCTTGTTCAATTCTGCTTTTTCGTCATCGGGATTTTTTGCACCTGGAATAGGTCTGTAGCCCCACTCAACTGCAAACTTGTCGTACGGACCGATCATCGGGATGAGTCGCGCCTTGTCTCCCGGTTGCGCAACGTAGTTGAAGCGACCGTAGTCCATGATGGAAGCCTCATTGCCGTACTTTGCTGTGAAGGAGGCACTCCGGAGGCTGTCCACAGGATACTGAGACGTCGACTTCCAGTTGTGCGGGAATCCAAGGGTATGACCCACTTCGTGGGCAGCGATATACCGCAACAACTCGCCCATCAAGCTATCCGGCAGGGGAAGCTTGTTTGCGAGTGGGTCAACGTTTCCGACTTGAACGAAATACCAGTTGCGGGCCAGGTTCATCACATTGTGGAAGAACCCAATGTCGGAATCAAGGATTTCTCCGGTCCGAGGATCTGCGACGTGCGGACCATACGCGTTTTCGATCGGAGACGGCAGCCAGCGAATTGTTGCATAGCGCGCATCCTCCGCACTCCAGGTTGGGTCTTCTTTCTCATTGGGCGCGTCCTTCGCGATGAT
>CAZTKU010000117.1:0-9481 GCA_964614245.1 uncultured Ignavibacteriaceae bacterium
ACGCCTTCGTAGAGTCTTTGCGCAAGCATCATAGTCCGCTTGGCGGAGAAGCGCAAACGCCGTGCTGCCTCTTGCTGCAGCGTGCTGGTGATAAATGGTGCAGGCGCGTTCCGCTTGACGGGTTTTCGCTCAACGCTGCTGATCTCATACTGCTGTCTCTGGAGCTCCGCCAGATAACCCTTCATGGTGGTCTCGTCAGGAATCTTCGGTTCCTGACCTTCCACCTTCATCAGTTTGGCAAGAAAGGGCTCGCTCTGGACCGTTTGGAACTCACCCGTAATCGACCAGTATTCTTCGGGGACGAAGGTTCGGATTGCGTCCTCGCGCTCACAAATCAGACGCAGCGCGACCGACTGAACCCGTCCCGCAGAAAGGCCATAGTAGAGCGTCTTCCAGACAAACGGACTGACCTTATACCCGACGATCCGGTCCATTGCCCGCCGGGCTTGTTGTGAGAGGACCAGATGTGTGTCGATTTTCTTGGGGTGCTTCATCCCGTCCGTGACGCCAGCTGCGGTGATTTCGTGGAACAACACACGCTTGATGGACTTGTTCACCACTCTGATTTCTTCGGCAAGGTGCGCCGCAATCGCCTCCCCCTCACGATCGGGGTCTGTTGCGAGGTAGATCACTTTGGCCTTCCCTGCTTTCTCGCGGAGCTTTTCAATGACCTCGTCTTTGCCTTTGATGTTTTCGTAGGTTACTTCAAAGCTGTTGTCGACATCCACGCCGAGCTTGCTCTTCGGAAGGTTCTTGATATGGCCCACCGACGCCTCAACCATGTACTCCTTGCCGAGGTACTTGTTGATCGTCTTCGCTTTAGAAGGTGACTCGACGATGATGAGCGACTTTTCCATGAACCGTCAGCACTAGTGAATAGTATCGGAACTATTGAGCGAAATACGGCCGCTCCTTCCGGTAGGGCTATCCGAGTCCAGCAGCATACCGGCCACAAAGCTCTTCATCTCTGGCACACCAACGGAGGAGAACCCTGCAGCCATGATTCTCTCGATGATCGTCTCGATGTCTGAATTGGTCAGGAGGCCAAGTTGTCGGCACTGAAGCAGATAGCCGTATCCTTCGGGAGTAATGATCATTTTTTCCGCATCATGCAACACGCGATGCGACAAGCGAGTATCGGCCTCGCCTGAAACCAACTGGTGGCCAACGGATAATCGCTCGAACAGCCACGAAAACGCTGTCGAGATCTCCGTCGGCGTGTAGCCATTTTCCGTGAGAAATGAGACGTCAACTTCGCTGAGCTGCTTGGTCGACTTCAGCTCATTCACGAGGAACAGAATAATCTCAACAATCCGTTCTTGCATAGGGTCTACGCCTTTTTGGAACTTGCCAGCAGAGAGAGAATGGAATCCTCTCGTGCCCTCATGCGGGACTTCGTTCGCGGAGTATGGTCCTTGTATCCCAGCAAGTGGAGAATGCCATGGACCAACAGTCGCTGCGTTTCCTCTGAGAAGCTCACCCCATAGTCGCGCGCCTGGCTCCTCGCGCGATCGAGGTTAACGTAGAGTTCGCCGTCTACTCCCACTCCGTCACGCAAGGAAAACGCAATCACATCGGTGACGTAATCGTGATCGAGAAATCGCCTATTGATTTGACGCATGAACCGGCTACCCACAAACACAACAGACACGGCAAACGATGGTACCACTTCTCGGTCTAGAACACTCTGGATGGTTCGGAAAGTTTCCCGCCTGGAAAATCGGAGCGCGGGGTGACGGTTTGAGACAACAATCATCCAGCCTTTGGTCTTGGTTTTCGTTTACCTTTCTCCCGTGCCTTGTGTTCGCCCTTTGTCCCCGGGGTCGATGGCCTGGATTGCGGCAGGATATTTTCCGTGAGCGAGAGTGCAATACCGGAGAGCATCACTTCCGGTCCCAGGGTCGTGAAATCGCCGGACAGGATTTCGCGATCGACATTTGCGTAGAGTGAGCATCCTCCCTCTCGTTCGACCGTCAATCCTGAAAGCTTTCCATCAGATTCCGCGACAAACGTGATCTCGCCGAGCAGCCTGCTGACGACATATCCCGTGCAGTAGTGGAGCTGCAGGTGCGCTGTTGGAGTGTACACCGAAATGAGGTTGCCTGTACGATGGCCGATGTTGATGTTGGGATAAATCTCCAACGAGAGCTTGCGGCTGAGAGTCTTGTTCTCCACCTCAAATCGGTAGTTGCTGCCCCGGTGTTTTGGTGGAACACCGAGGATCTGTGATATCTTTCGGAGATCTGTTTCCTTGAACTCGAGCCCCATAAATGAGCCTAACCTCTCATCGATGCCTTACAATGAAAAACCCCGATGCGCTGTCGTTGCTCCGGAGGTCATTCGCAACTCGGGGTGTTGTGAAAACGCGAATCTGTTCTCTCACTCAAAGTACCCTGGTAAGGGATTCCCACCAAGCGCCCCTTTCAGGCTCTGTCCATCACTCACTGATACGAACCCTCGGCTCAACTCCTGTCAAATGCTAAACGCTTGAAAGACAGGAGCATAACAAAGGCTCGTAAACCAATACCTGAACTAAATATAACCTTGCTGCGGTTGATTGTCAAGTTAGATTGAAATGACCATGTTCTCTGCCGCCGCTTCGCACTCGAACCTGTACCCTCTCGTTTTGACCTCTTTTTTGCATTTCTTGAGGATATCGTCGACCTTGTCGTCACTGTGATTCGGCTCGTGGTGGAACAGGTACAGCCGCTTCACATTTGCTTCGGCGGCTACCCGGAGCGTGAAGAGGTAGTGGGAGTGTCCCCATCCTACGCGGTCGATGTACTCCTCAGGGGTATACGTCGCGTCGTGCAGGAGCACATCAGCTCCTTCACAGAAATCGAATACCCTCTGGTTCGGATCCCCCTTCTTGGATTCGAACTTCGCCTTGACGGCTGGCTCGAAGTTCGAAAGCGACGCTGCCACTTCACGATCGTACGGCTCGTTATCGCTGATGTAGACGAGCGTCTTGCCGTTGTACTCAAGCCGATAGCCAATCGTGAAGCCTGGATGATTGACGTACAGCGTCTTCACGACGCAGTCGCGTATCTTTATTTCCCCTTCTTCCTTTATCGGCATGAAGTTGAGCTTTGCTTTCAGCTCGTGGAGCTGCACGGGGAAATAGATTCTGTTCATCTGCTCTGAGATAATCTCACTCAGTGACTTCTCGGGCCGTTCGGTCCCATAGATCGTCAATTCATTGCCGGAGATGAAGGCAGGCTTGAAGAAGGGAAAACCTTGAATGTGATCCCAGTGGGGATGCGAGATAAGAAGATATCCGTTTACGGACTCCCCATTGTTGATGAGATCGTCGCCAAAGTTACGGATTCCCGTTCCCGCATCGAAGATGACGAGACTGTCGTCGTCGAGCCGCAGTTCGAGGCACGGGGTATTCCCCCCATATCTCACGGTGTGTTTGCCGGGAGTAGGGATGGAACCACGAACCCCCCAGAACTTGAGTTTCATAGCAGCCTCAGTTCATTGTCAAGATCGATACGTCTTGACGTACTCTACGTAGTGTTGGGCAGATAGTTCGATCTGCCGTCGTTCATCGTCCGTCAGACGCCTCTTGACACGAGCTGGAACGCCTGCGACGAGAGTCCCTTCCGGTACCACAAAATTCTCAAGCACGAGTGCCCCTGCCGCAACCAGAGCGTATGGACCCACGATCGCATTGTCCAGGACTTTCGCTCCCATCCCGATGAGGCAAAAGTCGTGCACCGTTGCCGCGTGGACGATGGCACCGTGGCCAATTGTCACATTCGATCCGATGCGAAGAGGATACTTCTGGTGAGTCACATGGAGCACGCACCCGTCCTGAATATTCGTGCGCTCCCCGATTCGAATGTAATTCACGTCTCCCCGAATTACTGTGTTGAACCACACACTGCTCTCCCTTCCAATCTCAACATCGCCGATAATCTGGGCACCTTCGGCGATGAGCACAGAATCGTGGATTTTCGGCGAAATCCCCCTGTAGGGCAGAATCACTTGTCTGGCTCCTCAACGTAGCGGCGAGGCTGCCAGCCGGCCCGGTTCCATTTGACAAGCTCAATCCTGATGCTGCCCAGAATCACATTCATTCTCGCCAGGATCGGCACCCTTGCCGCATCATTGCTGAACCACCCCCGGAACCCGCCTGTCAAGCCGAATACGCCGACATACTCGGCCTTGCCGTCAAATTCCACCACTTCCACTGGGTAGTCGACGGCATCGATCTCGACACCGGTTCGCTTATTCATAAAATTGATAAACGTATACTCCTGTTTCTTCTCGATCAGCGTCGGAACTCGTACCTGCTTTTGCTGGCGAACGTTTTCTCGGGCATAGAAGAAAAGCGACAAGCCATCCTCACAGGGCTCCGTGACGGCAATCGTGTCCACGTCCTCAACTTTTCGCTCTCCCGTTGGAAGCTTCTTCCCTTTGTCGCACAACACCCTGTTGTTCTCGTAATCGAATTTAAACCATTTGAAATTGATTTCCTTCTTCGTGCTGTCGTCGCTGATCCATTGGTAGGAGAACACCCGCTCATCCATCTCACTGTAGAATCGTATGTGAAGATCGACGAGCCAGCTCAGGCTTGGATTTGAATCGATGAAGGCCAGGCTCTTATAGATAGTATTCCCGTTCCGCACTTCCTTGTCGACCACTTTGATCCGGATGGTACCGATGGTGAAGAAGGAATAGCTGACCTCGTACTCCAACTCTTCCCCCACAAGAAGCATACTGTCTTTTGCCGGGATATACGATTCAAAGCCGCCGCGTTCAACGGAGGAGGCCCGGTGAGTCGAACCCACCATCGCAGAACCGAGGAACAATATGCCAATGAACAGAAAAGATGCCGGCAACCGCCAGCCGCGTCGTCTCTTCATCTTTCCCCTTCTAGTTTAGCCTCGCTATCTTCTCGGCCTCCGGAAAGAGACTGAGCGCTTTCTGGAACGGGACATCAACCCGCAGCATGACGGGGTACCAGCCGTCATTCCCCCAGAAGCTTCTCGCGAGCGACGCCTTGAGCCTTGTCTTGATGAACGACAAGTCTTCTCCATACTCCTTTTCATTGATTTTGACATCCCGTTGAACAACGAACGAGCGGAAGTCCTTAAGGATCTCGTCAGAGACCATGAATGAGTCCTTGAAGAGACGCAGGTCCTTGCCGTACGTCGAACGGACCTTCAGACCTTTGCCATCAAGGTAGGCGGTCACGAATTGGTCAAAGAGCCCACGACGCAGCAAATTCGATGTGAAGGGAGAGGGGGACGGGTTCTTCACGACGTAGTCCGGAGTAATGCCTCCTCCCCCGTAGACCACACGACCGGCATTGGTCTGGAAGAGCGGAAGGGAGGAATCGCTTTCGGCCTTGTGCTCGAGGTTCTCCCCTTCTCGCTCCTGCCGTTCGTACGCTTCGCGCTGGTAGGCCTGTCGCTCCTTCCCCTCATATTCCCTCTGGATCGATCGGCCGCTGGGCGTATAGTAACGCGCGATCGTCAATCGGAGGCCTGAGCCATCCGACAGCGGGAATTGTCGCTGCACTAAACCTTTCCCGAAACTGGTCTCTCCGACAATCAGGCCACGATCCCAATCCTGCACGGCCCCGGCTACGATCTCGCTTGCGCTTGCTGAAGTATTATTCAGCAGCATGATCAGAGGAAGATTCTCAAAAGCTTGTCCTGTCTTTGCATAGTAGACTTCGTCGAACTCCGTTCGCCGTGCTTTCGTGTACACAATCTTATGAGGCTTCTCAGTTGTCCCACCGTCCAGAAAGAGATCTGTCATCTTGAACGCCTGCTCGAGGAGACCACCAGGATTGTCCCGGAGATCAAGAATCAGTTTTTTCATCCCTCGCGATCTCAAATTTCGGAGTGCCTGCTCGAGCTCAACATTGGTCTGCTCGCTGAAGCGGTTTACACTGACATAGCCGACCTGATCGTTCACCATCATCGAAATGTCGATGCTCGTCAGGGAAATCTCGTCCCGAATAATCTCGAAGTCGAGCAGCTCTTTCACCCCGGGGCGGGCAATCGAGACTTTGACCTTTGTCCCCTTCGGCCCCCGGAGGCGCTGAATGACCTGGTCATTCGTGAAACCGATCGATGACGAATCGTTAATTCGAACGATGCGGTCGTTTGTCTGAATCCCGAGTCGGGCGGAAGGACCACCGCCGATCGTCTCGACCACAAAGATCGAATCGTTGCGAATGGTAAACCGTATGCCAATCCCTTCGAACTTGCCCCGGAATTCCTCTCTGACCTGCTCGTATGCCCTCGGCGGAATGTAGACGGAATGCGGGTCAAGTTTGTCCAGCAATCCTTCAACCGCCGCTTCGGTCAGCTTCTTGGTGTCAACCTCCTGGACATAGTACTTCTCCGTGAGGCCCAGGACTTCCTTGAATTTGTTCGCCTGTTCGTAGAGCGTGTCGCCGGAGACAAGGTGATTAATCTGTATGCCTGCGAACAAGCTTACGATCATCAGGGCAATCACCCCAATAAGTGAGAACTGCTTTTTCATCCTATCCTTTCTCTTGGCTCAGTGGCTATTGTCCGTCGACGTCCGGAGACGTAAACCAATAAATTAGCGGAAAATGCCTGAAAATCAAGGAGACTTGCGAATTTCTGCCTTTTGTCACATTTCACGGGCACGACTTGACGACCGAAGAAATGTGCAGTGCCACAAGTCGATGTGTTCGGCGGAAGACGATCAAAATTCCAGGCGAGCTCCGACTCGAACGCGGCGCGGATCGTAGTAAGCGCCTGGATCCTCGAGCTCTCCTCCGATTCTGCCGCTCGAATCCATCCACCGGACGTTCTTGGTGTTGAAGGAATTGCGCGCATCGGCGTACACGCTGAGAAGATAACGGCTGGCATCACCCAGGGCAAACTGTCTCGAGAGTTTCAGATTGACAAACACAACGTCTTTCATGCGACGGTTGTTCGGGATAAATGACTTGGATGGGTTGAGCGGCGTGAATCCGTCACGCGTTGGAAAGTAGGTGTAAGGACGGGGCGAATTGTACAGAACGATGAGGTTCGATTGAATCTCAAATGGGAGCTTGATCTCTGCATCCATTTTCACCGTGTGGCGTTGATCCCAGCTCAGCGGATATGGCCTGGCTGCAAGCGGAAATCCCCATTGTGCGTAATTGATGGTCTGATCGGCGACTTCGCTCACTCCTTCGGTAACCATATAGGAGTACGAGATACTTCCGGAAAGGCGTTCATCACGCTCTCTGCTGAGCACAAATTCCAATCCTGTCGCATCCGCCTCGGCATTGTTGACATAGGACGCGAAACCGTAATCCCCTGCCGACTTGCTGTCGAATGGTATGAGTGTTTTCGAATCAATCTGGTTCTTGAACGTCTTCTTGAAGTAGGTAATGGAACCAACGATGTTCTCGCTGATCCCGTGCTTGAATCCAAGTTCCCAGGAGACCGTTCGTTCAGGCTCGAGGTCTGGATTGCCGGTTAACACGTTTCGAGCCCCGAGGCGCAGCTGAGCCGGATTAATTCCAGAGTACAGGTAGTCAAAAAGTGGAAACTGAAAATAGTGCCCAAAGTTCGCAAAAAAGTATGTCGTAGGACCGGCTGGAACAGCGACAGAAATTCGCGGGCTGATCTGGTGTTTGAATCGTGCCTTCGCCTTGCCGGTGATCTGTTGGCGGAATTCGGTCTGACTGACCGGGATGAATTCGACGAGAGGACGCTCCGCCGTCGGATCAAGGAAATCCCATCGGAGACCGAGACTCACGTTCGAGCCGTCTCGAACGAGCTCCACTTTGTCCTGCACATACACACTCCCAGAACGCGGATAATACTTGTAGGAATTGCTGAAATTCAGTAATGGCGCATCGGTGATCGGTTTGCCAAAGTACGTCATCTGAGGCTCATACTTCACAAGGTCGGAAGAGATATCGTACTGATTGAACTCGACGCCGACTCGGAACAGATGGCTCTTCTGGAACTGAGTCGTGAAGTCTCCTTTCAACGTGTAGATGACCTGCCGCGCATCCGCCCACCAATTTCGCTCCCCTCCCACAATGTACCGCAGATAGAAATCGTATTCGTACGGCTCAAGGGAGAGATCATCCTTTGAGCCTTCGTTGATGCGGGACCAAAGGGAGAAGGCGCTGAGGCTGACGGTGTAGAAGCTGTTCTCTGATAGCGTGTGCGAGAGCATAAGCGCTGCCCGCACCGCATCACGGTGTCGGACAGGCAGCCCGTTCAGATTGAAACGCCAGCTGAATTCGTAATCGTGCCACTGGCGGAGTGAGTAGATCCCCTGCAATCCGATCTTGAACGTGGGCGAGAACTGGTATTCGACCTTACCGAATCCTGTGAATTCCCTGCTGATCGGAGAGGCCAAGAAGTTTTGGAAATCCTGCCACCATCTCGTGTCGCTCAGCGTCATGACATTGGCCGTAAAATAATAGAGCTTCTCGGCGATAATTGGCCCGCCAGCGGATACCTCAAGCTCCGTCAACCGATCCTTCTGCTTGTTCAAGCCAAACAGCCAATTGTCACGCTCGAACCGAACACCGAAGACATGCTTGTCCCCACCACTTCTCGTGATCACATTGACCACTCCGGAGAGCGCGTTTCCATACTCAGCGTCAAATCCGCCCGTGGTGATGGTGAGTCCGGTGATGGAACTCTTGGGCAGATTGGCCCCCAACCCTCCACCGATGACGTCCTGGACAGGCAAGCCATCGATCAAATAGGCCACCTCGGTGGTCTTACCTCCCCTTACGTTTCCTTCGATCGTCGTGCCGGGCTGAAGGGCGAGGACCTCTTTGAATGAGGAGACGGGGAGTTTCTCGAGCTTGATGTCTCCGATGGAATAAGCCGTCGCGGCGAGGTCTCTCTGAATGAGGGGGCGTTCGGCCCGCACCTCGACCGCTTCGAGTTCAACGGCAGAGACCTCAAGATCAATGTCGATGCGCGTGCGAAGATCAGGCAGTATTGTCACTTTCCTCATGACCGCGGACCTGTAGCCTATGATGCTGTAGCGGACATCGTACACTCCGGCGCGGACATTGCTGACGCGGTACATCCCCCCTGCATCACTTGCAGCCCCCAATTGCGTTCCGACGATCAGGACGTTTACCCCAACGAGCGGTTCTCTTGTCTGCTTGTCGCGCACGCGTCCCTCGAGAATACCGGTGGTGCCGCGCACGGCTGCACCAAGTCCTTCAGCGCTCAAGAGAAGTTGACACGCGATTATTCCGAAAACAAGAAACGATCGTTGCATCCTAGTATCCTCCATCTTCTCGAGGAGACTTCAGCGCTCGGCCTGCAAGCGCTCGCCACAGACTTCCTTCGGTTCCACAAAGAGCACCCCGAGACATGGCTCCTCTCCTTAGTTTCCGGGCGACGGAAAAGGAAAACATGACGGGACCAATTGTGGCGGTCTCAGATTGCATGGTGCACTTGTGATGATCGGCGGGCAATCTTTTGGATTGATCCATTTCGTCACGTAACAAAAGGAATAG
>CAZTKU010000118.1:0-9410 GCA_964614245.1 uncultured Ignavibacteriaceae bacterium
GGTCTCGCCGAAGTGTATGAGATGAAGAACAACTATGACCGAGCGATCGAGGCGTACAACTGCGTGCTCCAAAATGCGCCAGACTACCTCGAGGGACACCTGCGCGCAGGTCTGGCAAACATCAAGAAGCGATCGTACGACCGGGCTTTGGAAGTCCTGAACGAGGCCCTGGAGATCGATCCTGTTTATGCAGAGGTGCACAACGCTCTTGGCGAGGCATATGATGGAAAAGGTATGATCGCGCAGGCCGTCACGGCATTTCGTCAGGCCGTGAAGCTGGATTCGACATTCGCCCGTCCTCTCAAGAACCTTGCCGCCTTGTGTTTGAAACGAGGGCGTGAAGAGGAGGCAATAGAGTACTTCCGCCGTGCAGCAGTTCTCAGCGACCCCACTGCTCAAGCTTTCCTCCGCGGACGAGGACTTGGTTGGTAGGAGGCGCATGTAAGTCGCACGGTGTCGCCTAGCCTCAAGTGGCTTCTGCAGGCGGGCAGTCTCCCCGACCATTATGACTCGAGGAGAGATGCGACGATGAAGACGAACTACCTTCAGATTGCGGTCGTTGCGTTTACTCCTCTCGCCCTTCGATTTGTCCTGTACTACGGCGCATTTCGCATCAGGTCAATCAGCATCAAAGTTCTGAGCTGCATCATCATTGCCGGCGGGGCGTACCTGCTAGCAATGATTCCTATTCCCTTACCGAGAGAGATTCATTTCTTCGCAGTCGTGGCCATTGCTATTTTCCTCACAACGAGGTACACTGAAGCCGAACTTTTTCCCGATGGCCTTCTCATACCGTTCGTGGTCGAGCTCACCTCACTGTTGCTCCTTGACCACGTGATGGCTCCGATCTTCGCTTGACACGATGGACACATTGACTGCCATTCCAGGCAGCGAAAGGAGCTTCAACCATGCTGGAAGTAATCTTGCTCATTACAGGTATCTTCAAGGCGTTCCAGAGACCGAAGCTAAGGCGATTAACGGTTCAGGATTTCCCCAACGTTGATCCACAGAAATTCTCCGAATGGCATCAAGCACAACTCGGTGCGACTGACGCATTTCTGTGGGCGACTTGGGGTGCCTTCGTCATCAAGATAGGAATCCTCATAGCCCTCTCCGGTTCTCGATATTCTCAGGAGACCGGCTTGGCGATTACCATTGTCATCCTCGTGCTCTGGTTAATTGGACTTGCGATTTCTGGTGTCATGGGTAGGAGCGCGAAGAAGTTACGGATCGACGCGGGCATCAACTGGCCAGCGCCGCAATCTCAGGTCGCGCCAGGAAGTGCAGCGACAGTTCAGTATGCTCCCACGACGCCTCCGGTGTCGAAGAAGACGAAGTTGATACGGATGCTGTTTGTCCTACTCGGCATACTTCTACTCTTTGTTATCGGGATGCTGTTGCGGAGGTAGATCTTCATTGCCCTCACTCACTTGATTTGCACTTCAATCCAATTCTTCGTGAGGCGGCCGAAGCATATGGCAGAGCTTCAGAGTTCTCTTGTACGACGCGCCTTCCGGCGGACGTCCTGACGGCACAAGGAGTCCAACAGTACATTTGAGGAGTCGGCATATGAAGATCCGCACATTGATTCAATGCATGTTTCTCCTTCTGGGCATCGCTTTTCTTCAGAGTGCCTCATCGTTTGCACAGAATAGACCAGTGTGGCTTCATCCCACGTCTGACTCTCTCCGTCAGCAGATCCTGACGCAGCTCCGACTGTACTACTCTGACCTTACGAAGCGAGACTGGAAGGCATATCGTTCGCACTTCTGGCCTGGCGCCACTCTCACGACGGTGTGGCAGCCTACGGGCGAGAGTGCGCCCCGCGTCAAGATCACGACGCTGGATGATTTCATTGCCCAAGCTCCGCTCGGCCCGGATAGCAAACCCATTTTCGAGGAAAAGATGACCGAGGCCGATGTGCGCGCATACCGGAACTTGGCACACGTTTGGGCCAGGTACGATGCGCGGTTCGGAGATCCCGGCAAGCTCATGGAGTGGAAGGGAATTGACGCGTTCACGCTGATGGAGCACGACGGGAGATGGAGGATTGTCTCCTTGAGCTACACGGATATCGAGTGAGTGAAAAGTGCCCGCCGCTTTCATCCACATACATCCCTGTCCGTGCCGCACATCAGGCTGACCCTGTGGGGCTGGCAGAGCAGCCTGCTCCGACGGCGGGGACGGACTGCGACATTCCTATCACCGTGCAAATCGCGAAAGGGAAATCATGCCGAGGAATCTATGTTGCGTCCTTTGGCTCATCCTACTTCTGTCCGTCTTCCTGCAATACGCATCATCTCAGGACCTCTCAGGATTGGCGCAGACTCAGCCGGGCCGCTCACGAGCGATCACTTCAACCGATCCGAACCCGAAAAGCAACGCAGACCGGATCAAGTACATTGCGCCCGGTGAAACAAAAGTGCTGGCCGATTTGAAAGGGCCGGGTGTCATCCGCCATATCTGGTTGACGTTCAACGAGGCTCGGCCGAACTGGCTTGAAGCGGGAGGCTCGGCACGTCCCGATGAGCTCGTCCTCCGCATGCACTGGGATGATGAAAAAGAACCTGCTGTGGAGGCTCCACTCGGCGACTTTTTTGCCGCCGGATTCGGCCTGCGCCGCGAAATCCGATCGATACCGGTCCAAGTGGAAGGGGGTGACGGTTACAACTGCTATTGGCCCATGCCATTCCACAAACGGGGACTCATCACGATTACAAACGAAAGCCAGAAGAACGTTCGCAGTTTCTATTACCACATCGATTACACGGAGGAAGAGAAACCTTCCGAGAAGGCGGCATACTTCTGCGCACAGTACCGGAATGAATTCCCGGAGAAGACAGGGACGGATTACCTGATACTTGATGCCGAGGGTGAAGGCCACTATGTTGGCACGGTTATGTCGGTGCGTTCTCGGAGTCCATTCTGGTTTGGTGAGGGGGACGCGAAGCTCTACGTGGATGGTGAGAAGAAACCCACCATCCAGGGCACGGGTACCGAAGATTATTTCCTTATGGCATGGGGGCTGAACGAGACTCTCTTCCCGTACTTCGGATGCACCTATATGAGCAGCGATTTTGAAGATCTGGGCGTTCAGTATACGCTCTATCGCTGGCATATCGCAGACCCCGTTCGTTTCACCA
The DNA here is from genome assembly GCA_964614245.1 of uncultured Ignavibacteriaceae bacterium. Classification (GTDB taxonomy): domain Bacteria; phylum Bacteroidota; class Ignavibacteria; order UBA10030; family UBA10030; genus VGWB01. The sequence continues at coordinate 3,144 of CAZTKU010000118.1, forward strand.
AATCGCTCCGCTTTGAAATCGAGCACAAGGGCTGGATTAGCGACGACGAAACGGAAAGCGGCAAGGCCGAAGGACACGTCGAGCGGGAAGATGACATGGCCACCGTGGCTTTCTGGTATCAAGTCGGACAGCCGAAGCGATTCACAATGCTTCCGCCTCTGTCTCAGCGTGTGCTTCCGAACCTCGATATCGTCATCGAAGCAAAGACATTGCAGGGCACAGCGAGGCATTCACCAGGAGTGGTTGAGTTACAGAAGGGCTACGACTGGACCGGCGATGGCCAGATCTTTTTCATGCCGGCCAGCGATCAGCCAGTTCTGGAAGTGGATTTTCAAGTGGAGAAAGAAGCATACCGCGGTCTGATTCTCCGCTGCACCTACGCCGATGACTACGGCACCTATCGGATTTTCCTGGACGGAAAGAACGTGCGCCAGCCGGACGACTATATGGCTGGACAGAAACTTCGGGACTTCGATTTCTTTTCAAAGGAGTTGCGCGTCAGGGACATCTATCTCGGGAGCTTCAATCTCCCGACGGGAAAGCACACGCTTCGCTTGGAATGTGTTGGTCACAATGCACTTTCCAGGGGGAACTATCTCGGGCTGGATTCGGTGAGGCTCCGCGAGAGATGGGGCAAGAAGCGCAAGGCACTTCAGTAGACCGGTGATTTGCTCAGGGGCCGAAAGGCATCAGAAGTTGGTGGGCCAGCAAACAACCAAGAAGCAGCTTCGGTGAAATACTTCTTTCGGGCTAATGTCAAGACCAGCCAAACCTGCGATGCCCTTCCACAAAGGGATTCGTGAGAACAGTGGGAGAGGGAAACTGGTTTTCCGAAAGAGACCGTTCGACTTCGAAGTGTGCTCTTGACAAACTCAACCGAAGTCGCGACCTTGTTTCATCGAAGGGCCTTCACGCACAGCGCCGTACGTGCCTCCGGGCGAAGGTCATAATCGCGCTTAACGTAGCTTGAACCAGAAGCCGCGAGCCGCCGAAGCCCTTTGAACACTTCTGCTGACGACCACAGCTTCCCTGTAGACTAGGCTTGGGGCCCAGCACCACTGGTCCTCATCGTTGTCACTTCACAATCACTTCACAACATACTACGGAGGTTTCTATGACCCACCGCATGACGTATGCGTTCGGGCTTCTCTTTGTCCTCCTGCTTTGTTCGTGCCTGCTGATCTCGTGCGCGAAGCCGGAGAAAGAGATTCCCATCACCACCGCTTCTTCTGAAGCGAGAGATCTGTTCCTTCAGGGTCGCGACAAGCTCGAGGATATTGAGCTCGCTGCTGCCGCCCCGCTGTTCGATCAAGCCATAGCCAAGGACAGCAATTTCGCGCTGGCCTATTTGTACCGAGCAAATTCTGGGGGTGGATCACAGGTAATTCGCGCAAACATGGACAAGGCGTTGTCGCTCGCCGACAAGGTCACAGCAGGCGAGAAGCTCCTAATCCATGCATTTCAGGCGAACAGGGCAGTCGACAGACCAAAGCAAAAGCAATACTTGGATTCGCTGATGGCGATGTATCCGGAGGACAAGCGAGTGATGATGATGTACGGGACGTACTACAGCTCCATCGGTGACTTCAAGAATGCTATCGACCACCATGCGAAAGCTATTCAACTCGATAGCAACTTTGCACCTGCCTACAACATTCTTGGCTATGCCCAGATCTTTGCCGGCAACCTTGATGCCGCAGAGAAAGCGTTCAAAGAGTACATCCGACTGGTGCCGACCAAGCCCAATCCTTACGACTCGTACGCAGAGCTCCTGCTGAAGATGGGGCGATATGACGAATCGATTACGCAATACCAGAAGGCGTACGATCTCGATAATACATTTGTCGGCGCTCTCAGTGGCATCGGGAACAACTACATCTTCAAGGGTGATTTCGCCAAGGCACGAGAATACTATCAGATGAACTTTGACAAGTCGACTCAGGTGAATGCGAAAGTGACCGCCTTGTATTTGAAGGCATTGTCCTTTCTGTACGAGAACAAGCTCGATCAAGCTCTGAAGGGCCTGGCGGAGTGCCGATCATTTGCGGAAAACGAAAAACAATCATCAGCCATAGTCTATACGCAAGCGTACGAGGGGTTCGCTATCACGGAAATGGCCAAGCCCCAGCAGGGGTTGAAGAAGTATGAAGACGCTATAGGGGCCATTGACAAAGTTGACTTGACTGAGCGAGCAAAGGAGAATCTCCGAGTGGTCGCTAACTTCTGGCGAGCGTATGCTTACGCCTCGAACAATATGATGGAGAAGGCCAAGGCGAGTGCGGAACTTTGCAGGAAGGACGTCGAACGACGCAACAATCCCATTGAGAAGACGAATCTGGAAACGGTTCTCGCATACATCGACTTCAAAGGCGGGAAATACGATGCAGCCATTGAGCGATTTTCAAAACTTGAGCCGAATCCGTGGACGATGTTCTACCAAGCGCAAGCCAATCTGAAGAAAGGAGACAAGGAAGCAGCCAAGGCGCTTTTCGAAAAGGTAGTCACCTGGAATCAGAACATATTGGATTTGGCGGTTGTCTGGACACGGGCACACAAAGCACTTGGGAAATAGAGCGGCAGGCACAAGCGACCCGATAACCGTCGATCCGTCTACTTGTGAACCGAAGCTCCGCCGGGTGGCGGAGCTTCGGCGTTTTGTTTCGTATTGCCTTCCCGCCAAGAGTTTCGTAGATTACCCGTGTTTTCAGGCGTTATTTGGGGCGCCAAGTGTTAGGGGTGTGTTAGCAACCGCCGCTTGGCGTCTGTCATTTCCGCCCCTGTACGCCGGTGCAGCGTCTCGCTGCGAGCATTCTCTGGCCCCGTAGCTCAACATGGATAGAGCAGAGGTTTCCTAAACCTTTGGTTGGAGGTTCGAGTCCTCTCGGGGTCACAGCTCACGGTTTCTCCCGTCGCAGTATTCACAGCGGGATACGCAAATTGGCTGACGGTAGTTTATCCCGACGCCTTCTGTCCGGAAATTGTCTCGGGGTCACAAACCATTGCGAGATTCAAGAGGTAAAATGAAGAATTGTGGCTCAAGGTTGCGAGTGCAGAGTACAGGTCCCAAGATGTGCGCTGTAGATGGTGTATCGGCAATCCCCTCCCGTCTCACATCTTGCGTTTCACTCTTTCTTTAGACTGTTCACGATTCACCGTTTGCTTTCTACTTAATTACTTGCTACTCCACTACTCACCGAGTCGACTACTCCCTCATGCGCTTCTCCAAATCCTTCATTCCCACACAAAAAGAAACACCGACTGACGCGTCGATTCCAAGTCACCAGCTCATGCTCCGCGCGGGATTAATGAGACAATTGACCGCCGGCGTGTATTCGTTTCTCCCTCTCGGTTACCGTGCAATGTTGAAAGCCATGCAGATCGTTCGGGAGGAGATGAATGCAATCGGCGGGCAGGAGTTCCATTTCCCCGCCCTGAACCCTGAATCTCTCTGGATTCAAACCGGCCGCCGGGACATACCGAATTTTATCCTGAGCATCAAGGAGCGCGAGCTTGTGCTCGCCCCGACTCACGAGGAGGTCGTCGCGTTCCTTGCGGCCATGCACATTCAATCGTACAAGGACCTGCCACAGATCTGGTACCAGATCCAGACGAAGTTCAGAAACGAGCCCCGGCCCAGGTCCGGTGTGCTGCGAGGACGGCAATTCATCATGAAGGATTCGTACACACTCGATACGACATGGGAGGGGCTTGACATCGCGTATGAAGCGCACGCGCAGGCGTACAGAAATATCTTCACGCGCTGCGGATTGAGGTTTTTCGAAGTTGGTGCGTCGAGCGGTGCAATGGGAGGGACCGGCTCGCAGGAATTCATGGTGGAGTCTGACTCTGGCGAGGATACGGTTGTCCGGTGCAGCAAATGCGGATACGCTGCGAACCTGGAGATCGCGGCCTCCAAGCTTGCCAACGCGGGCCGCACCGCGGAGTCGAAACCTGTTGCAGAGATCCACACCCCTAACGTGCACACGATTGACGAACTCGCGGCCTTCCTGAACGTCGATCCTGCTCGGCTCGCGAAGTCGCTCGTTTATCGACACAACGGCCAGCCGTTGCTCATCTTGATGGTCGGCAACGATCAGCTCAATGAGTCAAAGCTCGGCGCCGCACTTGGTGGTGGTGAGATTAAGGCGATGGACACAGAGGAGCTGAGGGCACTCACCGGCGCGGACGCCGGCTCGATCGGTCCGGTCGAACTGAAACGGTTCCGAATCATTGCGGACAAACGCCTTGAAGACGCGAACAATCTCATTAGCGGCGCGAACAAAAACGACTACCACCTCGGCAACATCGATATGCAGCGCGATGTCACACTTGATGGCTACTTCGATCTCCGCACCGTCGAGTCGGGCGAGCCTTGCCCGAGATGCTCATCGCCTCTGAAAATTTCCAACGCCATCGAGTTGGGACATATCTTTAAGCTCGGCACGAAGTACTCAGAAGCCTTGAACGTGACCTTCCTCGACGAGAACGGCCAGGCAAAGCCGATCATCATGGGGAGCTACGGGATTGGCATCGAGCGCATCATCGCATGCGCAATTGAGCAAAGTCGCGACCAAGATGGCATCATCTGGGACAAGTCGATTGCTCCTTATCAGGTTCACATTGTCGCAGTCAATATGAATAACAAAGAGATTGTGCTCGCGGCAAATCAAGCATACCGTGCTCTTAGCGAAGCCGGTGTCGAAACGCTCTTCGACGATCGCTCCAATGTGACGGCCGGATTCAAGTTCAAAGACGCTGATCTTCTCGGAATGCCCTTGCAGGTGGTGGTAGGTGAGAAAGGTTTGAAAACAGGTCAAGTCGAGATCAAAACTCGCAAGACGGGAGAGAGGGTGATGGTTTCGTCGGGCGATGTCGCTGCCCAAGTCAAAAAACTCCTCTCGCTCTGACCCAATATGTCGGCACCCCCATTTCGTTTTCTCGTAGGCGGTGAGTGGGTCGCTCCCCAACGTTCTCACACCGTCGCCGACATCACCAGTCCTTATGACAACTCGCTTGTCGGCAAGCTCTACCTCGCCACGGAAAAGGACGTGGAGAACGCCATTGAGCGCGCACTGGTTGGCTTTGCCAAGGCAAGAGCGCTCCAGAGTTACGAGCGCTTTGAAATCCTCTCGTTCGTGGCGAACGAGATCAAGGATGGGAAGGAAGAGTTTGCGCAGCTCATCACGGCTGAGGCTGGGAAACCTCTCCAGGCCTCACGCGTTGAGGTTGACCGCGCAATCACGACGTTCCAGCTGGCAGCAGAAGAGGCGCGGCGAATCGGCGGAGAAGTTGTTCCTCTCGACATATCTACGATCGGGCAGAATCGCTATGGGATCGTGAGAAGGTTCCCGCTCGGCATCGTGCTCGGCATATCCCCCTTCAACTACCCATTGAACCTCGTCGCTCACAAGCTGGGGCCAGCGATGGCAGCCGGCAACGCCTTCATTTTGAAGCCGCCTCCTCAGGCACCTTTGACAAGTATCAAACTTGCTGAGCTGGTTGAGGCCTCGGGTTTTCCGGCGGAAGCGTTCAGCGTCTTGCCGTGTCGAAATGAAATCGCCGAGAAGCTGGTAACTGATCCGCGTATCAAGATGCTCAGCTTTACGGGGAGCGCGGCTGTCGGTTGGTCTCTTAAGTTGAAAGCTGGAAAGAAGAAGGTGCTGCTTGAGCTGGGAGGGAATGCGGGCGTCATCGTTGACCGCTCCGCGAACATCGATGATGCGGTCAAAAAGAATGTCATGGCCGCGTTCGTCTATTCCGGACAGGTGTGCATCAAGGTTCAGCGGATTTATGTCCATGAGGATATTTTTGATTCTTACAAGGAGAAGTTTGTGCAGGGGGCAAAGGGATTGAAGGCAGGAGATCCGAAACATCCGGATACTATTGTTGGACCCGTGATTAACAGCGAGGCTCTCGAACGGATACTCAGCTGGCTTGATGAGGCGCGCGCCCAGGGAGCACAAACCCTGGCAGGGGGCGGGCACGTCGGCCGAGTGATCGACCCAACGGTGCTCGCGAATGTTTCACGAGAGTCCAGAGCCTTCTGCGCAGAGATTTTCGGTCCGGTCGTGACCCTCCACAAGTTCGGCACAATTGAAGAAGCGGTTGCCGGCATCAACGATTCACAATTCGGACTGCAGGCCGGCATCTTCTCAAACGACTACCGTAATATTCTGTATGCCTACAATCACCTTGATGTTGGGGCAGTGATTGTGAACGACACTCCAACCTTCAGAGTCGACAACATGCCGTACGGGGGGATGAAAG
>CAZTKU010000119.1:0-9277 GCA_964614245.1 uncultured Ignavibacteriaceae bacterium
ACGGGGATGTCATCATCATTCAGGACGCTGACCTCGAGTACCATCCCGAGGACTATCCGATGGCTCTGGAACTGATCGAAAAAGGTTGGGCGGATGCTGTCTATGGCTCCCGGTTCCTCGGCCCTCACCGAGTGTTTCTCTTCTGGCACTACGTCGGGAACAAACTTCTCACACTTCTCTGCAACCTGATAACCTCCGGCATGCTCACCGACATGGAGACGGGATTCAAAGTCATTCGTTCAGACGTTTTCAAGAAGCTTGATATCCAGTCTTACACCTTTGACTTCGAAGTCGAAGTGACGGTCAAGCTCTTTCGCTATGGATTCCGCGTTTATGAGGTCCCCATCACCTACACGGGACGTGGATACGAAGAGGGGAAGAAGATTACCTGGCGGGACGGCGTTCGTGCTCTGCTGGCGCTGGGGAAGTGGGGTCTTCTTGTGCGAAGTCGCAGGAAGTGAACATCGTCACGTTAGCTCTCTTCTCTGCGCCGTAATTCCTACCGCGGCCGTATCTCCACGATCCGATCATCCTGGGCAAGATAGTAGCGATACCCGGGGAATTGATCCATGAACTGCTTGTTCAGATCATCGAGATTCCTCACGTAAATCACATCTCTCTCAAGCAGCGGCGAGTTCGCTGTGACCACACTCCCGTAGTACGATTTCGTGAAGATGATGGCCTTGCGGAGGCCTCGCTGTTGGACCGCCTTCAACACCTTCCCGTTGACACTCCAGTAGCTGCTGCTGTATACCCTCACCAGTGCGGGAATGTTACTCAGCAAACCGACAGACGTACAGAAGAGCACGACGCAGATGGTGAGACCGTAGATCCTTCTGGCCGAGATGGACCTTCCGAGGATGTTCTTGACGACATACGGCAACCGCACCATTCCACGGGCTGTCAGGAGAATGACGCCGCATGTTGCTTCGTAGATGAACCGCGGACCGAAGCACCAATCTTGGAACCAATAAAACAGATATGAAAAAGCCAGGGTAAGAAGAGACAACAGCAGGAGAACATCCCAGCGGTTGATCTTCATCGATGCGAACAAGACCAGCACGAAGACCAGAGACGGAATCGGCCACTCGAAGAGGTACTTGTTCAGTCCGACGAAATTGCTGAGAGTCTGATGAATTCCGTGCGCGGGTGTGTGTGGATCACCCCAGGCACCCCTTCCAAATCCGGGCATTACCTTTTCGCCGTACAGCACCTGATAACCGAACAAGAACGGATGGCCGTTGGTCAGATAGTTGAAGCCAAGAAGGATGCAGACGAAAAGAAACAGTGTCACGCCGAATGCCAGGAGCGATACCTTATACACAGAGAACCGCGAGCGGAGAAGCTGAGCACCATAGACGAAAAACGGGAGTGCCAATGCACCGGCGCTGAAAGGCCGGATATTGACCAGCCATCCAAGGGACACGCCGGCCAAGATCCCGGGAAGAATCTTCGCCGTGCGCACCGTGCGGGCAAAGAAGAGCACAAAGAGGGAGAAAAAGAACAGAGCACTGGCGTGATTCATGAATTCGGACGACATAAAGAGAATGAACGGAGAGAACAAGCCAAGGAGCGCAGCAATTCGCCCGACCGCATCACCATAAAGCTCCTTTCCGAGGAAGTAGAACAAGACGATTGTAAGAGAACCGATAAGCGGATTCACAATCCACGGCGCGTTGACAAGGACTCCCAGCATCATCAAGATTGAATGCCCGGGTGGATACTGAGAATACCAACTCCCGTTGTTGATAATGTGTGTGAAATCGAAAAACTCCGACATCGGCGGAGAGGGAACAGTCAGTTTCCCGAGAGCGAAAATCATTCCGTGGAAGACCTGGGCTATGCTGTCCTGGATGTGCGGAATATGTTCGAACACAAAGTATGAGATCCAGTTCGTGAGGAAGAACTCGATGAAGAAAAGGACAGCCAGGAAGTACGGGAGCTTCCACGCGAAGAATTTCACTCGAAGTTTCTCCCAGACCTTCATATCGGTCACCAAAGGGTATACTCCCAACAATAGAAAGGCCACGCCGTACAGGCCGAGCAAGAGATAGACCACAACGGATCGCACGGAAAGATCTGGAAGAGAGAATCCAGGGAGCAACGAGAGAGCAAAGCCAGAAAGGGTAAGTGCAGCACCGGTGACGAGCACGTTTCGCCGGGCAAGATGGAGAATCGCATCCCTGCCGGTTCGGGAGAACAAAACCATGATCGGAAATACGGCAAACACAAAGAGGAGCAGTGCGCGATCAGGTATGGCGAAATCCAGCTCGATGATCGGGATATGGAAGATGAGCTCGTGGACAGGCCATACTTTCAGGACCACATTATCCATGTACCACGGGTCGATGCGAGACATCAGCATCATGAGGATCAGGAACCCCAGGGCGCCGATGATGACCCGAGCCGAAAGAATAGCGATGCGCGATACCAGCGATTTCATACGTGTAGTTCGTGAAAGGGCATTAGGATTCTCGCCGGCACCTACCTCAAACAGCCCTCGAAGCAAGTTCCGTTAAGGCGGCAAGATGACTCCGGCAGTGAATAATATGAGACGAAGACTGCTTTTGCAAGGAGTTTTCGCACACTTGCGTTTTGTCGGAGCCTGAAGCCGGGTCGTGTTTCTTAACAGATGGAAGAGGAGAGATGCATTGAATCCGCTTCTTGACATCCTGCCGGGTTTTGAGTACATTTCATTTGCAGGATTGGTGAGATGTCCGCGATCGACTCGCTGGCTGTACACCTTTCCTAGCGACGATATCACTCCGGGACGCGGTTTCCCTCCATCTTCTACAGAAGGAGACAGGTATGGCGAAGACGAAGTACATTATGCACGACTGTGCATATTGCCACAAGATGACAAAGATGGAACTTGTCGGTGAAATGCAAACCGAGGGAAGTGAGTCGCCATCTCAGAAAGTGTGGTATCGTTGCACGCGGTGCAAGCACAGTGCTTTGCTCGACAAGCAGACCCTGACGCAGGTGAAGCGAGGGGAAGCTGTGAAGATTGATCGATCGCTTTGTACGACGTACTCCAAAGAACTCATCTACACCGTTGGCCAGGCCATTTATCATTCTGAGTGGGACGATGTTGGTAAAGTCGTCGCCAAACAAAAAACGTCGGACGGCACGCACGCGATAACCGTATCGTTTGAGAAACTAGGCGAGCGGAGACTGATCGAAAACGTCACCCCGACCGCCGAGCCTGAGATTCTCGCAACTGTTCCTGCATAAGTCGGATAACCGGCATTGAACATCAAAGGGAGGTGATAAGTCTGGTAGGCATCATTTTAGGAGAGAATGAGCCGATTGACCGTGCGATACGACGCTTCAAGAAAAAGTACGAGCGGTCAGGCGTCTTGAAGGAGTTCAAGAAGCGCACATTCTTCACCAAGCCATCAGTGAAGCGGCGCATGAAACGAGTCAAGGCCATTCGCCGAGCGCAGCGCGCCATGATGGAAGAAGCGATGTAGATCAACTCTCTGCTTTCAGTCCTTAAGACAACAATGCCCCTTCTGGATTCCAGAAGGGGCATCTCGTTTCTGCGAACCATTCTCCGCATTGCTCTCCACAAAACTATCTCACCAATGCCATCTTTCGCGTCGTGGAGTAGAGAGGGCTTTCGAAACGGTAGAAATACACACCGGAAGCGACGAGACTTCCCCCTCTGTCCCTGCCATCCCATCTAACTGCGTATCTGCCCGGTGATTTCACTCCTTCGACGAGATTCACCACCTTCCTCCCTGTCGCATCCAGGACCTCTATCCGGACATGAGTTTCCTTTGCGATGCTGAATTCGATAATCGTCGTAGGATTGAAGGGATTGGGATAATTCTGCGCCAGGCCGAACTCCTTTGGAATCGCGCCATCGACCAACTCGACCGACGAGGGCGGAGACGTCGTGAAGCTGCGCGTGGCAGAGAATAGGCTTGTTCCGCCGGCATTTGTTGCACTCGCGCGCCAGAAGTACTGCGTGTTGGTCGAAAGGCCGCCCACCGCGAACGAGGCGGCGGTGATTCCGATCTGGTTGACAACGAGGAATGCAAACGCTGAAGTTGTCGAAAGCTGAACCGTATACGATGCAGCGTCGCTGACAGCATTCCAGACGAGCGTGGGACTCGTTGAAACGCCGGTAGCCCCGTCTGACGGCGAAGCAAGCATTGGCGCGGCAGGAGCAGCGACGATCGTTGTGAAACTTCCTGTCGACGAGAAGGGGCCGGCGCCGGCGGCGTTTGTCGCGCTGACGCGCCAGAAGTACTGCGTCCCATTCTGCAGACCCGCAATCGGGAAGGAGGTCGAGGGAATCCCACCCTGGTTGGCAACAAACGTCGAGAAATCCGAGGCAGTCGACACGTGGAGTGTGTAGGATGTTGCACCTGTAACGGAATTCCAACTCAGCGTACTGGATGTAGGAATGCTGGTCGCTCCGTCAGCCGGCGAGGCCAATGTCGGTGCGGCCGGTGTCGATGCCACATTAGCTGTGTACACCCCGTTGGCGTGTGTGGCAACAACCACCAAGCCATCCACAGGCCGACTCACAACCATTGGAACGACGACGTTCCCGATCGTGCCGGCCCCCTCCTGCGACCAGATCGTGGATGCGCCATCCAAGGACGTTGTCGAGAAGAGGCCCACGCTCGTCCCGACGAAGTACATAGAAGATGAGCCGACCGGAAGAATGGTTACCCAGCGAAGAGACGCGCCGTTCCCGGTTCCGTCGGGATTTTGCTCAAGATTCCCGCCGACTGCGGTCCAGGATAATCCGCCTGTGGTCGTTGAGAAAAGGCTTTGCACTTTGTAGTTCGAGAAAACGGCGAGAACGTTTTCTGCATTCGTCGGATCGACCGCAATGCAGCTCACATATCCGCTCGCAGGGAAAGTCCCTCCGGTAATCGTTGTCCTGACCGGATTCGTCGTATGAGCCTCGTCAAGGCGATAGACCGCCCCACTGGAGGTTCCGAAATAGAGCCGATTCGCAGGTGTCGCCGACATCGCCAGGGCGCTGATCGTTCCGCTGGAGACGGTCGAGGTCGCCAGACTGTCCCAGTTGACGGATGTCGCGTTGTTGGAGAAAGGAGGGATTCCCGTTAGATCAGCGTTTCTCCAGATCGTGCGCCCCGCCGCGAGGTACATCTTCCTCCCATCGATCGGATCAAGCACGAAGGGATTGATGAACAGATACCCGGACGCATTTGCCGGCGTGACTTTCGTCCAACTCGTGGAGTTTCCATTGTTGTCGAGCACCATCCGATAGACGTTCCCGTTCTGGCTCGAAACATAGTACGACGTTCTTCCACCGGTTACAGCACAGAATGCCCCGTCGCCTGAGAATACGCTCTTCCAGTTTGCGGTCGAGCTCGAAGCGTTCGAAAACCATGTGCCATTGTCTTGCATTCCCCCGATGATGACGTCGTTGCCGGCGGTTGATGGATCGACAGCCACGGTATAGAATTGCGCCGTAAGGTAACCCGTGTTGAGAGTCGTCCAGTCCACCGTTGATGCAAGGATGTTCCTGGTCTGGCTTATCCCACCATCGTGGCCGGAGAAGAGAACATTGGGGTTTGATGGGAGAAAGGCGATGGAGTGCTGATCAGCGTGGTGATTCTGATACTCTGTTACATCATTGGCAGTCGAATAGCCGCCGATCCACGTGGTGTTCGATGCCGTTGCGAATCCATCAGTTGAACGATACAGATTCGTACCACCAATCAGAAGCACGTTTGGATCATCCGGTTTGACTTTGACAACGAGGTCGTATGATCCTTGCGAGTCAAAATCACCCACTTTCCCACCGAACGACGGGATGTTTGCTGAACGATTCTCCCAGGTGGCGAGGGCAGCGTCATATTTCCACAAGCTGTGGTTCTTGACCCCACTTGCGGGCGTCTCAGCCAGAAAACAAACAATGTTGGGATTGGAAGGGGCCACGCCGATAACAATGCGATTGTATACCGTCGGCCAACCGGTGGGCGTAATCTTTGTCCAGCCCAAGCCATCGATCGAGCGATAGATTCCATCTTGTGACCCGCCACCACCGAGTGTCGCGTACAGCACGCCTGTCGGTGTGATCGCAACGTCAGTATGACGCGAGTCCAGTGCCGATGAACTTCCCAGCACGGTCGTCCAGCTCGTTCCGCCATTGGTGCTCCTCTGAATCAGGCCATACGTCGCCGCATAGACCTCGTCTTGCGATAAGTTACTCGGATCGATGACGATATTCCAAATGTAGTCAAAGAGGTTGTCGAAGGTTTGCGGAGTGTTGGTAGCGGTTGAGGGAAGGATGCTCCACGTGATTCCACCGTCCGTTGACTTGTAGATGCCGTCGCCGCGGTAAGAGGCGTTCAGCCCGCCTCCACTGGCTGAATTTCCCAGATACTCCCCGGTGCCATAGTACCAAACGTTCGATCTCCCAATTCGCGTGTCCTGTGCCAGGCAGGTCACGCTCTGCACGATCGTGCTCAGGCTTGTGGTTCTCAGCCAGCTTGCGCCGCCATCTGTGGACCGCCACATGCCACCGGACACACCGCCGGCCAGTATCAAGTTCTCATTCGTTGCATCGATTGCCAGTGCGCGCGTTCGGCCGCCAACATTATAGGGCCCGCGCAGATTCCAGGTAGCGGCCTGGACACTCAATCCCTTGCCAAGCCTTACAAGAGCCTCGCGTTTCGGAAGCTTGGCCGCGAACGCGAGTTCCTTCTCCCGGATACGATCCGGTAGTTGCCCGGTTCGGGGATCGCGCAGCATCATGAGCTCATGATTCCTCCGTGCTTCAGGATCATCGTCACTTTCCACCGATGCTCGGACTTGAGACATCTTGAACTGCATTTGACTCCGCTCTGTGGAAACCAGAAAGAAGAGTGCAAAGACCAGAATACCGACGCCGATCGAGACCAGAAAAACGACACGTCGAATTTGCATGTTGAGGCCTGGAGTATCGATTGGTGAATTGAACTACTTCAACGAGTATCTGTAGATGACGTAGACACGGCTGTCTCCGGATCCGTCCTTGAGTGTCTCAACTGAAACTAAATCAGCTTCCAGCCTCGTACCGATTTGAACGCCCGGCATGGACTCTGTCATGTGCGGCATAACCTCTCGTGTCGGCGCAGTCGTGAATGCGAAATTGACGGATATGATCTCCCCTTCCGTCAAAGGCTCGGGGAAGGCAACTCCGTATCCGAGAACTTGACCGATTCGAAGGGTAGCCCGGCACGGAGCTTTGGAGCATGGATCAGTCGGATTGGGCGAACGTGATGCCCAATTGATCGAAACGACCGTGGCGATGACGCGGCAGGAACTCGGTGGAACGCTTTCGCCTACATGAGCGAGCTCCGACTTCGTCGAGCGACAAGAGGTAAGAGCGAGAAAAAGCACGCATACGAGAATGCCCCTGCACATAGGGAACATGCCTTCGATCTCGGCGATCGGTCTTACCAGAACCGTTCCTCTTTCCATGGATCGGCCGTATTGCTGTAGCCATTCTCTTCCCAGAATCCGGGTTTGTCTTTCGCCAGAAACTCCACACCTCGGATCCACTTCGCCCCTTTCCAGGCATAGCGGCGCGGCGTAAAGACGCGCATCGGTCCACCATGTTCGTTTGGAAGAGGCTCACCGTTCAATGTGTGGGCAAACATCACATCTTCGTCGATCATCCACTGCAAAGGAAGATTGGTTGTGTAGCCGCCATAGGCATGTTGCATCACATGCTTCGCCTCCGGCTGCACCTTGATGTGCTTGATCAAATCCTTGAACAGCACCCCCTCCCATTCATCATCAAAGCGACTCCAGTGTGTCACGCAGTGAAAATCTGCCCGCAATCTCGTCTGTGGAAGCTTCATAAACTCGTCCCAGGTCCAGTCCTTCTCCTCCTCGACGAGACCCCAGACGATGAAGTGCCACTGGTCTTTGGAGATCTTCGGAGCGTTGCCGTACGTTAGAACCGGGAATTTGTCCGACGCGGTCTGGCCGGGTGGAAGTCTCTTCTTGCCGAAGTAATTGGTACCTGTAATTTCCTCGTTCTTGTCAAAAAGTCCCATGCTTCCGTTTTCTCTCTCCTCCGATAGCGATCGCAGAAGACCTGTTCTTGTTCTCCAGACGGTTCAGAACTCTTGATTAAAGATAACATTCAGCCCCCTGGGGCTCATTCCAGCTTTGTTTGGTCAATCTATGGATGTTTTGCTCCTACGGGGCGACTGGAACAAGCAGATTTCACATCGCCTTTTGGGTCCCGTTCGGAACGAGACTTTTTTGGCTTGCCAAAAAAAGGTTGCTGAGTTACGTCAGTCGAATCATATGATCCGCGCTGTTCGTGATCAATCAACCGGCTTGGAAAGGATTTGCGCAACAAGTATTTCGAGAATATCACGCGCGTCACCAAACCAAAAGGATCACTTCGCTCCCTCTTGTTTCTTTTGCAGCGCGATGTACTGCTGAAACGTCTCGTAGTCCGTTGAACGGTGTGCTTTGACGATCTTCCAACCCTGACCCCTGCGTTCAAGAACGAGCGTGGTCGGGAGGTATTCTTCCAGGAGAGTTCCATCGACGGTAGAGTTCTGTCTCAAGATGAATGAAGCGTACGCCCCATCTCCGTAGACTTTAATTTCCAGATTCTCGATTCTGTTCTCAAAGCCTCTGATGCGAGGTATAGCCCTGCGCAGGCGGACTTTTGTCGAATCGAGCGGCTCAGACCACCCCCACGGAGTGATGTAGTAGATGTTCTGCTCATAGTACGCATCCATCAGACTATCGGTGTTGACGGCCGCTCCATTGCAGGCCTTGGCAAGCTGAGCATTGAGAGAGGTGACCATGTCTCTGATCATGCTCTCATCCTGTGCAACCGACCGTATCGGCCCCGGCGCGTCGCTTCCGCTGCACGACACCAACACTACAATACAGAAAACGAATGCGTGCTTCATGTTAGCCCCCGATCTGTGACATGGTACGGCTGGGACGAACAAACTCCGGCCGATTGATAAGATGTCCGCGTTCCTTGTTCCTGACTGCATCGTTCAGTACTTGCCTGATTGTCTCATCATCTTCTCCGCTTCTCACCAGCGTTTTCAGGTCAGTCTCCTCGAGTGAAAAGAGGCATGTGCGCAGTTTGCCGTCGGAGGTGATGCGCACGCGATTACACTGCTCGCAGAACGGCTCGCTGACCGAGCTGATGAACCCAATTTCACCCAGACCATCTTCAAACCTGAAACGGTCTGCCGGCTGGACCCCTCGCCTCTCGATTGGAACCAGCCTTCGTCCGGTTTCTCGCTCAAGGATTTCGATT
>CAZTKU010000120.1:0-9237 GCA_964614245.1 uncultured Ignavibacteriaceae bacterium
GATGACCAGCTCATAAGCTCTTTGACCGATGTGAAACTTCTCGTCTTTGACGCTTGCGTGCTCTCGGATGACGGCTTCGCTTGCCAGATCATACTCAATCTGTGCGGCTTCCAGCCTGTTGACGAAATCCTGAAAACGCTGGCCGATGGACCGAATATTCTCGTTCTCCCCCCGCGGCGAGTGATACATCCACGCCGTCGTGGTCGGCTCGATCACAACGATGCGATTCTCCTGACCGCCGGAAGAGAGCGCCACCGAGAGCCGGCCGAAGTAGTCGGCGAGAAGTTTGTACGCCGACCACCACGGTTCGTGATAGGAAAATGAGAGAGGATGGTCACGTTTGCGCGCACCCTTGATCGTAACGTACGAGAGGTGCTGGTTCACAAAGTTGACACCAAGCGCATACTCCCAATCGGCGATCCTCTTCTGGTCGAAAAACGACATCTCCCAGCCGCCGGCGCCGAACGTCTCGGACATTGTTCGCGCCTTCCCCAGCTGGTTGGCCACGCTGCGGATCTCTTTCACACCCCTGGCGTTGCCAAACTGGGCGTGCGTGTCCATCTGGAACTCATTCATCAGGATGTCGATGCCGGGCATATGAGCATAGGCCGCGAAGGCCATATTGTCCGGGTTGATCACCGGCCTGGGCCACTCGTGCTCCCAATAGTGGCCGGTGAAGACCAGGTTATTGTCCGTGCAGTATTCGTAGTAGGGCTTCGCCCAGCCGTTGATAAAAAGCTCGAGGAGCGTCGCGTAGTAATTGTGCCGGACCCTCTGCCAGTCGCCCACATCGTCATAGAGCGACGGCAGATGAAGCCTCAAATCGTATCCCCATTTTGCCTTGAATCGATCAAAGAGGGCGGGAGTATAGTTGACAACGACCATGTCCCTTCCGCCGGCCGGACCGATCTCAGCCTCATCCTGGAAGACTCCCGGCACAACGTTTCCGAACTCATCACCGATGACTCGCTTGTAAGCATTGAGCGTGACGTCGAGAAATTTCTCCGTGACATCGCGCCGCATGAGGTCGACATACGTGAAGCCACCGTACCAGGGATTCGGCTTCTGCTTGCTCAGAGTAAAAATATAGAACTCGCCGGGGCCGATCGTTTTCGTGCCAATTTGGGACGTGATTTCAGCAAATTCCGACGGCGTCTTTTCGAGGACAAGGAGCAGGTTGGGATCGAACTGCCTCGGCAGTTCGCTGACGCGGACCATTCTCAGTCCGGTCCGAACCGCGTCAGGCATTTGGGCAGGGACATGGCCTCCGGCAAAACCGGATGGATAAGAATTCTCATCATAAATCCAGATCTTCATCCCTAGTCTCTTCCCGACGTCGACAGCGTAGCGCCAGAGCGACAGCCACTCGTCGGAAAGATACGGCGTGATCAAGCCGGGGCGAGGATGGATGAAGGTGCCGCCGAGGCCGTGTGCTTTGAAATCGGTGAGCTGCTCGGCGATCTGTTCTCGTGTGATTCGGTCGTTCCACACCCACAACGGAGCGCTGCGGAATTCGGAAGGCGGATTCTTAAAGGCTTCCAGCACCTCCGCGTACGAATCGAATGAATGCTCGGACGTCCTTTTCTGACCAAGCGCGGTGCTGCTCAGAATCAAGACAGGGACACACCAAAGCAGATAGACGGCAGTATTCCGCTTCCCACTCTTCCTCAGGCTGCCCTCCATAAAACACCTTTGACAAGATTGGCGGGTGGACTTGCAGAGTTCACTTAAGGTTCGCATGAATATAATCGCTTCTTGGGCCAGAGTCCATCTGCGTAGGTGCCGGACCGCCTCAAAGTGGCGTTAGCAGTTTCTGATTTCGAACAACTGAGAAAAATGCAACGCTCCCGCGGGAAGAACATCGCATTTTGGAGGGAGTCCCATTTGAGTTATTTTTGAGAAGACAAGAGGGGGCAAAGTGAAAACAAGTGCGTTCTTCAAATCGGGGATTTCCTGCCTGTGCCCACCTGAGTGGCTGGCCGCGAATTCTTCGGGCCACAGGAGTGCAGTCGAGTCTAGAGACTGGCTCTTTTGAACTGAGGCCAGAAGGCACCGAGGCACGAAAATCAGTTCACAGTCCTCGTCCGGGTCGCTTTGCGCTCTTCTCTGGAGAGGCACCTAATTTCTTGCTCAGAACATAGGTGAATACACCGAATGCGCGTACCGCTTGAGACTGGGCGTGTAGAGTCCCCACCTGATCGACGCCTAATCCGTCCTCGCCGCCGTGAGGGTTCCAGCCGTTTCGAATGCCGTCATCACCCAGCCGGTGCAGCGTCACGGAGGCCATTCCGTGATGGTTCGTCCAGACATGTTCTAGCATTTTCTCGACTTTGTCTGGAATTTCAGGAAGCTGTTCCGAAGCGACCAGATACGCATCGAGGATATAGTTGACGAAAGCCCCGTTCCCATCCATCCGGAGTTGATAGAAATCCTCGGGATCGACCCATCCGTTGGCGGGATCCATGATGTGCTTCGCTGTTGCGACAACGATCTGCTTGTACTTCGCTTCGCCCGTCATCCGGAACATCGCCGCTCCGATAGAGCAATACTCCGCCCCTTCCCATGGAAGCTGCTTGCCATGCGCCGCGGGACCCGGTTTCCCTTCCCATCTACCCTTCCCCCGATAGAAGGTCTTCTCGATACCCGGACACTTCGAATCGCCGTTCCAGATGAGCAGCGCGTCCTTGTAGAACCGTCGATCCCGTGTCGCTTCGAAAAGCCAGCAAGCGACGGACGCCATTTGATTCATGTTGCTGTTGGTAAAGATCATGTCGTTGACCTTCGCATTCGGTGGCCAGTTGTACCAGCTCCAGAATCCCTCATGGTTGGAAAGTCTGCCTTCGGCCCTCGCTTCGAGATAGCGTTGTTTGGCATCTTCAACCCAGATACTATTCTTCCTTCCAGTGAAGTGCCACCAATACATCTCTGCGAGGCAAATCCATGCGCGGTCATCTACCCAGGCGCCGTTGAACATCTTTCGAAGATCGTGGTCAACGGTGTACAAACGGAGGAGGCTCGAGTCGTGAGTGGCAGCGAAGAGGTGCGCATCGCCGATCGCGCCATTCGCACCCTCCCACCCGGCGGTGTAGACACGATGAAACAGCCCATCGATCGCATACGCACGCTTCACAATCTGATCGAATACTTCAGCCGGGCGTGATCTCTGCGGTGGCGCTAGAGCAGCGCGAGAAGATTGTTCCTCGAACTGGCACCAACCATCCTGACTGAAAATGCCGAGAAAGACAATCGAGGCCGTCAGAACTATGGTCGCTTTCAAGACTCTCACGAATTGCGATATCATTTCTTCCTCACTACGACTCCCTGTGAACTGGTGAGGAAAACGGGGCAAAGTCTCGGATATCGGGCTGAAAAGAAAACTCCTCACCCATCTTCTACAGGATTATTTTCCGTCCCTTTGTCTCCGGAAACGTCCAGATCCATATTCCCGTCAGGATTGCGAACAATGCAGCCAGCGAAATTCCGCCGCTGAGCCCGTAGCGTTCGGCAATCGCAGCGATGATTACCGGGGTGAAGAACTGCACTCCTCGCGCGAGATTAAACGCTGACCCCATCGCGGTGTTCCGAATATCGGTCGGGAACAACTCCGAAAATAACGGACCGTAACCACTGAACATTCCTGTGCCGAATCCGACAAGGAACATGCAGCTCAGGATAAGGTAGGGATAGATGACGATCTCATCCCACAGTAGAGTCATCACCAGCCCCACTGCCATGACCACCGAGTAGATCGAGTACGCGGGCCTCCTGCCGAGCTTGTCAGCCACAAAACCGAAGGTGAGGTACCCAAGGACTCCGCCTGCTTGAGTCACAAGCATCCACGCCGCGGATTTCACAAGAGAAAACTCCCGCTGCTGGTGCAGGTAACCGGGAAGCCAGGAATAGGTGAACCAGTATGCCGACATGTCGAATACGGCAAGGACGAGCGATTGAAGAAAAAGCAGCCTGAATTGCTTGGAGAAAAGAAGCAGAAATTTCCCGACTGCCTCTGTCGTTTGTCGCTGGACTCCACCTAATTCTCCAGCTGCCAGTTTCTTCCGTTCAAGCCACACGTCGGATTCCGGCAGTCTCTTCCTGATATAGACCACCAGCAGCGCCGGCAGAATCGACACGAAGAAGCATGCTTTCCACCCGATGATCGGCTCCACGAAACCGCCGACGATGGACGCCAGGACTATCCCAAAGGGAGCCCCCGTCTGCATCATCGCCCCGTACCGTCCGCGCACTCGCGGTGGAAACGTCTCGCCAACATAGGTCTGTCCGGTTGCCCACTCACCGCCGACACCGAGGCCGGTAACGATACGAAAAACAATGAGCCATTCGATGTTCGGCGAGAATCCGCTGAGGAACGTGCCAACGCTGTAGGTCAGTATGGTCCATTGAAGCACGCTCCGACGACCATAGCGATCGGATAGGATTCCAAAAATGACGCCTCCGATGGCCGTCGCTGCCAATGAGGATCCAAGAACGTACGAGAGTTGAACGTTGGAGAGGTGAAGCTCTTTCCCAATCGGAATGAGGAGGAAGGTGAAGAGGATGAGATCGTAGAAATCGAACACCCACCCTGCCCAGCTCATCAGCAGGATTTCAAAGTGCTTCCTCGTGGGCTTCTCATATTCGTTGAGCAAAGTCTGCTTCATAGTCTATGCCCAAGCGCAACGTTGGGGAGCCATGGCTGTCGGAGAGAACACTACGCCCGACGACCGCTTCTATTGGACCAAAGCCTGCTCATCACATAGAGGAGAACTGAACCGCTGACAATGAAAACTCCAAAGAGCATGACCGCATAGTTCAATCGCCCATAGAGGTAATTGCCCACGGTAAACAAGGCTGACCAGATGACCGTGCAGCCGGCTACCCAGCCGAGCAGAGACATGGGGATGTTCTCGTGCGTGGCCCTCGCCTCGTCTTCCGAGATGCCCGCTTCCTCACGAATGCGCCTCCAACCCGGACCGAACGGCCGAACCCTTTTGTAGAATTCGATCAAGGTCTGCCGATCCGTCACTGGACCGACAAAAGCCGTCACCAGCCAGCAGAGCGAAGTGACGGCAATGGTGATGAGCAGGGCGATGTGCGTGCTCATATGCACGCCGTTCTTGCTGAGGATCAACAATCCCGCGGAGACGATGAATGAGCTCACCATCGCGACCACCTCACACCAGGCATTGACTCGCCACCAGAACCACCGAACAAGGTAGAGCAGGCCGGTTCCGGCGCCGACCTGGAGAATAACATCGAAGGCGTCCTTGGCAGTGTCCAGAACGAAGACAAGCCCTGACGCGCAGAAGAACAAGCCCACCGTGGCCATGCGCCCCGCGAGTACGTAGTGTTTCTCGCCGGCATCTTTGCGAATGAAGCGCCGATAGAAGTCGTGGACCAGATAGGAAGCCCCCCAGTTGAGGTGAGTCAGGATCGTGGAGGAGTTCGCTGCGATCAGGCCACCCACCATCAGCCCGACAAAGCCCACCGGCAAGAACTTCAGCATAGCGGGAAAGGCAATGTCGTGTCCCAGCAGGTTCGGATCAAGGTTCGGGAACGCCTTCTGGATGTCGGAGAGCTGCGGGTAGATGATCAGCGAGCAGAGCCCCACCAGGATCCACGGCCATGGGCGCAGGACATAGTGGGCAAGGTTGAAGAATAACACTGCTCCGAGAGAATCCTTTTCCGACTTCGACGCCAGCATGCGCTGAGCGATATAGCTGCCGCCCCCCGGCTCAGCTCCCGGATACCACACCGCCCACCATTGCACTGCAATGGGCATGACAAAGACAGCCACCGCCATATCCCAGTTGTTGGTGAAATCCGGCAGGATGTTCAGATAGTTCAGCCCGCCCGGCCCTTTCAACGAAGAGAGCTTCTCCACCATACCGCTCAGTCCACCGACTTCAGGCAATTGAACCGCGAAGTATGCCGCGGCGATCACCGCCGTCATCTTGATGAAGAACTGGACCATGTCAATGACCAGCACACCCCACAAGCCGGAGTGGGTTGCAAATACGACGTTTAGCGCTCCGACACACAATAGAGTTTGCCACCGCTCGAAGCCAAACAGGATGCCGGCGATCTTGCATGCTGCCAGGTTGACCGTTGCCATGATCATGCAGTTGAACAGCAGACCGAGGTACACCGAGCGGAAGCCGCGCACAAAGCTTGCCGCCTTTCCCGAATAACGGATCTCGTAGAACTCCAGATCAGTCATCACTCCCGAGCGCCTCCAGAGCCGTGCGTAGAAAAACACGGTGGAGATTCCGGTGAGGACGAACGCCCACCACACCCAGTTCCCCGCCACGCCGTTGCGGCGCACGATGTCCGTCACAAGGTTCGGCGTATCGCTGCTGAACGTGGTCGCGACCATCGATAAGCCGGCCAGCCACCAGGGGACAGATCGTCCGGAGACAAAGAACTCCGACGTATTCTTGCCAGCCCGCTTGCCAAAAAAAAGTGCAGGAAAAAAGCAGACGAATAATGTCCCTGCGACGATGATCCAGTCAATGAGCTGAAGGTGCACGGTCCCCATCCTTTCGCTACCTGGTAGGAGCTGCGTCGTTCAGTATGGTGTGAAGGTAGACGAGATTGTGCTCAAAGGCAACGTCAACGACCGCGAAAACTCCCCACCCCTCAAGCGGAGTCCAAAGAGGAAAGTCCCTTGCAGCTCGTCAGAGTCTTGTTCGACGCTTACCTTAGCGTTGCGAGACTTGACCCGACCCTTCGGAGCCAATCTTCCCGCGGCTGGCGGATCGGGCTTTTCACCAATGAGAATCTACTTTGGAAGTTACGGCGGGGATAAGTGAAAGGTACGGCGGGAACTTCGGTACACCTCGAGAGCTATTCTTCACCTCTACGGCAGGCGCACGAGGGCCGAAACATAACGCTCTCTGTCGTTCTCACCTTGGTTTCTGCGCGCAACGGACGAGTTCTCTGGATCATGCCATTTCAAGGATTCTCCCGAATACAATCTCGAATCGAAAGCTCTTGGCCGTCCTCTTGGAATCGATATAGTTCGCGACCTTTTCCAGACGATCCGGAATCGACATGATTTTTTCCTGGGCCTTGCGCCCAAGTTCATTGAGGCAGGTGAGCGTTTCGATTTTCCACGACTCGAGAAGCTGTTCAATAATCCTCTTGTAGTCGCGTGGACCGTAGATCCCTGATCGGCGGACGACGTCAGCGTAGTCATTGAAATTGGCAATCGAGATGCCCGGCATGTCGATGCTTGGCATGATCGAGGCAGCCGATGCAAGAGCCTCGTTCGGATCCCTCTCAATGATTTCCTTGAACACATTCATATAGAATGCATAATGTCGGGCCTCATCCTGAGACACTTTTCGTGTGATCGAATCAAGCAGAGGTTCCTGAGCCGCCAAGACACTCCCAGTATTGAGATGCGAGATCTGTGTAGCTTTCTCCTGACATGTTGTATAGACAAAGATCTTGTAGGGATCGCCGCCCCAGTCCGGATTGAAACCGGAGCGGAGATACTCAAACTGCAGTTTCTCCAGCACCCGGAAGTTCAATAACCGGGAATCCCGGATATAGTCACGCAGGATGTTTCCATGACGATCCTCTTCGGCAGTCCAGAGATTGTTCCATTGACTCCAATACGTCCGGCTGCCAAGATTCTCGGCAACGAGTCTGTGAAAGTGAGGCAAGCCTTCTTCTGTAAGAACGTTGAGTGCGAGAGCAACACGCGCACTATCCGGAATGCCGCGCGCACGGTCTCGGAGTTTCTCCACCTCCTTTTCGTTGACAACGCCCTCGTCGACTGAAAGGATTTCGGAGGAAAACCACAACTCTCGTTTCGATTCATGTTTCTCGATGAACGCTTTGACAACCTGCTCAAGATCAGCAAGCACTTCGGTCTTGGAAGTCAACGATCTTCCTTCACCTTCTGAATCCTGCTTACTCCGCGCTGCTTTCCCCATTATGAGCCCTTTTTGCGTTGGACGACGATTGTTCTCACTTTTGACAATGCATATGGTACATATTTAAGCGGCAAATATCAACAAATTAGGAGCGTTTCTTGTTGTTCTTAGTGCTGGAGGGTCTTCAGGCCATCCTGCGGTTGCGGTGCGTGATTATCCTGCCCGCCCCGAGTTGATCCTCGCTCCTCTCCGTCCGCACCTTGTCGCCGGTTGCGGGGATTTCCACTCAGGCCCTTTTCGCCTGTTGTGTTCGGAAGTCAAGGTCGACGAGAGTGCCAGGAGGCCAGCTCGCTCACGCGATGACAAGGCGCGAGCGCCCCCCTGGGACTGCGTCTTTCGGGCGGGTCGTTCAGGCGGGCGGGTGAAAGAAAAGTGCAGAAGCAGAGCTAATGGCTGCTGTCATAGTTCTTGATCTTCTCCCGTATCATCGGCTCGGCGTCATGGAACATTTCCTGGATGAACTCGTCGTGAAAGTTGAATGTCCGATCCTCAAAGCTCATGGTTTCGACACGATCGAAGAGCAGCCGCCGGGCGCTGTCAATGTCCTTCCCGTAGATGTGATATGAATCGGCGTGCCAGTTCATTCTTCCGAGCTCAACCCTCTTGTCGGTCCTCTTTGCGACGCCGGCAGCAATAATCTCCTTATTGAACTGGATGAAGCCGAACATGTTCATAAAGCTCGCTCCCCACGCATCATTGCTTCTGAATCGCACATTGCAGTTCAGCCACCAGACGCCTTGTTCATCTTCGAGGATTCTGTACCAGAGAGACTGTAAGCACGGGGGATCGTAGCAACTGATATCAAGGTTTGGCATCCACGTGATCATCTGAGCCTGACGCGTGAACGGCTGTTTTGCCAGCTTCTCGATGACGACGTCGATCTGATTCACCGAAAAAAAGCCAGCCTGCTGTGGTTTCCCTCCGACAAGCTCGCGCCACGCACCGTACGCTGCAAGTCTACCATGATACGTGTACTCCCAACGGGTATCGTTTGGATCGTTGATGTTCTTGACCCAATGGTCCTTCGCACCCATGAGCTCCATCGTGTACTCCTTGAGATCCTCTATCCCGCCCGGAAAGGCTTTGTGAATCATGGGATCAGCAAGAGGCTCCAGGATCGTGATGTTCACTGTCGCGTCGATGCTGGGTGGGTCATCCGGTTTATCGTACTGAGTCTTGAATCGGACGCCATTCTTGTGAAGTTCCACGAGTGCCTTTTCGTATGCTTGCGCGAGAGTTCTTTCGGAGACCGTGAGAACCGGAATGTTGCGTTGCATGCATGTTCTCCTCGAGGGGG
>CAZTKU010000121.1:0-9053 GCA_964614245.1 uncultured Ignavibacteriaceae bacterium
AGGAGACGACATCGCGTCTCGCTTTCCGGCCGCGGTCCGAAGACACTACGTGATGATCAGCGTGGCTGACACGGGAACCGGCATTGATGAGACTTCGAGGGGGCGCATTTTCGATCCGTTCTTCACGACCAAAGAAAAGGAGAAGGGAACAGGCCTTGGTTTGGCAGTGGTCTTTGGAGTCGTACAAGCACACCAGGGGATCATCGAAGTCGAGAGTGAGGTAGGATGGGGTTCGACTTTCAAGATCTACCTCCCTGTCCAGCCGGGGCTAATTGACCAGCTCGACGCGCAGAAGCAGGAGGAGGAAAACGTGCCCGGCGGTGCCGAAACGATCCTCGTCGCAGAAGACGAGGATGTGCTTCGTGAGTTGCTGGTGCTCATTCTGCGGGAAAAGGGGTACCGCGTCCTCTCGACCGGAGATGGGCAAATCGCGCTGCAACTCTATGCCGAGCATAAGAATGAGATTGCGCTTGTGGTCTCCGATATGGGTCTGCCGAAGATGAATGGATGGGAAGTGTTCAAGAAAATGCAAGAGGTTGACCCGGAGGTCACGGTGTTGATCGCCAGCGGATATCTTGATCGAGAGGTCAAGACAGAAATCCTCAACTCTGGAGTGCGCGGGTTCATCCAGAAGCCATATCGGCCGGTGGAGATCCTCAGAATGATCAGAGAGATTCTCGATTCGAAGTGAGTGTGAAGGCGCGCTCGCATCGGGAGCCTTACCTCCTTAGACAAGCATCTGCATCTCTTCGAATGCTCAGGTATCGGTCGGACTTGGCATGAAGGAAATTGCGGCGTCGAACTCGGTGCAGGGTCGCCAGGAGACATCGAGCACATACCGGCAGCGGATTCGCCAAGAGCTCTGTAAGTCATTGAAACCAAGCGAATTCGAGTTATGGGGAATTGCCGGGCGGAGTCGGAACAAAGTTGAAGGGTTCTCTGTTTGCAAGAGTGGACCCGCCTGTTGTCCTACCTTCGGCGGGTTTCTTTACAACCTCCCTGGCCCCGACGCTTACGGTGCGCGTCGGGGTTTTTATTGTCCCATGTCTTCCGGAAACGCGCTCTTGGATTCCATGCCCTTTCTTGGCGACTTTCTCTCCCCCCAATTCGAAGCCGCCCAACCTTCTCCTGTCTTATTCCTTCTCTCGCGTTCCACTTCAGGCTTACTCCCAGCGGAGCAGCATCTCGATTGGTGAGCCGTTCGTGGAATCTGCAAATCAATGGATCGAGCGAATTCGACGTCGGACTTGAGTCGGCTCGTTCGAGATGAAAATGGACTGAGTGTTCAGGAAGGGATTTCCCCAGAGGAAGAGCTGCAAACTCGCTAAAACTTCGTAAGTCTCGCGGAGTCTCTGGCTGGTTCCAGCAGCGATTTCACTTCAGAAGGCCGAAGTTCACGCGATTCTCCAGGTTGGAGACCGCGAATCGTCAACCGCCCGATCGCAGCCCTCACGAGGCGCAAGGTCGGGTGACCGACTGATGCCGTCATCTTGCGAACCTGCCTGTTTCTTCCCTCACCTAACGATATCTCCAGCCAAGCAGTCGGCACGCTCTTTCTGAAACGGACTGGAACTGGCCGCGGTGGCAATGGCGGCTCTGATTCCAGCAGGGTGACTGTCGCAGGCTTCGTTTGCTTCCCCTCGATCGTGACGCCTGTTCGCAGTTCTTCCAGCGACACTACCGAAGGAACTCGTTCCACTTGCACGAGGTATGTGCGCAAGTGACCGAACCGTGGTTCAAGGAGGTGATGTTTTATCGTGTTGTCGTTTGTGAGGAGGAGGAGTCCCTCGCTGTCCGCATCGAGCCTTCCGACGGGGTAAACATCGCGGGGGAACGGTCCGAACCTGCCGAGGGTCGCCCTGCCAGCCCGATCGGTGAACTGGGAGAGCACGCCATACGGTTTGTAAAAAAGAATGTAGCGGTGCTTGGCTCGATTCACGATTGGTAGTTGAAGGGCGACCCCGAAAAAAAATCCCCCAAACATCTCGGGGGATCGCAAGACTCAGAACACAACAAACACAAGATCACGAAGCGTCGGCCACTTCCTCATCGTGCTCCTTCAGCTCGTCACCACCTTTGTCCTTGGAGGAGTCTACGAAGGTCAACTCTTGGGTGTCCTTATTGAACTTGACCTTGATCTTGCTTCCGTTTACAAACGTCCCCTTGAGAATTTCTTCGGCGAGGGGATCCTCTACGTATTTCTGCAGTGCACGCCGAAGCGGACGAGCGCCGAAGGCCGGATCAAATCCCTTATCGGCCAAAAACTCCTTTGCGGGCTTCGTCAGCTCAATGGTGATGCCCATTCCTTGCATCCGCTTCACGAGGTCTCGCGAGGCAATATCGATAATCTCGAGAATGTGATCGCGCTCGAGGTTGTGGAACACAATCGTGTCATCAACGCGGTTCAAGAACTCGGGATTAAACACGCGCTTCAGCGCATCCTCGATATGCCCCTTCATAGCGGAATACTTGTCCTCTTGCGACCGCGTGCCGAAACCGAATCCCCCGGTGACCTTGATGTCCCGCGAGCCGATATTCGATGTCATGATCAGGATGGTGTTCTTGAAATCCACGCGACGGCCGAGGCTGTCAGTGAGGATTCCATCATCCAGGACCTGAAGGAGAATGTTGAAGACATCCGGATGGGCTTTCTCGATTTCATCGAGCAAGACCACGGAATACGGCTTCCGACGGACCTTTTCGGTGAGTTGGCCCCCTTCTTCATATCCAACGTAACCGGGGGGAGCGCCAACCAATCGCGAGACGGAGAATTTCTCCATATACTCGCTCATATCAATGCGGATGAGGGCGTCCTCGGAGTCAAAGAGATAGCGGGCCAGTGCCTTGGCCATCTCGGTCTTCCCGACGCCGGTAGGACCAAGGAAGATAAACGAGCCGATCGGCCGCCGCGGATCCTTCAGGCCGGCACGGGTTCGCCGGATCGCCCGCGTGAGTTTCGTAATGGCTTCACCCTGCCCGACGATGACGGTCGTGAGAGCCTCATCCATTTTGAGCAGCTTTTCGGATTCGCTCTGCGCCACTTTGTTGACGGGAATGCCCGTCATCATGGAAACGACTTCAGCGCAGTTTTCTTCGCCAACTTCGAACACAAGGTCCTGAGCCTTCAGCTCCCATTCGCGCTTGGCAATCTCCAGGTCGCTGAGCAGTTTCTTCTCAAGGTCACGCAGTCGTGCCGCCTCTTCAAAGTTCTGGTTCTTGACAACCTGGTTTTTCGCTTGCTTGATTTTTTCGATTTCTTCTTCGAGGACCAGAATTTCTTTTGGAACCACGATGTTCGCCAGGTGAACACGCGATCCAGCCTCATCCATCACGTCGATGGCCTTGTCCGGCAGGTACCGGTCGGTAATGTAGCGGTCGCTCAACCGGACAGCGGCCTCAACCGCCTTGTCGGTGTATCGAACACCGTGGTGCTCCTCGTATTTCTGCTTAATATTCTCAAGTATTTGAATCGTCTCATCAACGGTTGTCGGGTCGACCATGATCTTTTGGAACCGCCGATCAAGAGCGCCGTCCTTTTCGATATACTGCCGGTACTCATCCAGCGTCGTTGCTCCGATGCATTGGAGTTCGCCCCGAGCAAGAGCGGGCTTGAACATATTCGAGGCATCCAGCGAACCGCTCGCCCCACCGGCGCCGACAATCGTATGGAGCTCATCGATGAAGAGGATGACATCCTTGGCTTTCTCCAACTCGTTCATCACGGCTTTCATCCGCTCCTCAAACTGGCCTCGATATTTCGTGCCAGCCACCAAGGCGGCCAGATCCAGCGTCACCACGCGCTTGTCGTGAAGGACCCTCGATACTTTCTTCTGGGTGATTCTGAGGGCAAGTCCCTCTGCAATCGCAGATTTCCCGACACCAGGCTCGCCAATCAGGACGGGGTTGTTCTTCTTCCGACGGCTCAGGACCTGAGCGACCCGCTCGATTTCCTTTTCCCGCCCGACAATTGGATCGAGTTTGTCCTCGAGGGCCAATTTTGTGAGATCACGCCCGAAATTGTCGAGGACGGGCGTCTTCGACTTGTCCTGCTTTTTCTCTGAGACGTGAGCGCTCGGGGGTGTCGACGGCTTGCCGGAAATGATATTATCCAGCTCGTTGCGCACAACGTCATAGTGCACATTGAACTGATGCAGAATCTGTGCAGCGATATTGTCGTCGTCTCGCAGCAGCGAAAGCAGCAGATGCTCTGTGCCGATCACATCGGACTTGTAGAGCTTTGCTTCCAGGTAGGTGATTTTCAATACCTTTTCGGCCTGCTTCGTCAGCGGGATGTTTCCGATCGTGAGAGTTCCCCCGGATGTACGAACCGTGTCCTCAATTGCCTTCTTCAGCTTGTAGAGATCCACGCCAAGATTCCGGAGTATCTTCACTGCAATCCCTTCGCCTTCTCGGATGATACCGAGCAGTAAATGCTCCGTGCCAATATAGTCGTGCCCCAGGCGAAGCGCCTCCTCACGGCTGAGTCGAATCACGTCCTGCACCCTGTTTGAAAAATTGCCTTCCATTGAGACTCTTTCCTGTGTTGAATATGCTGTTTCGCTTCCTGTTACGTCTAATAACGCAAGCGACGGACGTGAAGTTTCCGGAATCAATATAACCAAAATTGGAAGTGCAGTCAAGGTGACGGATTTCGGGCTCTGGATTTCCATTCTTCTTTAAGCCGTGACTGCAACCTTTTGGCCTGCTTCGGAACTTTTCTTTGACTTTCTATGCAAAAAAGATTAAATTTTTGGCCACGCTAGAAGAATCTTCGAAGAAAAGGGAACACGCTTGGCTCTTGAAAAGGCCACAGGCCACGACAGAAAGCTTCAGGAGCGTCTCCTTCAGTCCGGTGAAATCCCGCGTCACATAGCGGTCATTATGGATGGGAACGGAAGGTGGGCGCAGCGGCGTAGGCTCCCCAGGATAGCTGGGCACCACGAGGGTGTGAATTCGGTGCGAGACATCGTCGAAGCATGTGGCCAGCTCGGAGTGAAGTATTTGACGCTCTACGCCTTTTCCACCGAGAACTGGAAGCGTCCCCGTCAGGAAGTTTCCCTATTGATGCGACTGCTGCTGAAGGCTTTGCGGGATGAGAAAGACCGTTTGCATCAGAATGAAGTCCGCCTGAAGGCCATCGGTGACATCTGCGCCTTGCCTCAGGATGTGCAGGATGAATTGCTGGACGGCATGGAAACGATGAAACGTAACTCCGGCTTGACGCTCATCCTGGCCCTCAGCTACAGCGGGCGGTGGGACATCACGAACGGCGTAAAGCGCATGTGGGAAGGCATTCGGTCGGGGGAGATCAAGAAAGAAGAGATTACGCAGGAACTCATCTCAAGTTACCTCTCGACTAAAGACTTTCCGGATCCGGACTTGATGATCCGCACGAGCGGCGAACTCCGCATCAGCAATTTCCTCATTTGGCAGATTGCCTACAGCGAACTCTACATATCCCAGCAATACTGGCCGGCGTTTCGCCGGAAAGAACTCTATGCCGCCATCGTGGACTTCCAGCGCCGCGAAAGGCGGTTCGGTATGGTCAGCGAGCAGCTCCCCAAGAACGAACCGACCCGAGTGGTTCCGCTGCGGGGGATGGAAAGGTTTTTGAAAAGTGCTTCGAAGCTCTAAATTCGTCCTACTCTTCTTCGGTGTTTTCGCGCCGCTGTTTCTGCTGCACCCCCAACAACGTGCGGAGGTGTACAAGATTCTCGGCATCTCCGTCGAGGGGCAGCGCTTGTCCGATCCCGCCGCCATCATCGCCAATACCGGTCTGAGAATCGGTGATGAGATTTCGATCCCGAGTGATCAAACCCGAACCGCGATCGAGCGGCTCTACGGTCTCCGGCTGTTCGATGATGTCCAGATCCTCATCGAAAACCGTACGCCGGAGGGCGTCTATTTGCTCATTCGCCTGACAGAGAACCCGCGCCTCGAACAAATCGAAATCAAGGGAAATGACGAGCTGAGCGAAGACGAGGTTTCCAAAAAGATCAATCTCGTGAAAGGCCAGATTGTCACGAGACAGGACCTTTCCTCACTTGTCCGCCTCCTGAAGTTGAAATACGATGAAGATGGCTACCTCAACGCCTCCGTCAATCCGAAGTTGATCCGCACGGACGACACAACCAGCAACCGTGTGCTGCTCAGAGTGGAAATCGAAGAGGGGCCCAAGGTGAAGGTCGACAAGATCCGGTTCTTTGGGAACAAGCAGTTCGATGACGGTGATCTCAAGGGAGCGATGAAGGAAACCTCCGAACGAGCGTGGTGGAAGTTCTGGACAAGCAACAAGTTCGACAAGAAGAAATATCAGGAGGACAAGCAGCTGATCCTGAACTACTATCGGAAAAACGGTTTTCGGGACGCCGACATCCTCGCGGATTCGCTGCGGTACGATCAATCAAAGAAGTATCTGGCGATTGACCTCTACGTCTTCGAAGGCCCCCAGTACCGGATCAGAAATGTCACGTGGGAGGGAAACACGGTGTATCCGGCCGACGTCCTTACTGCGCGTCTCGGTTTCCAGAAAGGTGAAATCTACGACAAAGAGAAGTTCGATAAGAACTTCTACCGAAGCGAAGAAGAAAATGATGTCTATTCGCTCTACATGGACACCGGCTATCTCATGTTTCAGGCAGAGCCGGAGGAAACGCGCGTTCCCGGCGACAGCCTGGATATCACTATTCACGTACGGGAACGTAGTCAATTCCGCATCGGCCAGGTCGTGATCGCTGGCAACAGCAAGACCTATGAAAAGGTCATTCGCCGGGAGCTTTTCACTCGCCCGGGGGATTTCTTCAGCCGGCAGGCCGTTATCCGCAGCGCTCGCCAGTTGTCGCAGCTCAATTACTTTAATCCGGAGAAAATCAAGCCTGACACGCGGAATCTCGATGTTGACAAGGGGACAGTGGACCTCGAATACTCTGTGGATGAGAAGTCGAGCGACACGTTTAACATGTCCGTCGGGTACAGCGGTGCATTCGGATTCAACGGTGCCTTGGGTTTAGCGTTCAACAATTTTTCGCTTGCTGAGCCTTTTCGCGGCGGAGCCGGTCAAACGCTCACATTCGACTGGCAATTCGGGGAAGGAAACCGCTTTCGGCAGTTCAGCATCGGTTTCCAGGAACCATGGATGTTCGACTCTCCCACCCTGTTCGGTGTCAGTCTGTTCGACATGCGGCAGATTTTCTATTACGATTTGCGGATGACCGGCGGCTCAATCCGGGTCGGTCGGCGGTTCAAGTGGCCCGATTATCTCTTTCGCGGCGACTGGACGCTGCGGTTCCAACGCAACGACGTCAAGGTCGGGGGTGACTACTACCCCGAGGGAATCACGTCACAGGTTGGCGTCACACAGGTTATCTCCCGCAACAGCACGGACAGCCCCATTTTTCCAACCCGGGGTTCGAGTTTTTCGCTCTTGACGGAGGTCAACGGCGGTCCGTTCTTGCCGGGCAACACTCGTTATCACAAGCATATCTTCAGCGCAGAGTGGTACGTGCCGATCGCAGGTAGCAGTCGGCTTTCCTTCACGGCGCAGAGCCTCATCGGGTTCATCTTTGGATTTGAAAAGGACGCGCTCATCCCGCCGCAAGACTATTTCTACATGGGGGGAACGGGCTTGGGTCAATTCTCAACGACGCCACTGCGAGGTTACGAGGATCGCAGCGTCGGTCCTCGCACCGGGCAGGGCTCTATTGTCGGTGGGAAGTCGATGATGAAGCACACAGCGGAGCTGCGCTTTGCGCTTTCCATTAACCCTATCCCGATCTACATGCTCGCATTTGCAGAAGCAGGGAACGTCTGGCTCGACAACACCGTTCAAGATCCGCTCGACCTGAGACGGTCTGCAGGCGTCGGTGTCCGTCTGTTGATCAATCCGATCGGGTTGGTGGGGTTCGATTATGGTTATGGATTCGATGCGCAAACACCCGCAGACCCGCGTCCAGGATGGAGGTTCCACTTCCAGTTTGGCAAGACATTTTAGCGATTAGCCTTCAATCACAAACCACCATCACCTTTCAAGTTCGAGGAAACCGTGAAGAAAAATCGATTTTTCATCAGTCTAGTTGTCGGCTTGGCTCTCGGCGTCACCGTCTCAGTCGCCCAAGCCACGAGAGCTGCGTTTGTTGATTCGGAAAAAATCCTGGGAGAGCTGCCGGAGGCGCAGAAGGCGTCCAGAGAGCTGGAAACACTCGTGAAAGCGTGGCAGGATTCCGTGCAGAAAATGGGCGACGACCTCCAGAAGCAGGTCGAAGCCTACCAGAAGCAGGAGACCGTCATGGCTCCGGCCAAGAAGGAGGCGGAGCAAAGACGCTTGCAGGAACTTGACCAGAGGAGGCGGGAATTCGCTGCGCAGAAACTCGATGCGCGGACAGGCGAGGCTGCGGTCGAGCGAGAGAAGAGGCTTGCCCCGATACGTGAGAGGGTCCTAAGGGCCATCGAGACCGTGGCGAAAGAGGACGGATTCACTTTCGTATTTGATCGCACAAACGTTCTCTACGCTGATGCCAGAGTGGATCTCACATACAAAGTCATCGACCGCTTGAAGAGAGGCGGACCCGCGAAAGGCAAGTAAGCGGTTTGGAGTCTGTTTTCGCGACAAGCACGAAATTGCCACATTGAGTGACAGGGAATGCGAGGGGAAGCAACCATGAAAAGACGAATTGCACTGTGCACAATACTGCTTCTGAGCGTAGGTTCGATGGCCCTTGGCCAGGCGAAGATCGGCTACGTAAGTACAGACGCCATCATGAAGCAGTTGCCGGACGCGCAAGATGCTCAGAAGCAACTTGACGCGTTTGTTGTGCAATGGCAAGGCGAGCTGAATAAACTGCAGCAAGATTGGCAGAAGAAATTCGATGACTACGACAAGCGGAAGCTCATTATGACTGAGCAGCGACGAGCCGAGGCTGAACGCGAGCTTCGCGAGCTCGATCAACGGACAGCCGAGTTCCGCAATAAGAAATTCGGCCAAAATGGGGAATTGTTCACAAAGCAAAATGAGCTTATGAAGCCCGTGCAGGACCGAGTCTTCAAGGCGATCCAGG
>CAZTKU010000122.1:0-9052 GCA_964614245.1 uncultured Ignavibacteriaceae bacterium
TTTTGGTAATCCCTGCGGATGACCGACTTTCGCAATGGGTCCGTTGGCGGCCTGTCGTACGGATACAGGTTGACTTCGTATGTCTTTCGGATCTCGCTTGTGCTAGCCTGCGTCCGGTAGGTGATCCGCGGCGTACCTAACTGCCCGCGCTTTGTGAAGATCTGGATGACCCCGTTGTTTGCGCGAGATCCGTACAGGGCCGCAGCGGCCGCGCCTTTCACAATCTCGATGCGGTCGATGTCATTTGGATCAATGTCAGCGATACGGTTCCCAACATATCCGCCGAGATTGACGATCTCATTTGAGCTGTTGTCGACAATCGTCCCGTCGATAATGTAGAGCGGCTCGGCGCTTCCTGAGATCGTCGAAGTTCCGCGCAACCGGACAGACACGCCGCCGCCGGGGGTTCCGGAGTTCTGTTGGACAAGAGCTCCGGTAATCTTGCCGACCAGCGCCGCATCAACCGTCGGCGCACGCGACCCGCTAATCGCGGTTCTTGTTATCGTCCCGATCGAGTTTCCCAATCGCTCCTTTTCCATTGCCGTTCCCGTGCCCGTCACAACGACTTCTTGGATCTGCAGCGGGTCTTCGTCGAGAGCAACGCGGCCTATCTCGACGATCACGGCCTCTCCCAACTGCACCTCCTGGATTTTCGTCCTGTACCCGACAAACGAATGGGCAACTCGATAGGTGCCACGCGGCAGGGTCGCCAGGATCGTGTATTTCCCATCCGGTTTCGACGCAGCACCGAGCGTTGTGCCTCTGATCGTTACGTTGGCCCCGGCCAGAGCCTCCGAGGTTTTCGCATCAACAACGGTGCCCGTGATGGTATACGTCTTTCTTGCTTCTTGTGCGGAGAGCAGCCCGGCTGCCAGCACACTGATCAGCAGCAAGCAAGAGAGAAGCATTCGTACTCTGCAAGAATCATGCATGACGGCTCCTTTGTAGTAGTTTGACAGAGAAAGAAAGTTTCTTACACCCGAAATGAGAACTCATAAGAAGTGAAAAAAGACCACTGCGGTCAGGGCGAATGTACTCCTTATAGGCCTGAAAGTCAATCCGGATCGACGGAGCCAACGATCCGGCAAACCGAATCAGATCCGCTGCGCTGATGTGCGCGACCCCTCCATGATCTGACCAAGCACTCTCTCGCTGAGAACGCAATCCCAGGAATAGAGGCAGGTTCTCCGAGGAACGTACCACAAGGAAGGTCAACTCTCATCTTTCGTCTCACAAGACAGAAAAACCCATCAAGGATTCTTGATGGGTTCGCAAGACCAAGGCACTCGCAGAACTACTCGCGCCCGGCCACCTTCAGCCTGTTGAGCGCACGATGAAGTGCGAGACGCGCTCGCTCTGTGAAGCCGTGGATGATTCTCAATTGATCTATCGTGAATAGCCCAAGCTCCACATGGCCGACGTCAATTTCATTACGCAAGGCCATGGCTGGAATGATGTCGCATTCCATCTCTCTTTCTCTACAGTTTTAGAAACGTGCTGCCACGGCTAATATCAAGCCCTACCTCGTAATAATCCACTTGTTGCCGGATTTCCTGAAAATCACATCATAGTGGTATGCTACGTGGCCCGTGACATCATCAAATGAGAGGAGCGGCTTTCCATTATTTTGCGACAACCTTACCAGTTTGTTGTTGTCATAGAGTTGAATGATAACGTTGTCATCCGTGATCGGCCACAGCTTGTTGTTCGGATCCGAAGCCCTGTCCTTAAGCTCCTTGGCCAGCATGTTGCCCGTTTCGCCCGGCTTCTTGAAGAATGCCGCATCCGTTTCTTCATTGCGTTCCTCAAACAGGGGCAGCACCTCTTCGACGTTGCGGGCCTCCAGCGCGCTCCATATCTTCCGGTAAATGGGCAATAACTCTTTTTTCAACCTGTCGGACGTCACTTCATCCAACCGGCCTTCGATATCCACGCCGGAGAGATTGGTGATATTGTCGCTCGTGAAAAACTTCCATTCAGGCAGGCCGACTTCAGGCAGTGTAATGGTTCTGGTTACAATTGCGCCGCCCTCTCCAAACGGCTCCTTTTTCGCTTTGCCAATCAAAACATCGCCTTTGTTGCCAGGGACAAATCCATTCTTTGAATCTAATCGTCCATCCGGCGTGTTACCCTCAATTCCCGTCGGATCTTTAGCCGCGAATTTGAGCGCGGCTATAGTAAGGTTTTCTCTCGAATCGCTCCCTGACTGCCTGACCCGCAGGGTCATCGTACATTTCATGTTTCGGGGAAATTTCCCGAAGTTCCCCTGCTCATCAACGGGCGCGAGCATCATCATCAGCTCATTCTCCCCCTTCCTCATCCAATGATTGACCGGCAGGTCAAGCTTAACGGGCGCCATCTCCGCAGCGTAGAGAAGTTGGCCGTTGAGAAGCAAATATCCCATGCACAAATCCGACTCGAGAAAGATCGAAAAATAAGGCTCTTCCGTAAGGATGTTGCTTTGAGCTCTTGCCTCTTTTTGCGGTAGCTTCTGGGCAAGTGAAAGGGAGACTGAAGCAATGATCGCAACTGCTAATGCGATGCCGATGACTATTTTCATTTTTGTTTCCTCCTTACATAGCGCTCCACATAACCCGCGCGGCGCGCACTTCCACAAAAGACGCCTTTGAGACGCCATGAATGTTGGTTCTGGGCGCCCGTTCGTGAGCCGCGAAGCGCCGTGTCGGGTTGATGGGGTTGTTAGGTTTTGTTATTATGTTCCAAAGTTATAACCACTTTTCCTCGGGCGTGTCCTTCTTCCAGATACCGGAGAGCGTCAGGAACTGCACTTAAAGGGTAACGTCTATCGATAACGGGTTTTACTTTGCCAGCTTCAAGGAGCTCTTTTAAAAAAGGCAAATCCTTTTGGTTTGGTTGCGCAAACAGGGCACCCAGTTTCTTACTCCCGGTCATTGAGATCCAGGGGCCCAGAAGTATTGCCTGGAACAGTTGCGTCATGGAACCTCCAGTCATGACATAAATTCCCTTGGGACTTAATGCACGCTTGTAATCTGAAATCGGATGATATCCGTTAGCCGCAAGAATCAGGTCATACTGCTGTCCATTTTGGGTGAAATCTTCTTGAGTGTAATCAATGACCTGGTTCGCACCAATCGAACGTACCATGTCCATTTTGCCCGTGCTGCACACAGCAGTGACTTCAGCCCCGAACGATTTGGCAATCTGCACCGCAAATGTACCCACACCACCAGACGCACCGTTAATCAAAACCTTTTTCCCTGGGTGAATGTGTCCTTTATCGCGAAGAGCCTGCAAGGCAGTGACTGATGCCAAAGGTACAGCTGCTGCTTCCTCGAATGATATATTGGCCGGTTTCAACGCTAATGCATTTTCAGGAACGCATACATACTCGGCAAAAGCGCCAAAACCACACCCGGATATGTCCCCGAATACCGCATCACCTGACTGAAACTGCTTGACGTTTTTGCCAACCGCTTCAACCCGCCCCGCTATGTCAGATCCGAGTATCTTGTTCTTTGGTTTTAGAAGCCCATAGCCCATCAGGCGGATCAAGAATGGTTTACCTCTCAGGAGATGCCAGTCACCTGCATTTGCGGACGCCGCATGAACTTTTACCAACACTTCATTGTCCTTGGGAGCAGGTTTTTCTACCTCTTTGAGCTGAAGAACATCCGGTGAACCATATCTTGTGTGGATAATTGCTTTCATAAGTCTCCTCCAAATAAATTTGCAGATCCTAACGGACAGGAGCCCCCGCTTAAAGCATGCGGGGTAAATAAGCTGCGGCGTACCCCCGTTTGAATTACCCACCGCACGAAATCCGTTCTACATATGCGGCGCGCTGGACAATAAGAATTCATTTTTCTGTGCATTGATAGAAGCTACCCACACTTCAGCCGTCAGCTTGCCTGCCCGTCATGATTTTTGACGGGCCTGCCCCGACGCTGTTTGTCGGGGAGCGACTTGTTAACGGGCACTTTGCATTCTACTTTCAAAATGCAACGACTCTTCCCGAAGATGTGTTTATAGCGTCCAATATTTTGGATGATGAAAGTACTTTCCTATGGAAGCCTACGAAAGAAAATGACAAAGAATCGCTATTGCGAATTCTGTCAAGACAAAATCTTCCGCTCGAATCAGTAACTGTACCCCTATCAGATTTCAATAGCAAAGCATTGAGGCCAAATATAGGCGCACCATCTGATGAATCAGTGGCAATTCCACAAATTGTGACCGTATTCCTGTAGTAATCATTTACTATGTGGACAATTGAAATCTTGATAGTGCTCGGAACACCAGGACTGAATCCGCAAGTGGTAGAATAGTTTTGCGAAGAGCACGAACAAAACAACAACATGAAAATAAGAGAGAGACGTGACATTGCGATCCCTTACGTGGTAGTGGCCGCTAACGGATGGCCGCTCCGCCAAAAAGATGGCGGACAAATAAGCTGCGGCGCCGATAATTTCCAGTATGCACAAAACGAAACAAGTTCATGCTGAGAAGTTTATTATTAAGAACCAAGACCTCTGCACGCCATGCTTAACGTACCCATTTACCCCGTGCTTTTTACGGGGCGGTCATCGAGTGCGAGCAACTCTTCGCGGTCGGCAATGATGAGGTTCTCCGGCACAAAACTTTCCGTGCGCCTCACCCACAGGCAGACCAGGGTGCATGTCCCTGAGTCGAGTCACAGGAAACCGCCAGGCGCGAGGCGCCCTGCCGGCTTGGGCGGACCCGCCCGACCGAACGATTATAGAGCTGAGAACGGCCGTTCGGGCGGGCACCACACGTCATTTCTGAGGACGGCCCGCGAAGCGGGCCCCCGATCTAGAACATCGGGGTAAACAAGCAGGATTATCGAGTCCACCTCCCGCTTGGCATCCTGACCGGGCCGGGGTGGAAAAACTTCTCCGGCGTCATCATGCCATCCTTTTTGAACACCATCCCGTTCTTCATCACGAACTGCACGTTGCGCAACGCGTCGATATCGGTGAGCGGGTCGCCCGTCACCGCGATCAGATCGGCGTAGAAGCCCGGCTTGATCGGACCGCGCTCCTTGATGATGTCGGCGGCTTTGTAGCCATTGATCGTCATCGCGCGGAGGATGTCGGCCTGAGGGATGCCGGCCGCCTTCCAAGTTTCGAGGAAGGCGATTGTCATGTCGCCGCGGGTCAGCCACTCGCCGGTCTTCTCGTTCTTCATCCGCTCATTCCAGTAGTCGAGGTCGGTCGAGAAGGTCAGCAGCACCTTCTTCTCCCAAGCGTCGCGAAGATTCGCGACCGTCCGTTTGAACGCCTGTTCGCTCCCCCGGTAAGGCATAAAAGGCGTATCGGTTCCGCCCAGAAAGATCCCTTTTGCGGCCATCTGCTGGTGGTGTTCCGGAGTCAGCGCGTTTCCGTGCGCAATCATGTGGATCCCCGCATCGATGGAGCGCTGCGCTCCATCGGCGGTCTGCACATGCCCCTCGACCAGGCAGCCGCCCTTCGCGGCCTCGCTGATGGCCAGCTTGATGTCTTCAACCGAATAGCCCCACGGCTTGCAGTCAATGCACAGCTTGATCGTCTTCGCGCCGAACAGCATGTTCTCACGGATTGCGCGGACAATTTCGTCCGGGCTGTTTGCGTCAATGTACTCAGGGAACATGATGTTGTGGTCCTTGTACATCTCCGGCGTCGGCCAGAACTGCCCGCCCGTGCTGCCGATCATCGGTCCTGACGGGATCACCGTGGGGCCCGGCAGCCAACCTTGCTCGATTGCCTGCCGCAGTGCCGCATCGGCGTAGAGCGCGTTGTTGCCGACGTCACGAACGACGGTGAAGCCCGAGTTGAGGAGCTGAATGCCGTTAGACGCGGCCTGGATGGCGCGCAACGGGGTCGACTCCATAATGTACGTGAGATAGTAGTAATTGTTCTCCGGCTGCTCTTTGTAAGTTATCGCCATGTGCGTGTGCGCATCAACGAGACCGGGCAGCACCGTGAGCTTCGACAGATCAAAGACCGTCGCACCGGCGGGGATGGCGAGATTCGGACCGACCGCCTTGATCTTCTCGCCCTCGATGAGGATCACCTGGTTGATGGCCGCTGTCCCGGTTTCCGGGTCAATGAGCCGACCGGCCTTGATCGCTGTAATCGGCGCGCGCTGCGGCTGCGCCGCTGCCACGACCGCCAACAATACCACCAAAAGCAGACAGAACATTCCTGCACGTTTGTTCATGATTTCCTCCTCGAACATAAGTATTGCGTGATTGAAATCGCAGACTGACCATGTCGGCGCATTGCTCATTTGCCCCGTGCTTTTCACGGGACGTTCATTCCACCTCTCCCCTCACGTTTCTAGACGGCATCAGCTTGTGCTTCCGGAGGAATGCCTTCGGCAGAAGGACCCCTTCGGGGAGCCGCTGGTTAGGGTGACGCCAAGTTTCTGCCACAGGATTACATCGAGATGAACTCGGTCGATCGCGAATTGGACGGCGAGTTGACCGAGAAAGCTCTGATAGACGGCATTGGTATGTTTGTGGAGGTACTTTATGCCTTGCCACTTTGGCAAAACTTTGCCCTTGTCGAGTTTACGCAACTCGCTTGCGACGATGGAGTCCAAGGGGACTTCGTAGAAAGCAACTGCAAGATGAAGATTGAAGCGACTACACAAGAATTGGTTGTAGTATGAATTCCGCAAGAAAACGTTCATTGCCTTCCGAGCAGCTCCCCAATTTCTTGCACCTGCGGGAAAACGTCTCTGCAACGAACTAGTACATTTGTCGAGCTGGCGGGCGAAATCTGTCCGATTAGAAACGGCAAATAGTCGAAGGTCCAGTCCTGCCAAGTAATGGCGAGCGCTTGCGACAACACCTTTAGCACCTTGACTTCTTAGGGTAGATGCACTAATAGACTCGCTAGCGACAAATGACTGTATGATTCTGTTGAGTTCTTGTGTGTTCATGATCTCACCGGCCGCGCCCTAACGGACCGGAGCTTCCGCCATAAGATCCCGCCAGCAAAACGGCAGGCGCACAAATCGCGTAGTCACGGCGGACAGGAAGCTGCGGCGATCAAATGTTCGGGGCGTACACTACACGATCTCTGCTTCGCCACCGCGGCGTGCATGCCACGAGAATTGACGAGAAAGTAGATAATCCATCTACTCCTCTTCATATATGGTCTTCTCACTCGCCAAAGGTGCGGGCGACGCTCTTCCATTCGCCCTGCACCGTCGCGGCATCGCGCTTGACGCGCCGCCCCTCCGATGCGTGAATCAGGATGCGCGTGTAATACACCTCTTTCTCCAGCGTCTGCAGAAACGCCGCCACATCTTCGTTCCGGAGCTCGCGATTGCCCAGCCCTCCCTGTTGCGCCGGTTCCTTCGCGCGTACCTCTTTCGCCTGCTGCTCCAGGGCATCCGAACGCTTCTTCCAGGCGGCCAGTTCTGGGTCGCCCATCATGATCTGATCCAGTTCGGGCTGAATTTTCTTCCGGGCATCCTTGTCGCCGGCGGCCCGCATCTGCGCCGCTTTCAGTTCAACCATCTGATACTGGCGCCGCTTATCGGTCTTGCGGGCCCAGATCTCCCTGAGCTCCTTTCTCATGGCGTCGCGCCTCGCATCCAGCTCATCCTCGCTGGATCCGCTCGCGGCGACCGGCGTGGTCAGGCGCAGGCGCATCTCCTCGCGTTTCTGCTGCGCCACGGAGTTGCCATCTACGTTCCTGAAAAATCCGCTCAGCATGGCCAGGTGCCGGTTGTAATGGGAAACGAGCTGGGCCGGATCCAGATAGACGTTGCCATAGATCGCCACAAAGGGTTTCGTTTCTGGGCTCAGCGCAAGGGGCCCCAGCACCTCATCGTCGATCACGGCTTGCCGGCCCTTCGCGTCTTCTTGTAGCTGGACCCTCTGCGACCCCGTCATGACAGCAACACCGTTGAAATACGAGGGCGTGTCGTCCGAACCTTTAGTCTGGTAGAACTC
This sequence comes from uncultured Ignavibacteriaceae bacterium, assembly GCA_964614245.1. Lineage (GTDB taxonomy): Bacteria > Bacteroidota > Ignavibacteria > UBA10030 > UBA10030 > VGWB01. The sequence continues at coordinate 7,946 of CAZTKU010000122.1, forward strand.
CACCGGCGCCACGAGCAGCGTGCCGATCAGCTTGTCAGACAATTGATAGCGCAAAGCCAGCTCGAAATTGGAGCGACCCCCGCCAATCTTCGCCACCGCTTTGGCAGCGATGGATTCCAGCCTGATGCCTTCCTGGGCATAGAACGCCCTGACCTTATCAACCGGGTCCCGGGTCAGAAAGCAGTAGGTATTTTCGTTGTCGCCGCAGCGCGCGTGCTTCCCGGCCTTCGTATGTTCCGGCACCGCCCCGGGGTATGGCTTGGCTACCAGCGCAGGCATGCCCTGTGCCGCAGCCTCGGGTCCCGAAACCAGGACGAGCACCGTGAGGACAAACACCGACTGCAAGAGCGCTAAGAGGAGATAACGGTATGGCTTCATTGTAGTTCCTTTCATTTCTTGCTGTGATTGTTACTTTACAATTCGCCACTTCACGTGAGCATTGTCAATGCTAAGACTGGTCGAGTTAGGGCGCATTGCGTATTCGCAGTCGCCGAGAGATTGCGCCCCTCGGCTGCTCCTTCACATGGCACCTCCTTGATTTGAAGATATCCTGTGCGCGTCAGTTCTTCAAACGTTGTCGTTTGTTCTGACGCCGGCGGACATTTGATCGTCATTAGGCCCATTTCATTTTGGCCCATAAATCGAAATCGCAACTTGGATTTGTCCGTCAATGTTACTTCGTAACATAGACCTATTTGGAAATCAATCATCGAGTGCCGCCAGGAGTCTATGGTTGCGCCGTACGAACCAGTCGGCGAGCAAGGGGCGATACTCGCGCTGGATCTCGATCGGAAGCCGAAAGAAGTCACCAATCGTCTCACCCCGGCAGCGGGCAGAACGGCAATTGCATTGCCATGAAGTACCCCCTGTGATGTTAATATTGTAGTCGCAGGTAATTTCCTCGCCCACTTCAATGCTCCGACGCGCCACAAGGTAGCAATGGCTCTTCGTGTACCGCACGTAGGCGTTCGGATCACAACTGTGGTTTACATGCCGATCTGGAAAGCCCAGCAAGACAACCTTCCCGTCCGGATAGTCGCAGTGATCCGTGCGTTCACCGAGGTCTTCCCGCAACGGTGAGTCGGGGGTGACTTCCCGCACCACGTT